>JANZZJ010000091.1 GCA_026419455.1 Candidatus Sumerlaeaceae bacterium | reverse complement strand
GTCAGATGTGTATAAGAGACAGCCCACACTGCGCGCACTTACCGGAAAGCTAGTTTTGGCTTTTGTCGTATCGGTTTTTTTACTGGTGGTCAAAATTTCAGGGAGGTTCGGACGGTGCAACTCACAGGGCTGGACTGGTCTATCGTAGTAGCATATTTTGCGATTTCTTTGCTTGTTGGCCTCATATTCTCCCGCCGCGCTGGAAAAAGCATTCAGGAATTTTTCGTCTCAGCGCGATCTCTTCCATGGTGGATTGCGGGAACTTCCATGGTCGCTACCACCTTCGCAGCTGACACGCCGCTTGCCGTCACCGGTTTGGTCGTCCAAAAGGGACTTGCGGGCAACTGGCTCTGGTGGTCTTTTGCGGTAGGAGGGATGTTGACGGTCTTCCTTTACGCTCGTCTGTGGCGCCGCGCTGAGGTACTCACTGATGTTGAGCTCATTGAACTCCGTTACGGTGGTAAGCCGGCCTCGTTCCTGCGCGCATTCCGTGCCGCTTACCTTGCGATTCCGATTAACGCTCTCATCATTGCTTGGGTTAACTATGCCATGCTCAATGTACTCAAAGTGACCCTTGTGGGCGAAAACGTTAGCGACTGGAAGCTGCTTGCTATCATGTTAGCAATTACCGGCTTCTACACCATGCTCTCCGGAATGTGGGGGGTCGCTATCACAGATGTTCTGCAATTTGTGCTTGCCATGGCAGGTTGCATAGCTCTTGCCGTGTTCGCTGTGCAGAACGTTGGGGGAATTGGTGCTTTGCAGGAAAAGGTTGTGGCTGCCGGCGAAGGTGGAACCCATGCTTTGGATTTCATTCCAGATTTTTCTAGCACGGCTTGGCTCACCCCGAAAATGTTTTTAAGTTACATTTTTGTCATGTGGTGGGCGAGCTGGTATCCCGGCGCCGAGCCTGGAGGTGGCGGGTACGTTGTTCAGCGCATGGCTTCCTGCAAAGATGAGCGTCATTCCCTCCTCGCCACACTCTGGTTCCAAATTGCCCATTATTGCCTGCGTCCATGGCCGTGGATCCTTGTCGGACTTGTAGCACTTGTGAAATACCCCGAGTTGCGCACCGCGCAAGATGCAGGGATAGGATATCCGCGTGTGATGAAAGAGGTTCTCCCTGCGGGCTGGCGCGGTCTGCTTCTCACTGCATTCTTCGCTGCCTACATGTCCACCTTATCCACTCAGCTCAATTGGGGTGCTTCGTATCTTGTGAACGACATTTACAAACGATTCTGCGTGCGTAACGCCTCAGATCACCATTATGCGTGGATTTCGCGCATTGCCACGGTTCTCATCCTCATCTGCGGCGCTGTAGCGACCCAATTTGTCGAATCCGTAGAACGAGCGTGGCTACTTTTGCTGGCTTTGGGCGGTGGAACCGGGGCAGTTTTTCTTCTGCGATGGTTTTGGTGGCGCATCAACGCCGCCGCAGAAATAGCAGCTATGGTTGCGGCGTTCGTCTTTTTTATTCTCGCGATGTGGGTCATCCCGCACAAGGGAGCATTTACCTTTCTGGACGTTGCTGAATATCGCACCGTATTTATTGCCCTGCTGACTTTGATAGTGTGGCTGTGCGTGATGTACCTTACTGCTCCTGAATCGCCGAAAACGCTTGAGCAGTTCTACCGCAAGGTCCGGCCTGCCAGCTTCGGGTGGGCACCTGTTCGCCGGTTGGCTCCCGACGTGAGAACAGATGACGGACTCTTCCTTCCATCGCTACTGTGCGCTGCCCTTGGCGTCGCGGTGATTTATACAGTCCTACCGGCGATTGGCGCTCTAATTTTTGGTGAATCGGTGCGAGCGCTCATTCTTCTTGCGGTAGCCGCCGCATGCATGACAGCGCTCATCATCATACTTCGCAGAATTGGGTGGCAGCGCGTCGTGGGTTAATTGTAGACTCGGCTTCGCCATGGAAAGTTCTGCTTTCACGAAATTCAGGCCGCCCGCACGTGCAGTTTACGTCACTGCCGAGCAGCTCCAAGGGAACAATCCGCCTGCCCTAAGTGAGGTGAGTGGAGTTGCAAACGTTGTTCTTGTAGATGCGTACAAGGAGGGATTCACCTACTTTCCCTCTGCGGTGCGTGAAAATTACGGGCTTTCTCCCCTGGCCCCGCGGCTTGATCCTTATGCATGGGAGGATTTGGTCGCGGAGGCGTTGGACCAAGGATTCGCGATTGCAGCACGGCTTGAGCTTTTGTCCGCAGGTAATACCCATGCGCCATTTTGTCGCTCGCCGTTTTTGCGTCGTCATCGTAACTGGCTTGTGACTTCTGCCCAGAAACGATTGCTCGCAGCTGCTGACGAGCGCGGAACGGTCTGGCTTGCGCCTTGGAACAGAGAAGTTCGGGATTATCTTGGAGCGTTAGTAGCCGACTTATGCCAAGCCTACCCTGTGGACGCGATCATTTGCGACGGATGGCAACTTCCGGGTGCTTTTGAAGCAGAAATTCCGACTCCCACTCTTGAAGACTCTGTGGATCTACCATCGCAAGGTGCACTGCGCGACAAGAGCGAGCTCGAAAAGGAGTTGCGTGAGCGTCCCTACGCTGCAGTGTTCACAACGTCCTATGAGGAGTCTCTGGCGCGTCTCATACGGGCAGTACGAGCGCGAGCCCGCAGAGGAACGAGAATGCCACTGACTTTGGTAACCTCCGATACTGTAATGTGGCCACGCACCTTGCGACTCCTGAAGGAGGGGCTTGTTGAAGGGCTTCTTATCAACCATCTTACTGCTTCTGAAGTTGGCAGCGACACCCTTCTTGAGACACCGGCACTCGTGTGGTTTGACGAGGCAATAACCCCTCAGCCTCTATCGTGCGAAAGTGCTGGGACGCGCAGCGATTTTCAGCTCCTCGCCAGCGGCACGGTTGTTTCCTTAGACGAGCTTGTTAATCACAAAGCATTATTAAAGGAAAGTGATGCGGGAGGCCGGAGTTCTGAGCAGTTGCCAGAATTATCCCTTGCCTGCTGTTGGGAAACGATAACCGATCACCTTCGCTATCTGGCAACATTACCGACTCTCACGACCTCACCGATATTCAGTGATTGGGCGCAAAGAATACTAAAGATTTCAGCTCCAACTCGGAGTCACGCTTCAGAACTTGAAAAATCTTTAGGTGAACTCACGAGAATATGCAAGGCAGCAGTAGCCGATGATACCACCACAGCGTATCTGCTTGGGCGTGTAAGAAATTACCTGCATTTGATAATTAATTATTATTTAAATGCGTGATGAGCGACGTCTCATACTTTGAGGTACTGGCTCCTCTGCCGGTGCCAACTGGTTGCCTGTTCATAAGCATTAGCCACAGTGAAAAGGCGGCCCTCTTCAAAGGCCGGAGCGATGATCTGAAGTCCGACGGGCAAGGCACTTTGCGTAATACCACATGGGATCGAGATCCCACAGATTCCAGCAAGATTGACGGATATTGTAAAGATGTCACTCAGATACATTTCTAATGGATTAGCAGTTTTCTCACCTAAGCGAAAGGCAGGCGTCGGTGTTGTGGGGCCTACGATGACATCGCATTTTTCAAATGCCTGCTCAAAATCTCTTTTGATGAGTGTACGCACCTTGAGCGCTTTGAGGTAATAGGCATCGTAGTACCCCGCACTGAGGGCATACGTGCCAAGCATAATGCGGCGCTTAACCTCCGTACCAAATCCTGCGCTCCGTGTGCGGGAGAACATATCAATGATGTTGTCCGCTTCCACCCGTAGCCCGTATTTCACTCCGTCGTAGCGTGCCAGGTTTGAGCTCGCTTCCGCCGTGGCGCAAAGATAATATGTCCCAACAGCATAAGGCGAGTGGGGCAGACTGACTTCAACAATTTCTGCTCCCAATGAGTGGAGTTGGTCAACTGCCGCGCGAACGCAACTTTCGATCTCTGCGTCTAGGCCTTCACCAAAGAATTCCCGCGGCAATCCTACACGCATGCCCTTTATCTCCTGACCAAGGTATTGTGTGTAGTCCGGACAGTTGACATTGGCACTTGTGGAATCCATCGGATCGTGGCCGGCTAACACATTAAGCAAGAGGGCTGCATCGGCGACGTCCTTCGTGATAGGGCCGATCTGATCAAGCGATGAAGCAAAAGCAACCAAGCCATAACGCGATACCAGACCATAAGTGGGTTTGAGGCCAACGACTCCACAGCATGCTGCTGGCTGGCGAATGGAGCCGCCAGTGTCGCTTCCGGTGGCAACGATGGTCATGTCGGCGGCAACTGCTGCTGCGCTTCCGCCACTTGATCCGCCCGGGATGCGAGTCAAATCCCAAGGATTGAAAGTCGGCTTGATCCCCGAATTCTCCGTGGATGAGCCCATGGCAAATTCGTCCATGTTTGTTTTGCCCACAAACACTGCGCCCGCTTTGCGCAGGTTCGCCACAGTGGTGGCGTCGTATGGCGGAACAAAGTTTCCTAGGATCTTTGAAGCGCAAGTGGTGAGGACGCCTCGTGTACACATGTTATCCTTGATGGCGACAGGTATACCTGTCAGGGGTGATGGTGCCTCGCCCTTGCTTAGGAGCTTGTCGGCTTGCTGAGCCATCTCGAGCGCCAGTTCGCCAGTTACGGAGATGAATGCCTGGATTTGGGGCTCTACCTCACCTATCCGAGTTAAAACGGAACGCGTTAGTTCATAACTAGATACTTCGCGTTTTCGGAGCAACTCCGCAAGCTCATGCGCAGTTAGTCGAAAGAGTTCCATGGCTACCTCGACCGTCGCTTCGTCTTTAATCCACTGCGTACTACAGATTAAGTCCCTGAACCTATCTTCAAGTCAGATGAGACGCCCACCACGTCTTATAAAGTTCATCTTTGAATCGTGCTTCGTGAGAGAGGAGCAATTGCTTCCATTCAATTCCAGGCGCAAAGCCGCCAAGAGTCCCATCCTGGCGCACTACCCGATGACATGGGATAAAAATCGCAAGAGGATTCTCCCGCAGAGCTCCTCCTACGGCCCGGGCAGCATGTGGATTGCCCATGCGCACTGCTACCCACCAGTAGCTGCGAACTTGTCCATAGGGAATTTGGCATGCAGCTTTCCAAACCTGCTTTTGGAACTCAGTTCCTTCCGGAGACAATGGCACAGAAAAGCGCATGCGCTTTCCTTGAAAATACTCCGCCAGCTCAAGTGCTGCCCGATCGAGCAAACTAATGGGGTAACCAGTATTCGTTTCTGATGGTATCACGTCGAGGGGAGTACCAGAAATCCGACATTCCAGTAATCCACTCTCGGTGCCCGCTAAATTAACGGCAATTATACTGTTTTCGAGCTGAAAATATGAAAGAGCTCGGTACACCGGCAGGGTCCGATCGACTTCCACAAAATCCGATTGCATCGCATGGTGATTTGGAATCATTTGCACTTCAGTAGTGGAAAAGCACGGCAAGCATTAGAGTCAACTTATTGCGAGAGGACGATTAACGGGCCATGAAGCTTCTCGTTACTGGTGGATGTGGTTTCATTGGAACTAATTTTATTCGGGCACATTTGCAGGAACATCCGCAAGATTTCATCGTCAACATTGACCTGCTCACCTACGCCGGCAATCCCGAGAACCTGCGAGACATCGAGCACCAGCCCAATTATCTATTTGTTCGTGGCGACATTGCCGATGCCAAGCTCGTTGATGAACTTTTCCTAGCTCACCGCTTCGACGCAGTCGTCAACTTCGCCGCCGAATCACATGTGGATCGTTCGATTGAGAACCCGCATGTCTTTCTCCGTACTAATGTTCTCGGCACACAAACGCTTCTCGACGCTGCCCGCCGGCATGGCATCGCGAGGTTTGTTCAGATATCCACCGATGAAGTCTACGGTAGCCTTGGTCCTACGGGTGCATTTTTAGAAACCACACCGCTTGCCCCCCGGAGCCCGTACTCTGCAAGCAAGGCGGCTGCTGATCACCTAGTGATGGCATACTATCATACGTATGGATTACCTGTTCTGATCACCCGGTGCTCGAACAACTATGGTCCCTATCAGTATCCGGAGAAGCTTTTGCCACTGTCTATCATCAATGTGTTCCACGGTCGGGAAATTCCTGTTTACGGCGATGGTCTTCAGCGTCGCGAATGGCTTCATGTTTCTGATCATTGCCGCGGTATTGAATTAGTGCTCGCAAAGGGGCGTGTGGGTGAAGTTTACAATATCGGTGGGGTAAATGAGCGGCCAAACATAGAGGTTCTCAAACTTCTTCTTCAGATCCTCGATAAGCCCGACTCCCTTCTATGCCACGTTGAGGATCGGCCCGGGCATGACCGACGCTACGCGCTTGACGCTACGAAGATCCGTACGGAATTAGGGTGGACACCGCAAATTAGCTTCGAAGAAGGGCTTGCAGCTACAGTGCAATGGTATCTGGAAAATCGCGCCTGGTGGGAACGCATTATTTCCGGAGAATACCGCGCCTATTACGAACGCATGTATGGGAGCCGAAAAAAGCTTGATTGAGAGATAACGCGGCGTGCGCTCCACTTTCCCCTTCGCTCAACAGCCTCAATGGCCCAGCGTCAATATTAAAGACGACAAGGCTGCCGTGCCTATTCTCGGTCATTTTTTGTCCATAACGGTCACAATGATTTCATCACTGTTGCCATAAACTTCGGGGCAATACATGGCATACCCACGTGCTGGCAGGGTGTGGAATCGCCCGGGCGTTTCTGCGCGCAGCTCATACTGTATCTCGTGGATGCCTTGTGGTAAGTGACTTATGAAGCTGATCACTTGCTGATCACGGTATTCCCGGTATCCGCAAATGCCACTGCAGCTCCAGCCGCTCCGAACTTCTACAGCCTCACAGCCAGCTGGTTTGGGATCCTCAAAGACCAGGTATTCGTAATCGTTCAGGGCACGGACTTGAAGAGTGACACGGATTTTATCACCAGAGCGAAGTTCATCGCCTTCTCTCAACGTCGTCCACTCGTCAATGATTGAGCCATCTTGCTGTTTGTTGCTGCCCTTGTGTCGTTCGTATCGCCGTTCCACAATCAACTCATGCGATGCACTCGTGATTGGTTCTTCTAGGCTAAAATAGGTTGCTGATAGTGAATAAGCGATTGTGGCGTCTCCCATGACTTCGATCCTCATTGGCATCTTGCCACTTGGGATTTGCCGCCCCTCCAAAGTAATTTCTGGCGAGAAGCTGAAGAAATTTTCTTTTGTTATGTGAAACTCGCGCGGTGTCATATCACCGAGGGTAACCGCAATACGAGCGTCCATCGCATCGTACTTTCGCTTCTTGAGATATTGCGACAGAGCCATCACAGCCAGGCCCGTGTCTTTTGTTGAATTCCATTTTGCCCCCCGCCTATTGAGCACCAGCCACTTTGTGGCTCTGTCAAGCTCTGGCCTTTCGGGGCTAATATCCAGCAATGCCATCATGGCAAAGCATGTGGCTTCCACACGATCGTGCCACCACCAATACCCACGTTGACCCTCTCGGCTCTCCCAATGGATCGTGTCGTTTTCATCAACAAACACAGCGTAGTTCATCAAATTGCGAAGGGCAATTTCGGCTTTTTCTTTCTGGTCAGCAAGCCAAAGGGCTCTTGCCAACATTGCGAGGCCTACCGGCGCGAGCCGGTCGCGTTGTTGCCAAAGCAGGCGCAGTGCTCCCTCACATGGTCTTCTATTGAGTGTAAGCACCAAACTCTGATACGCAAGCGTGTGGAGGTCGCGCTGGGCTGCATAATCCTGCCTTTGCAACGAAGCGTACTCTCCCTCAGCTACGGAAGCTGCTGAGCGCTCGAGATAGTGCATACCGCGGTCAAACATTTCTGGGGGAATAGCGTAGTCTGCTTCGCGCGCCAAGCATAGTCCGAACATGACGTGGGCGGTCATATAATCATCCGCAGGACTGCCCTTCCACCATCCCCAGGATCCATCGGATTGCTGGAAATTCTCCAACCTCTCAATCCCTTTACGAATGACGTCGGGAAGTTTCTTCTCCAAGAATTCGTCTCGCGGAATTTCGAGGTCTTGGAACGTCTTAGCTACAATGGCCGCCGGTAGGAACCGACTCATCGTTTGCTCCACACAACCATAGGGATACTCGACGAGGTAGGGGAGAGCCTGACGCAGCTGCACAGCCACCGAGGGCGAAATCTGCAATCGCAAGAGCGAACTCTCTTTCACCCGCTCCGCAGGTACGACAATCTCGTCGCTAATGACGACACGGTCGGCACTGCGAATAATCTGTCTGCTGCCGGTGGAAACATCGGTTGTGGCGCCTACACGGAAAATGGATTTATCCATCCCATGAACAATCACTGGTATCGTTGTTTCGCACGCGTCGCCATCATCGCTTGACCATACCGCAGCTCGAAAGACCGTAGCACCTGCACGTTGGGCTCTAACGATTCTATCTAGTCGTTTCTCCGAGTGTGGCGACAGCGTAAAGCTGTCAGCCCGTTGCTGGCCGCTCGCTTCTTCCCATGAAATGTCCCCACTGGCCTCAAGTCTGAGGGTCACGGACTTTGTTTCCGCCGAATCATTTCGCGCAATCGCGGAAATTGTCGCAACATCGCGCTCAACAAGAAACCGCGGCAACGCCAAGCGTACGGAAAGACTTTTTTGGACTAGGGTAGTTGTCGAACACTCTCCCACCCTTTGCTTCTCATCTATCCCTACCGTTTCGATATGCCACGTTGTCAGAGAATCAGGAAAAGTAACGTTTACTTGTGCTATTCCGTCAGAATTGGTGACGATTTGGGGAAGCCACAAAATGCTGTCTTTGAAATCAGTCCGGACAGTTAACTCCGGTGGCTGAGAGCCTTCTGCAAGCTCTTGCTGCCCCGCAACATGAGCTGCTCCGGCCTTCAACACCGGTGCTGCTTCAGACGGTAGCATTGCTGCGCGGCTCGCGGGTAACATCTCATCCCTCGCCGCGAGCGCGTATTTAGATTCCTTAACCCGCCAGTGTGCTGGATGCTCGTAGTCGTATGGGCCTGGAGGCGGAACAGTTTCGTGGTAGCACGAGGCTGCCACCAGCGAATTGGCCAAAGAAAGCGGAATTGCACGCCTGGAACTGTAAAAGAATCTCCGTATATCCGGTCGGACATTCTTTTGGACATACTCTATGGCTTTGTCATAGATGGCTAACGAGAATTCACCTTTGACCGGTTCGCCGTCCCAGCTACGGACTGTGAGCAGCAGCGTGCCCTTCTGCCGCGGATGATAGGAGTCCTTGTCGGTTGTGACATCAACTTTCAAAACCTGCCGTGCTGGCGGGACGCTGATATTGGCCTCCGCATGATAAACCTGATGATCGCGCAAAACCAGAATGCGAACAGATGCGTTGGGAACAAATTCCTCTGTTATCGGCAACTCAAGAAAATTAGAACGATATCGTAAGTTAATAACTTGTTTGTCAATTAATCCGCTTCCTGAGTCTATCCATAGCCACGCGTAGGAATCGGGATACTCACTTAGAATAAGCAGTCGTGCCTTTTCGCCGATCTCGTAAATCTCCTTATCAGTGTGGACTGTTATACCTTGATAGCGGATGGCTAGGTCTCTTGTCTTGGAATCGCCAATGTCTACGACACAGGAATTCTCGGCGGTACCACCAAAGGGGTCCTCAGCAACGTAAAGAACTCTCACTCTCCCTGCAAAGTCCTTTGGGATGCGCCACTCGTAGATGGTCTCTGTTTCAGTAGTAAGGAGAAGGTTTTCTTTCACGAGGGTGGTCAGAATATCCTTTTTCGCGATGGGGTCCCAAACAAGTCTCTCTACAGCTATTTTTCCGTAGGCCTCCACTGGCTCGCCGGCGAGATTTACTGCGCGGACTGAAAATTTGGCGAGATCACCCGGGGCGTATATGTGCTGGGCAGGGCTGACGTAAATTCGTAGTGCCCGGCTGCCCACGGGTATCGTCTTGCTTCCATCGACCGCTCGGCGACTCGAGTCGGTGACAGTCGCTATCACAGTAAAATTATAAAACTTCCCGCTCCAGTCATCCTCCGAAACGTTGGGAACCGCAGCGAGAAACGAAAACTCACATTTCCCCTCGCTATCCGTAATAGTGTCACCCTCGGCCACGCGTGTGCTTCCGCGATAGTAGTAAGGGGGAAAATCGGTTGGATGACGTTCCACAAACCAATCATACTTGGAAAACGAAATTTCTGGTGTCGGGAACCACCATTGCGGTTGAGCCGTAATTGTATAATGCACCGTTGCTCCTGCAACGGGCGCACCAAAAAGATATTTAGCCTGAATACTGACTGATACTGAGGTGCCCCATCGAATCAGTTTTTCCCTAGTCACAACAGACACTTCGAATTCGGGCTTCTTGTATTCCTCGACGCGAAACGTCGCCTGACCCACGTGGCGTCCCCTCTCGTCTGCCAACGCAATTCGCCACAATCCAAGGGGAGCATTCTTTGGAAGTGTCCATAAGCCAGTAATTGAGCCATACTCAGAAAGCTTACACGCATCTTGACCCATTTGGGCTCCTCGCGGGTCATAGATGGTGACACGCCACTGAGCATCGGCCGGGAGCACATATTGGCCCTTCGAGAGGTCCCGGATGATTGCCTTCCATCCTACTGTGTCGCCGGGGCGGTAAGCAGGACGATCAGTGTAGGCGTAACATTTTGTTTGCGAATCATCTCTCCAGAAAGGTGCATGCTGTGGGGCCACGATCGCCCATTCGTCGCCATCTTGTGCCACGGCTGAAAAAATCAGGGACTCAACACTTCTCTCAAATTCGCAGTGGGCAAACCCGTTTTCATCGGTAGTTAGCTCGGCGGTAAAGTGGCCCCTCTCAACTTTGGGCGCATGTGGTCCTATCGTGCCCAGCCTTGCGTTAGCACGCACCGTTACTTTCGCGCCGTGGCGTGGCCTTCCGCTGTCGGCCGAAACCACCCAAAAATGTGCAGTGGGGCCACTGCTTGTGACAAGCAGGGCAAGATTGCCAACGACGGTGAGACTGTGTGCGGTGGCCTCTTTGCTTGCACAACGCACGACGTAGACGCCGGGAGTGAGCGCCGTGTCGGGAGAAGATGGATCTATGACCACGGAAGTGGTTGTTGCCCGGTAATCGACGCGTGTCGGAAATTGAGCTTTCGTTGCGAATAATGGTTTCCTGCTTCTAACCAGTTCTCCAACTTGCCCGTTTTGGTTGAGATTCATCAAAAGCTGATTGGGATCCACACGAAAAACTTCGAGACGGCATTCGCTGACGTTTCGCCCTACCAGATCGATGCGGATGGGCTTTCCTGTAGGATAGGAAGGATCAAGGTGCAAATCCAGAAACTCTCGAACTATGTCGGCAATCGCTCTTTCGGCTAGCTTTGCCTCAGGAGTGCCAGGCCACAGGCGACTGACCTGTTTCCACTCTTCCAGCGCAGTTTTCAAATCGTCTTTCTGGGCAAAGTGCTGTGCTATCGCCACCTGTGCCTGCCTGGCCGCAACAGTTTGAGGAAATTCAGCCACGATATTTCTCAGATCGCGTAGGTAATGGGACTCGCCCGCTAGTTCATGGCCATACTTGAAATCGGCCAGACGCCGATGGAGTTCTGCGACGTCTGCCAGCTCCTTTGTTGAAGCAATGGCTTTCTGATAGAAATCGATCTGAAAACTCTTTTGGGCCGCATTCTGCGGCCACCACCGCGGAAAGATCTCGTCAATGACACTGCGCAAAAAAACGCCATATTCCTCAGGAGCCTTTTCTCGGATGATGATATCGGCATCTTTCAATTGTGCCGTAATGGTGGTTGCTTCGGCGTCCCCGATTCCATCCTGCGCCGACACCGTAGCTAGCCGCCACAATGCTAGGCCGTGCCAGCGATCATGCATGGCTTCATCGGTGAGCTTTTCAAGCAGGCTGCGGGCCTGGGCGTGCTCGCCCAGATGGACCGCGCATCCAGCACGCCCATATAACGCTTCACGCCGCTCGTCTGGGGAAAGCTTCCCTGAAAGTGCTTGTTCAAACTGTCTCGCTGCTAGCGCATAGGACTTTTCCTTCAAAAGCTGTCGCGCTTGAGTGAGAGGAGATTGCGCCTCAGCCCACACCGATCCAATTCCGCAAAGCAACATGCCCGTGACGAGCAATATACTCATAACAGATTTCATTGGGAGAATCCTTTGCAATTATGCTATCATGGCATCTCCAGGCCGAGCACTAAAGATGCCAAACGCAATATGCCTCGGATTGGGACGAAAAGTCGATGAGAAAGTCTAGGCACACCCCGAAAGCTTGCGCCTCATGCCTTCTTCGAAGGAAAGAGGATGGAAATCCAGGTCTCGAACTGCATCTGAGATGTCGAACACCTTGTCCTCAAATAGGCGCTGAATCTGATCCTCACGTATGGGCGGATTGTTCGTAATCACCCGCAGGAGAGATACGGAAATCCTTAATAACGTGATGGGAACGGGAATGAGCAAGGCCCGTTTTCCTGCAACGCGTAAAATGGTTTCCACCATCTCCCGGTACGATACTGGTTCTGGTCCGGCAATTGTATACGCCTTTCCAATGGACACATCGCGCGTTAGTGCGGCTTCAATGGCCCCTACGACATCCCACGTGAATACAGGCTGCCATAACATTTTGCCCCCTCCTGGGAGGGGATGAATGGGCAGCCGCAGCACCCATCGAACAAGATGCTCGAGGTTATTATCACGTTTTCCCCCATAAATCATGGAAGCCCGCAAGATTGTCCAATCGAGCTCCGATTGCATGACGGCTTCCTCCCCTTCGATAACTGCTCGAGCCGATTCTTCGGGGAATCGCGTAAAGCGACGTGTTGACGACATAAATATGCCTCGGCGAATCCCCTCTGCTTTCATTGCCTCGATCACATGTGGAGCCAAGCGGATATGCGTCATAGCGACGACGCTACCTGCCTTGCGAACGGCCTCGCGCGCTTCTGCCTTTTGCGTCAAGTCAGCCCGGCAAATCTCCATTTGCCTGCGCAGTGCCAATGGGATCAACGCCGGATCCCGCGTGATGGCCCGGACTTTTCTTCCCTGTTCAACGAGATGCTTAACAAGACGCACTCCGGTGTGGCCACTTGCCCCTGTGACCACAATGGGCTCGTAATCAGGCACCAGGCTGTTCCTCCCCCCGCAAGAGCTCCAGCGCACCAGCAAGCAAAGCGCTTAGCGCAACACCTGGGTCCTCAGCGCGCATAAAACTTTCACCGATCAACATCGCATCAACCCCAAATTTCGCCAAATACGTCACGTCCTCTGGCTTAGAGACTCCGCTCTCTGCGACAAAAGTAAACTCATGGTTGGGCCCGCCAAGTATCCGGATGATCCGCTCTGTCGTACCCAAATCGACCTCAAATGTGCGCAGATCACGGTTGTTAATCCCGAGGAGACGCGCCCCATACTCTGCGGCTAAATCGGCTTCCTTCTCAAGGTGCACCTCGGTCAATGCTGCCATGCCGAGTTCTTCCGCCAGCTGACGATAGTCGATCAGCTGGTATTTATCCAGAATCGCCACGATCAACAAGACGCAAGATGCACCAGCTGCACGGGCTTCGTAAATTTGATACTCGTCGATCGTGAAATCTTTACGCAGAATGGGAATGGTAGGGAATCTCTCACGCACCTGACACAGGTACTCGAGGTGACCTTTAAAGAATTCCTCATCTGTCAGAATACTCAGGGCAGCTGCACCATGGCTAACGTAACTCTCCGCAATTTCATCCGGTCGGAAATCTTCACGGATAATTCCTTTGGACGGAGAAGCCTTCTTAATTTCAGCGATAACCTGTGGCACAACATGTTTGCGGGAGATCGCCTTCTGAAAATCTGCCGACGGGCTGACGTCCTGTAGGCAGGCTTTCAGCTCTGCCAACGGACGCCGACGTTTGCACTCAGCTACGAACTCGCGCTTATAAGCAACAATCTCGTCGAGTATCACCTTTGCGTTATCACTCCTTTGCTGTGAGAGCCTGCAGCTGCGCCAATTTCTCTTTCGCTTTCCCTCCCCGCAGAACTTCTCTCGCTAGCTCTATTCCTTCGGCGATGCTTTGCGCCCTCTCGGCGACGTACAGCGCAGCTCCAGCGTTGAGCAATACAATGTCCGTTCTTGGACCGGGCTCACCATCTAAGATCTGCAGGATCGCAGCGGCGTTTTCTGCGGCACTGCCTCCCCGCAGATCTTCCAGCTTTCGCCGTTCGAACCCAAATTCTTCAGGGGTCAGCGCAAAATCGCGTATTTCTCCTCCGCTTAGCTCGGCGGCGTGCGTGGTGGCACAGGTCGAAATCTCATCTAGCCCGTCGGTGCCATGGACAACGAGTGCTCTCTTTGACCCCAGCTGTTGCAGCGCTTGAGCGTGCATCCTAACACATGTATCACAAAAAACCCCAATGAGCTGGTGAGAAGCTCGAGCGGGGTTTAGCAGGGGCCCCAACATGTTAAAGATCGTCCGGAAACCAAGCTCTCTCCGGATTTCGGCCACAGCTCTCATTGCTTGGTGGTATTGAGGAGCAAAAAGAAAACAAATCCCGATTTCCTCAAGCGCCTTTTCCATCACCGCTTTCGGACAGTCGATGCGGACACCAAGTTCCTGCAAAACGTCAGCGCTGCCGCATTTGCTCGTTATCGAGCGGTTCCCGTGTTTCGCAACACGAACACCCGCACCAGCCACTACAAATGCTACCGCCGTGGAAATGTTAAATGTTCCACTGTGGTCTCCACCTGTGCCGCATGTATCGAGGATGACCCCTTCCGGAGCAGCGAACGGCTCAGCAAGCTCACGAAATGCCAACGCAAAACCAAGAAGCTCCTCCGCTGTTTCACCC
>JANZZJ010000064.1 GCA_026419455.1 Candidatus Sumerlaeaceae bacterium | reverse complement strand
GTCTCGTGGGCTCGGAGATGTGTATAAGAGACAGGTAGAAGCGTTATCCACGATGATGAGTTCCGCGGGCTTGTGCTCAAGGCGGGCGATGCTGGCAAGGCAAGGGCCAACATAACTAGCGCTGTTGTACAGCAACACCACCACAGCCGAAGTGGGGAGGTTTGTAGCGAGCTCCGTTGTGGAAGACAGGTTCATTCTTGTCGAGAGGGAGCTGGGAGCGGTGGACGGGTGATTTTCTCTGGACTCACTGCCGGCACATCCAAGGCGGCGGTGCTGGAAGTCGAGGTACTCTGGGCAACAGCCGCGGGCACATCAAGTTGGGTAGGGGGCGGTGCTGGCACTGACACAGCCGCGACGGCCTGGCCAGAGGCATCCTTGGCCATATCGCGGGAAGCCGAAGCGGCCGGCGCTGCTGCCGCAACCTGCTGCGGACCCAGGCCAAGCAGTTCCCCTACGGTCACAAACTCATACCCATCTGCCCGAAGCGCATCTATGATTTCCGCAGTGGTTTCATAAGATTTTTCGAAGCGATCATGCATGAGAATGATAGCGCCGTCTCGGACGTTCTTTTTCACTGTCTCGACCATTTTGTCCTTTGTGGTGTTTTTGCGCCAGTCTTCGGTGTCGATGCTCCAGCAAATAATTTTTGTTCCGAGGCTATCGCAAATGTCCTCTACTTTCTTGTTCACACTTCCGTAGGGGGGACGTACGAGTCTGACTTGGGCGCCAGATGCATTTGCAATGGCCTGAGATGTCTTTTCCAGTTCTTCGCGGATTCTTTCGGGGGTAAGCTTGTTGAGCACAGGGTGATTCCAGCTGTGATTGCCTACCTCATGGCCGGCGGCGACGATTTCCTTCACAATGTCAGGATTTTTTTCCACGTTGGGACCGAGTAAAAAGAACGTCGCCTTCACGCCTTTCTCGGCGAGAAGAGCAAGAAAGCGCCGCGTGAGTTCGGGGTGGGGGCCATCATCAAAGGTGAGGGCTAGACGTTTCTTACCCGTTGGCCACTCACGAATGATCTTAAGTGTCGGCGGTGGGGTGCGAACCGCTGCAGCGTGCTTGACGGTAGAAGCTTCCCCCGAGGTGGTGCTGTCGGCCAGTCCTGGGGACGCCATTTTTCCCAACTGGTCGTGTTGGCGATACGCTTCGACAATTTTCGAAAGATCGCGTGTCGCACCTCGTCCCCCTAGGGTTTCCTCGGGCTTTTCTGATTTGGCCGTAAGGACCTCTTTCGGCGGGATGAACGTTGCAGTTTGCGAACCAAGCTTGGCAGCAATGATGGGAATCCTTTGAAAAGCGGCATAGGCGACAAAGAAGATCAGGACAAATGCAGCTGCCAGTGCAGCTATTTTCAACTCGGTCACAGCTCACGTCTCCACGAGGTAGTCACAATTCAATACTCGACAATGTTTTGCTTATGCCATTCAACCCTCAACTTGCCTGGGGAGCAAGGCGGCCTTTGCGCGCTCAGCGAGGATGACCGCCAGACTAGGAGCTCGCCCTAAGGGCGGGGCTAGCCGAAACTCCACGTCGGGCCAAAGGCTGCACGCTTGGCTGAGAATCTCAGGGATGTCGCTCACAACGTGGGTTCCAAGGTGGAGAAAGAACGGCAACGCAACAACGCGCTGAGCTCCCATCTCCACACACTCGCGAATGGCATCGAGAATGCACGGCTCGTTGCACTCCAAGAACCCCACGACGACTTGATCGTAGACGCGCCGCCGGCGGATGTCCTCGATCACATGGAGCGCCGGCTCGTTGGAACTGGCATAAGGACTTCCGTGCAACATTACTACCAGAGCAGTGGTCATACGC
>JANZZJ010000056.1 GCA_026419455.1 Candidatus Sumerlaeaceae bacterium | reverse complement strand
GCTGCGTACCTGCTGCGGGGCATGATGGGCGCTGCCGTGCGCTACCGCACCGTCACGGGAAAAAACGACGATATTCGCGACCATGCGGATTTCGTCATGCGCATTTTCCTCAAAGGCCTCCTCCGCTAGACCGACTTAGTCGCCCAAACTGGCGCCCCACAACCTGCCCGAAGCGCGACACGACGCCCCTAGCTTGCACGATGCTTGCGTCACGGCGTTCGCGCATTGACAACCTGCTGGAGTTGCCTCAATATTGTTGCTGGACTCGCAATACCGATACTGGCGAAAGAGGATGAGAAACCGTGAAGCGCTCAGGTGGGACGTTACTGGTTTGTGGTGTTTTAGTGGTTTGGGGCGTAAAAGTTGCGCACGCCGACATGCTCACGTTGCGCAATGGGCGTCAGCTCACTGGAGCCATTGTGGAAGAATCTGCTCAGCAGATTACCATACGTACGAAGCTGGGAACGCTAAAAATCCAGAAGGCAGACGTCGCTAACGTCATCCGCGATGGGATGCTTCCCCAAGAAGTGGATGCCGACAATGCAAGAGATAGCGGTCAGTGGAACCGTGCCCAGGAGCTCTACCGCCTCGCGCTTAGCAAAACCGCCGATGCGACCGCCAAATCCAGGCTTGAGGCCAAGCTCAAAGAGGTGGATCAAGCCATAGCCAACCTCAACAAAGCCGCTACAGAAAAAGAAATCGCCACGATCCGCCAGCTCCTCGCGTCAAAACAATTCGACCAAGTCATCAGCCGCACCGATCGTCTCCTCGGCACTACCATTTCTGACGAACAAACAAGCATCGTTTTGCGTCTCAAGGCCGAAGCGCATTTTGGCAAATATCAGCACTTGGCGGACCGCATGGACCACCTGAACGCCAACAAGGAGTTAGAAAAATGTGTGGCGGCCGATGAAACTTTCTACCGCGCTCACCTTGTTTTGGGGGAGCGCCTCCTGGCTAGCGCCTATACTCAGGAACAAGGGATCAAAGAACTCCTCAAAGGGCTGCGCTACGGCGAGAGCGAAATGACCGAGCTGGAGCGCATCAAGTATCATTATCTCGCAGGTAGAGCGCTTTACCAGCGCGGAGAATTCAAGGAGGCCGCATCGCATTTCGTCGAGTGCGTTCGCGCAAAGGACAAATATCCCGCCTATGGCGATGCCCTCGACCGCGCCGCCGATTGCTTTGTCAAAATGGGCGAACAAACGGTTTTGAAAAATGCCCAGGAGACCGTTGCAAACCTGAAACGGGCTCTCGAGCTCGATCCCAAAAAAGCGCAGGCATGGTTCCTGTTAGGGAAGCTTTACCGCGATCTAGGAGAAACGGACAAAGCCGCAGATGCTTTCCGTACCCTTATAGAAGTCGAGCCGAGTTTCCCCTATGGCCATCAATTTCTGGCTCTAACATACGTTGACCTCAAAGACTACGACAAGGCGCTTCAGCACCTCGACGAAGAAATTAAACAACGACCCGACAACTACCAAGCCTACGTTGACCGGGCGGAAGTGCAGATCCAGCTCGGAAACTACGACAAAGCCGACAAAGACTTGGAATACGTCACCTCAAAAGACCCAGGGCGGTGGGAAGCATTTATGGCCCGCGCACGCCTCGCCTATGTGCAGGAAGAGTACGATAAAGCCAAAGAAAACATCGAGCGTGCTTTGAGTCTCAAACAGGACGCCATCGAGGCTCACGTACTCATGGGAAAAATCCTTCGCGCACAAAAAGATCTCGAAGGCGCCAAGAAGTGGCTCAACAACGTCGTGGAATACCTTGAACAGATTCCCGATCTGACATTTAAGTTTAAAACCTATCTTGCCGAGGCTCAAACGCAACTTGCTGAGATTGACTTGGCGCAGGAAAGCCCGCGCCAAGCTGAAACCCGCCTCCAAATAGCGTTGGAAAACGTGCCTGGTTACCCACCCGCCCTCGCCCGCCTCGGAGACGTCAAAAAACGTCTCGCAGCAGAAACCGATTTAACCAGCCGCAAAAAAATTTACAAAGAAGCGGAAAGCTTTTACCGACAAGCAATTGATGCAGATCCCAAAAATCCTGATTTCCACCTCGCGCTCGGAATCCTTTATCACAAGAACCTCAAAGACACCGCCAAAGCCGTAGAGAACTACAAGAAGTACCTCCAGCTGGGAGGAAAAGACAGGGCCACAGTGACAAAGTGGATTGAAGAATGTGGCGGAACGGTAGAAGGCGATCCCGCAACAACCGCAAGTGTGTCGAACAAAACCGAATAATTCTGCCAGCCTCCATTGAAAAGTGCCTGGCTCCTTTGGCCGCCTAGGCATAGGCTTTAGCACTTGCGAGCTTCTTGACATCATCCGGTTTTCTGCGCAACATCAGGTGGCTTGCCGTGAGAGCACCCTGGGGCGTTACTACAGTAGGAAAAAGAATCCTGAACTTATTTGGTACTATTTTTAGAAGAGATTCTTTCTAAGAGGTTGATATCAATGTCAGCTAAAATTGCCTTCGCCGCTGATCTCCTTGCTAAAATGTGGAATGATTATGCCGCACGGGTTCCTTACGCGAAAATCTACCAAGATATGCTGGCCGAGCTCGGGGGCACTTTTGTCAATGACCACATGGCATTCCGAACACTTGCCCTGCGCGTCAACGGCCACGATCTCGGCATCTCCATTGTCAAAAGGATATGGGATGCCCTTGGGTTCCGTGAGCGAGGCGCGATTGAATTCCCCGATACCCACCTGTTCGCTCGCTATGTCCAGCACGACGAGCCTGATTTTCCCAAAATTTTTATTAGCGAGCTCAAGGTCGATGAGCTTCCTGCCGACATCGCCGCATTAATACGGCAAAGCGTCGCTAGCTTCCGTGAAGTGCTCACCGAAAAGGACATCGAGGCTCTCCAACGCCTCGATTCCTCGCCGTCTTACTCGGCCGAGCTCCTCGAGCGAACATTTGCGTTCTTTAAAACCGTTCCTTGGGATCCCGTCGGCGAAGAGGTGGTAACAAAAGTTAACAACATCAGCCAGTACGGCGCCTGGGTACTTCTCCATGGTTACAACGTCAACCACTTCACCGGCTACGTCAATCGCCATGGGGTTGAGCCCATTGACGACATTGAAGGATTAGTTGGCGAACTTCGCCGCCGAGGCGTTCCTATGAAGGATGAGATTGAAGGCGCTCCCGGATCAAAGCTGCGTCAAACTGCCACACACGCCGTGCGCGTTCCTGTGACAGTGCGAAAGGCCGACGGCTCCCTCGGCCAAATTGAGTGGACTTACGCCTACATGGAATTCGCCCAGCGTGGCTACGTCGAAAACGACGAAGGAAAGAAGGTGCTTTTCGAAGGGTTCCTTGGACCCCAGGCTAAGCAACTCTTCGAGATGACACGCGTTCGCTGATGCCAAGCTGATCTCTTCCGGCTCTTTTCTTGGCCAAACTAGCGCCCGCGATGGATCCTTAGCGCGGGAGATGATGCGAACAACTGGTGCGAGGTCACTCTTTTCTTACGGCGCCTTTTTTGACATGGTCCACCACCAGGCTTTGAGAAGAGCGCAATGGCTCTTGTGGCCTACTCCTTGCCCGGAATCCCCGGTTCGGTCAGGGGCCGAAGATCGAAGAGTTTCTCGAGTTGCTCAGGCGTTAAGAGGCCCTTCTCGAGAATTACCTCGCGTAGGCTCTTGCCCGTTGCTACGGCCTCCTTAGCAACCTCCGCCGCTTTGTCGTAGCCGATGTAAGTGTTCAGCACCGTAACCATGGAAATAGAGTTCTCGGCATACCACCGGCAGCGGTCTGGATACGCCGTAATTCCCTTCACACAGCGCTCGGTAAATGCTCTCACCGCATTGGTGAGGATCTCGAGCATCTCGATGAGGTCATTAGCAATCAGCGGCATCATCACGTTGAGCTCAAGTTGCCCTGCCTGGGCGGCATACTGAATAGCTGTCTGATAGCCAATCACTTGGAAGCACACCATGTTGAGCATTTCTGCCATGACCGGATTAACCTTTCCCGGCATGATGGAACTGCCCGGTTGAACAGGAGGAAGCAAAATTTCGGCTAAACCCGTGCGTGGTCCGCTGGAGAGTAACCGTAGATCGTTGGCGATGCGGATGAGCTCGACCGCAACGCCCGCTACCACATTTGCAAGGAACACTGAGTCATTGTGGCTTTGCATCGCAGAAAAATAATCAGATGCCTGCTGCAACTCCATCTTAAGGTGACGGCTGAGCTCCTCTACCATCAGCCGCCGGTATTCCGGATGCACATTCAGCCCCGTCCCGGCGGCACTTCCCCCAATTCCAAGCCGGCTCATGTCGCTGCGTGCCATCTGCAGCCGTGGGAGAAAGGCCTTCAACGCATCCGCGTAACCACCGAACTCCTGCCCCAGACGCACCGGCACAGCGTCCTGAAGATGTGTCCGGCCACTCTTGATGATCTCATCAAATTCTTTTGCTTTCGCCTCGAATGCTTCGACGAGATTTCGCAACGCCTGTTCAAAATCTGGCAATAGCCGAAGCGCTGCCAGCCGAATTGCACACGGTACGACGTCATTCGTGGATTGGGATTTATTCACGTCATCATTGGGATGAATTTTTCGGTTCTTGCGGTCGGTGAGTGGCACACCCAATAGCTCGTTGGCGCGGTTGGCAATCACCTCATTGGCGTTCATGTTTTGCGAGGTGCCAGCGCCGGCTTGGTAGACATCAACGATGAAGTGCTCGTCGAATCTTCCCTCCAAGACTTCGTCACACGCTCGCACAATCGCATCGGCACGTTCTTCGTCCAGCAGTCCCAATTGCTTGTGGACGTTGGCCGCTGCGCGCTTGATCTGAACAATGGCCCACACCCACAGCGGGTGGGCCTTATGCCTGCTAATGGGAAAATTCTCCGCTGCGCGCAGCGATTGGATGCCATAGTAGGCTTTTGCTGGAACCTGTTTTTCCCCCAGGGAATCTTTCTCGATGCGATAGTCAAACATCATTCTTATCCATCCCATTCTGAACTATTGTTTGTCGAGCATTACCTAACTCGTCGCAAATGTAAGCCGGCGAATTCAGCTTTAGGTCCTAGAGCGAAAATTGGTCATCGCTGACCATTTTCGGTTTGACTAAGCAATTTCTCGTGCGAGCAACACCTTGTTTTGCAAGAATTGTTTTCGTTGAACCGCCGAAAGCGGGAAAAGTAACGACAACGAAGAGTGGAGAAGGGGCAATGATTTTCGCACGTCGCACATTTTGGTCCTTTGCAGCACTTCTGGCCTTGAGCGTTGGCAGTCTTGCGACACCGCCGCCGCTAGGCGACGCTGATGTTGAGTCACAAACGCAAGCGACGGCATCGAAACAGCAAACTTCACGCCCCACGTCGCCCCAAGTATCCGAAGATGTCGCCCAAATGAACACGATGGACCAAGGGGCAGCCCAATCGCAACAAGCAAAACCTACCGCTATTGGGAACAAAGGCGGCGCCACGCCGCAAACCGAAAACCTGCCTCTGGATAAGGCTAGCCTTGCCGAACTACGCAAGAAGCAGCTCGGCCAGCCGGAATTCCGCGGCGCATGGGTTACACGGTTCGACTGGACAAGCCCCGATCCCAATCAGGCACGGTCAAAAATCCTTCACATCATGGACACCGCTAAGGCGGCCGGCCTCAACGCCGTCGTTTTTCAGGTGCGTGCCGACTGCTCCACGCTTTACCCGAGCTCCCTGGAACCATGGTCCCATATGTTGGGAGGCAAAGATCCCGGCTTCGACCCTGTCGCTTTTGCCATCGAGGAAGCTCACAAACGCGGCTTGGAATTTCACGCCTACATCAATGCTTGTCCCGCAAGCGAACGCCGCGATGGCCCCCTTCCCGGCTCCAAAAGCATTTGGTTCGTCCACTGCACCCAACAGTCCAACCCCAACTGGCTCGTTTATGAAGGCGGAAAACCGGCAGAATTCAAAGAGTACTGGTGGCTCAACCCAAATCTGCCTGAAGTTCAAACCTATCTGCGTACCGTCGTTCTCGATTTTGCGTCGCGTTACAATATCGACGGTATTCATTTCGACCGCATTCGATTCCCTGGGCCGAAAGTTTCCGACGACCCGTGGAGCAAAGCCCGCTACGCCGGCGACGGCAACCCGCTGCAACTCGGCTATGACCGCTGGCAACGCGACAACATTACCCGCATGCTCACCGACATTTATGGCGCCGTCACAGCCATTAAGCCACACATCAAGTTCTCTGCTGCTGTCTGGGGGATCTATGACAAAACAAAGCTGCCGCAGGGAAACGACAAGAGGTCTGGCTATTCTTGGACAAGTTCTGGGCTACAGGATTACCACCAAGATTCGATCGAATGGACACGCCGCGGCTGCATGGACGCTCTCATCCCCATGGTTTACTGGGCAATGGGAGGCGATAAGCCCGACTACGACGAACTCGTTGCAAACTTCGTCAAGCTCGCCGGAAACAACCGCCATATTTATGGCGGACAAAAAGTGTTCGATGACGTGGAAATGCTTCGCCAGGCTGTGGCAACGCGTCTCGTCGGTGGCCTAGGCACTTGCCCCTTTACTCTTAATGCCATCGAGAAAAAAGGACTAGTCCCCTTTTACCGCTCAACGATTTTCCCCGACGACGTTCCCACACCGCCAATGCCGTGGAAAACGTCCCCCACGAATGCGACTATTCTCGTGTGGGTTAAAGACACCGCTGGAAGACCAGTCCTCGATGCCCACGTCCAGATTGAGGGGCGATCCGACGTCTGGTTGAGTTCAGCCGATGGTTTCTGCGCCATTATAGATGCTGTGCCTGGACGCAACGTTATCAAGGCATCGAAGCCCAGTCTCCGCGCCACAGCACAGCCCCTCGCTGTCGAAGCCATTGCAGGCAAACCCGCCACAGCTGTCCTCGTCGTGACGACCCCGGCGCAACCATAAGCCACAGGCAATCCTGCCCGATAACCATCGGGTGGACCCATGGCGCCTACGTCAGCTGGCTTGCAATGGTGAGGCACTCAAAAGCTTTCTTGCGCAGGACAGAAACTTTTTCCAACTCGCTAATTTCAGGATGAATGTAGGGATTGCGGTAATGCTGAAGCTGAACCAATAGCTCGGCAAACCGTATGACCTGATCGTCTTTCTCAAGCCCCTTGAGCTGCAAGGGATTGCTCACCGTTACCTTCGGCGAACGCGAGCCCACTATCACATACTCACGTCCAAAAAGAAGCACTATGATCCCTAGCGCTTTCAGCCCATCAGGCTTATAGCGCTCCTGATGTTCCAACATGCGGTGCAGTGTTTGGCGCACGTTATCCGTGGTCACATCCCATTCACGGCCCCGCATGAGAACAAGTATGTGCTGCCGCAGGTGAACCGACAGCCGCCGCTGCGGACCTTCCAGAAATTCCTCTATCAAAGCGTACGTTTCAGGCTTTTGGAGCAGGCGTGTGATACGCTTCTGAAGCTTCTTTTTTGCCTCAGACTCCACTGCAAAACAGTAAGAAAATCCGACCATTCGCGACAAATCCAAGGATTGTTTGCGGCGCATTTGCTCGCGAAGCAGAAACTCAGCACATTGCAAACTCTCTTTCGCGTCCTCGTCCAGATCAGCATAACAGGGAAGTGCTTCCCGCAAGAGCCGCTCTATTTCTTCCACAACTTCCTTAGTAAGAATGAGTCCTGATTGCTCCACCGCGGCTCGCGACTCTTCGCGAAGTCGCTCGGTATTCGCCCGAACGTAGAGATTGTACGCTTCCGCTCGCAACGTTGGCGGAATATTCTGTTCACTCAACAGCTTGACGAGAAAATCCCGAACCTCACGCACCTCCTCTTCGGGACGGTAATCAATAGTCTCAGCAGCCACTCGAAGCTGTTGCCGTAGTTCTTCGTTGCGCCGATACTCCTCATGCGCTCGATCTATCGCGCGAAAGATCTCTTCCATTTCCTCCTCAATGCGTCCCTTCGCAATAACGCTTGATGCCCCGTAGCGCTGAGCCAAGGCCCCATCTTCAAACGTGCCCACAGCGCTAATCATGATCACCGGTAAGAGAGGAAACTGGCTTTTTATCTGCCGGATGAGTTCCAGGCCTTCGGTGTCCGTGCGCATCTGGAGATCAGTGATAACAATTTCTGGCGAATCAATCTCGATGCGTTCGAGCGCATCTTCCATGTCGTGCGCTTCAAGAACGTCGCACTGGCGCAACATTAACCGCCGACGCAAGGCCTCGCGGTATATTTTGTTGTCATCAACGATCAGCACGCGTCTCTGCACTGATTTTGGGGTTGTCTCGTTGTTCATCTGCGTTCTCTATGCTCTCCCGATGGGCTAGCGGATTTGTCGGTCAGCCGCCACAGAGCTTGCAGACTTTTCCGTCCACAAAAAATCACCAATGATATTCCCCTGCGTTACTCTTCCTCAAGCGTTGGACCCAGGACCTGCTTTTGAGCCTCAATGAGCTCCGAAATCCCTTTGCGTGCCAAGCGTAGCATCTCCGCCAATTGCGATTCGTCGAAGCACTGATGCTCAGCCGTACCTTGTATCTCGACGAACTTGTGCGACGCCGTCGCTACCACGTTCATGTCCACGTCCGCCTGGACATCCTCAACATAGCTGAGGTCAAGCACGGGGTAGCCTTCGACGATACCCACGCTGGTAGCCGCCACAAAATCCGTAAGCACTCCCGCCCCCACTTTGCCCTCGCGCCGCAGCAGACGCACAGCCTGTGTCAGTGCGACAAATCCCCCAGTTATGGCAGCCGTACGTGTTCCTCCATCCGCTTGAATGACATCGCAATCAATAATGATCGTCCGCTCGCCAAGACGGCGAAGATCCGTCACCGCGCGCAACGAGCGACCAATAAGCCGCTGAATCTCGTAAGTTCGTCCCCCTATTTGGCCTTTCGTCACTTCACGTTGGATGCGCTGCTTCGAGGACCTCGGCAACATGGAGTATTCTGCCGTCACCCACCCATGCCCCATATCGCGAGCATGCGGCGGAACCTTTTCTTCAATCGTAGCCGTGCAAAGCACGCGCGTATCGCCTAGCTCAACCAACACACTGCCATCAGCAAACTTGGCATAATCGGGGATGAGATTTAGCGGTCGTTTTTCATCCGCTGCTCTACCGTCAGTACGAATAAACGTCATAGGCCAGACCTCTAATATTGTGGAAACTTGCGACCACCTGCCAAAGCACAATTCCAAAGACAAGCCTCATTCCTGGCTGGCGGAATTTGCACTCGCTAACTCGGTTACCCGGCCCCCCGTAGCCGCTCGCGTAAAAGATCGGCACGCGCCTGGTCACGTTCTTCTTCCGTCACTTCTCGATCCTCTCGCCCCCCCTCACTCAGCATGAGACGCGCCCGAATGTGGCTTGGCTGGATCGCTACAAACAACCGATGAATGTCGACGTGGTTCAGTTGACGGAAGAGCTTCATGTCCACCCCGAGCCTCACGAATGCCAGCAGTTCCATGGCCTCCCGCGTGCTGATGAGTCGTGCATGTGTGAGAATGCCGTAGGCCCGCCAAATTCGATCTAATACTTGAGAATTGGTGCTAAGTTCTTGCCGGAATTTCTCCTCTGCCTCGATGATACCGTCCACCGTATTGAGGAAAATCTCCACTATCTGGTTCTCATCTTTCCCCAGGGTTACCTCATTGGAAACCTGAAAAAAGCCACCAAAGTTTTCCGTGTTTTCGCCATAGAAACCGCGCCACGTCATGCCACGCTCGTGCAGCCCACCCAGGAGCTCACGAATCTTACGCGTGATACTCAGCGCCGGCAGGTGCAACAAAGCGCTCAAGCGCAGCCCCGTGCCTGTATTTGTCGTGCATGAGGTTAAATACCCGAATCGCGCTGAAAACGCAAACGGCAGTTCCTGGGCGAGGGCGAATTCCAAATCGATAATTTGGTGCAACGCTTCATAAGGCCTCAGGCCTGGTTCTAAAGCAAACAGTCGGAGGTGATCCTCCTCATTAACCATAATGCCTTCGCGCAGATTTGCAGATAGAAACAGTGCCCGATGCTTCGGCATTTTTTCCATTTCAGGCGAAATGAGATGGGCCTCGCGCAAATACTGACGCTCAACTTCTGACACATCTCCCATGTAAAAGCGGTACCCACCCGCAAATTCCGCCTGGTGATCCACCGCCGTCGCAACTCGGTCCAATACTGCGCGCAAGTCCGCTTCTCGCGCACGTCTGGGAAAGGGGATTTTGGGGAAATTTCTCGCATACCGCGCCCGCGTCGAAACCACCACCCCTTCGCGTGGTCCGCTGCGTTCCAGCCATCGGTCACAATGAAAAATTCTTTCATCCATAGGCCATTTCACCCGGTCACGACGGCTCTTTCTTAGCTGGGGCCGACTCCGACGGATTTTCCTGAATCTGAGCCTTGAGCCGCTTGATCTCGTCGCGCAACCGAGCTGCAAGCTCAAAATCCTCTCGTCGCACCGCTAACTCGAGCCGCCGCTGTAAATCCTTTAACTTTAGCACAGGATTCACCGTTTCGGGTTGCGACATCGGGTGACGTCCACAATGGAAGGTTGCACCGTGGTAGCGCAATAAGTCGCGGGTCAGAACATCCCCAAACGCTTCGTAGCAATCGCTGCACCCGAGAAATAGCGTGTCGCGATACGTTCGAAGTGGCAGACCACACGTGGGGCACTGGCGATCTTCATCATCCGTGCGGCGCGCACCTGACTCTCCTTCTTTATTCAGCAGCGAATGAAGCAGAGCTTCCACCTCACTTGCCGTTTTGAAAAGCTGCTGCGGCGTTATCGGCTTATGGTAGCGGCTGCGCTTCTCTGCACAACGCGAACACATCCATACCTCGCGTACGGTCCCCTTAACCAGCTTTGACACCTTCACCGTCGCGGGAGCTTTCTTGCAAATCATGCAGAGTTTTCCGTCCATCGTTCGCAACCTGTCCTTCGCGAGGCTTCGTGCCACACCGGCTTTCTAAAACATATTACTCTACGCCAGATGTTCTCACACAACTAATATCGCGAAAAAAGAATTTTACACAAGCGAAAGGTCCGCGCGAGCTTCGAGCCCCAGCCACGAAGATGCGACTCGATCGCGCCAATGCCACGCCAGGCCCGCAATCATGGCTGCGTTATCCGTACAAAGAATGGGGGACGGAAAGACGATTCGCATATCCGGAAGATATTCACCGGCGGCTTCTCGGAGACGACTATTACAGGCTACCCCACCAACAATGGCCAGCTCACGAATACCTCGTGCTTCAAGCGCCGCCCGTGCCTTGCGCAAGAGCACTTCTACCACCGCTTCCTGAAACGACGCGCACAAATCTCTCACAAGTTGCGGGTCACGCCTAAAGGCATCCCGCCCCTCTCGCAATACCACCTCAGAAACGGCAGTTTTTAAGCCACTGAAACTGAAGTCAAAATCCCCAGAACGCAACATCGGCCGGGGAAGAGTAAACCTTGTTCTGTCGCCCTCTTTCGCTTGCCGG
This sequence comes from Candidatus Sumerlaeaceae bacterium, assembly GCA_026419455.1. Taxonomy (GTDB): domain Bacteria; phylum Sumerlaeota; class Sumerlaeia; order Sumerlaeales; family Sumerlaeaceae; genus DRVG01. The sequence goes on along the minus strand of JANZZJ010000056.1, from coordinate 5,564 downwards.
TCAATAATCGGTCCACCCGGATAACCCAGTTCCAAGAGCTTTGCAACTTTGTCGAACGCCTCACCGGCCGCATCGTCCAGCGTCTCACCGAGCAGCTCAAAGTGACACGCATTGTGCACAACCACAAGGCTTGTGTGTCCCCCCGACACTACCAACCCAACGTGGGGATAGTGTAAAGGGAACTCATCGGCCCCTGGAGCGGCTCCGGCACCTGCCTCCGGACTCTCTCCAGGGATTTGGACTCCCCCCTCAACAATAATGTTTTTCATCCGCGGGCCTTCCCCGCGCAGAAACGGTGCATAGAGATGGGCTGCGATATGATTCACGGGAATCAAAGGCTTGCCGACCGCGTAAGCCAACGCTTTCGCAGTTTCTACGCCCACAAGCAGGGCACCAATTAGTCCCGGACCCTGCGTAACGGCAATGGCATCAACATCCTCAAGCCTACACTGCGCGCCAGCTAAAGCCTGCTCAATCATGGGGGCAAGCATCCGCAAGTGAGCCCGTGAAGCCAGCTCCGGCACCACTCCACCATGGGGCGCATGAAGCTTAACCTGCGTGGCGATGAGATTCTCTAGCACCTCGCGACCGTCGCGCACCAAGGCCACCGACGTCTCGTCGCACGATGTCTCAATTCCGAGGATCAGCATCTTGATCCTTATTTTTCATCCTGAAGCGTCACAAATTCATCTGTTTCCTGTTCTTATGGTACTACTTTTGCTCTTGTGCCCTAAAAAGAGAACAGAATTAGATCTGATTGGTCAGAAAGAGATGAAACGTTTACGAAAGGTTGGGTTTCTCTCATGAAGTGGGCTTGGAAAATCGGTCGGTGGGCTGGTATTGACGTTTATATCCACGTTACCTTTGTTATCCTACTAGCCGCCTTGGCTTTCGTTAACTGGCTGAGTTCGGGCAGCATCGTGGCTGCGTTCTACGCCGCCCTCTTTCCCGCCCTGATTTTCGCATGCGTACTTCTGCACGAATTCGGCCATGCCCTCGCCGCCAAACGGTTTGGCATTCCCACCCGCGACATCACCCTCTACCCCATCGGTGGTGTAGCCCGCTTAGAGCGGATGCCCGAAAAGCCTGGCCAAGAACTCGTTGTTGCGATTGCCGGCCCAATGGTCAATGTGATCATTGCCGTAGGACTGTATTTCTATCTGGCTTCCACAAGTGGTTTTCAACCCGTAGAAACGCTTACCCTCGGGTCGGGCAACTTGCTCCAACGGCTCATGATTGCGAATATCATGCTGGTGGGCTTCAACCTTCTTCCCGCTTTCCCCATGGATGGCGGCCGAGTTCTGCGCGCATTATTGGCTACGGTTTTGGACTACGTCCGTGCCACTCAGGTCGCAGCGACCATTGGTCAAGCCATGGCTGTTTTATTTGCATTCGCCGGGATCTCATGGGGCAACCCGTTTCTGCTTTTCATCGCTTTCTTCGTTTGGATCGGCGCGTCGCAAGAATCGAGCATGGTGCAAATTAAAACGGCGCTCGCTGGCATTCCCGTCTGGCGCGCGATGATTACAGACTTTCGATGCCTCTCGCCAACGGATCCTCTCTCGCGTGCCGCTGAGCTCATCATCGCAGGCACCCAGCAGGATTTTCCTGTCGTTGAGCATGGCCGCATCGTGGGAATCCTCACGCGTGCCCGACTCATTGAAGGGCTCACCAATCTAGGCCCCGATGCGCCGGTCGCGGAGGTCATGGAAAAAGATTTCCTCGCCTTGGAGCCTACCGAAATGCTCGAAGTGGCATTTGCCCGCTTACAAGGCTGCGAATGCCACACTGTTCCCGTGATCGCCGACGGCCGCCTCGTTGGGATTTTAACACCTGACAACGTTGGCGAATTCCTCATGATCCAGTCAGCGCTCTCGCACAAACCCATGCCCACCATAGCCGGCTTTACGTCCCAATGACAATGATCCCGAAAAGACCGGCTACGCCGAGGCGCCAGCTATTCACATCATCGACACATGACCAACGGCAGCGCGGCTTTCCTGATTCAACCACGAGCTGCGACCACGGAAATTTTTACGTCTAATCCCCTTGCCCCTCCGACACCGGCCGCACAAACGCGGCGCGGACAGGGGGAGGCATGACGCTGTCGGCCCCTCGAACGCTTTTCCAGATGATTTCATTGAACAACAGATCGGGATTGGAGTCCTCAGCTTCCAGGTTGAGTGCCGCACTCTCACGCTGCATGGGAGCATGAGGCGGATTCTTTTCGTCTAAAGGCCAAGTTGCAGGCAGTGCTTTGTACGGCGTGTAATCAGGCGTATTGGTGAATACCTCATACAGAGGACGCGCCGCCGCGTCGAATTGACTCATCGGTTTCAATCCCAAAATGAGCTCCATCGTGCGCAGCATGCTTGCTGTAGAGTACATCGTGTGGCATACCATCCGTCTCTTGGCGTAGGGACTTACCACAAAAGCCACCGTTCGATGGGCGTCCACATGGTCGGGGCCATTTTGTGCATCGTCCTCAACGACGAAAATCGCCATCTCTTTCCAGAACTTCGAATGCGATAACCGTTCCACAATTTTTCCTAGCGCCAAATCATTTTCCGCCACGTAGGCCCGTGGCGTCGGCTTTCCTGCCCGAGTACCAGCTGTGTGGTCGTTGGGCAGGCGCACAATCACGAGTCGGGGAAACCACCCCTCACGCTCGTAACGCTTTACCTCCTGGATGAAACGGCTCGTCCTGTCCAAATCGCTCACGTTCATATCGAAACCGCTATAACACGGATCAAAGTGCCCTCGCAGCGCCCGGTCCTTTGTGGTCCCATTGCAGCCTTTGCCGCCGCCGTTCACCCACTCGCCGTAGCTGTAGTAGCTCACACCTGCCTCTTTCGCGCGATTCCAAATGTGGCCCGCCTCGGGACGCCCCATCGGATGATGCCCCTCACCCGGATAGGTGTGCTTGCCGTGTCCACCGTACAGCGAAGGCCACGTCTTCTCCACGAAGTCCGTCGCGTACGCCCCCATGGACCATTCGTGCCCATCAGCACTGACCTCGGATTCGACGTAGAAATTGTCGAACAGGATGAACTCGCGTGCCAAAGCATGATGATTAGGAGTGATTTGTTCGCCAAACAGGCACAGGGAAGCGTCCCCATTGCCTTCGGGCAAATCCCCTAGAACCTGATCATACGTGCGGTTCTCTTTCACAATGTAAACGCAATAGCGGATGGGACTCGGGTCACCCACCTTCGCAGGTATCGGATTGCTTTCCTCACGCACGGGAGGGAGAAGGTCCGTACGCAGTGGCGAGTTTGCAAGCACCTGGGCTGTGTAACGGGCCATTTGCCTTTCACTGGGCCAGCTTACAAATGAAAGCGTTCCTTTTAAAAGGCCAGCTATATACTGCGTGCCCTTTGCTTCCGATTTCTCATCATAAGGGTTGGGACCCTGAGCGTTAGCTGTGCTTCCCCCACCTTTGCCGTTCACCACAAGGATTTCCTTTTCGGCTCCAAAACCCACCGCCGTTGGATACCACCCCGTCGGAATCATCCCCAGCGAACGCGCTTGGTTCGGACGCGACACATCAAACACCGCTAAATGATTTGTGTCCGCGTTTGCCACGAGAAGAATCGTCCCGTCCGGACTGAGCGCCAAGCCGTTGGGCGTGGCCCCGGCAGGCATGGAAGGATAGATGGCGCAATCGAGATGTTCGACCACACGCTCTTGTTTCAAATCAATCACATCTGTGAAGTTCGTGTTTGCACAGGCCACGAACAACCTCTGGCCATCGGGCGAAATGACCAGCTCATTCGGATGAGAGTGAGTGGGAATAAGCCGATAAGTGCGCGCACGCAAATTCACCACAGCCACGGCCTTCGCCCCCCAAAGCGATACGTAAGCCACGGCCCGCTTGGGATGAATCACCACTTTATAGGGTGCCGCATGTGCCTCAGCGAAACGAACCACTTCGCGCGGCAGTACCTTTGGCTTTCGCGGGTCCCAGACCATGAGGTTTGCCCGATTCTGGCACGCGAGAAACACCTTACCGCTCTTGGCATCAACCGCTACGCCGCTGACGTACCACGATTTCTCAGCCCCGCCCGATGTGAGTGCATCGGCCCGAATTGGCACGGTCGTCGGTTCATCAATTTGACCATCTCGTACAGGAAAAACATAGAGGATGTCATCCGTCCCCCCGCTAAGATACAATTCTTTCCCAGTGGGATCAAATGCTGCGCCCACCCATGTGTTGGGGACGATAGCACGACTCACCATGCGCCGCTCCACGGTATCTATCAGGCGAACTTCGTGGTCCCCAAAGCCAGCGTGGACAACGACCGCAGAGCGTCGCGAGGGTGCCATCGCCAGCGTTAACGGCAGGTCACCGAGATCGAGTGTCGCCCCGACAGGTGTTATACGCCATTGGTTAGGCAACTGTACACCCGTGGTAAGCCCATCCTCGGGTACGAGAGCTGGCGGTGTCGCGGGTCGGGCCAGTTTTCCCTTCGGGACGGTCACCCGCACCGGCTGCATTCGCCGTAACTCAATCCGCCGCTCACGGCGTCCACGCGTGACTCCCTCCGATTGTTTCACCGCTCCCAACGCAGATGCGCCCCCCAGCACGCACCCAAGCACAATGAGAAGAAAAAATCCCACTAACGGTCTCCATGCTCGAGTCTTTTGCGAATACCTCTCACCTGCCCCTGCGTGTGCGATTTCAGACCGATGCGCCATGCGTCGTCCTCTTTCTCGGTGCAATTCATAGCCACGACTCAGCCATTAACTGGCCGACGGACCTCCATAACCTTGCAGCTCGCTTCCAGCAGAGCCTAAGTCAAGAAGTGCTATCGCGAACGACGAGAACTTTTAGCTGTTCCCCCGGGGAGGAAAAGCATCGTTACCCTTAGGGCGACCTTTGTCGAGTCGGTTTGAAATCATGGAAGGAGATGAGCGGACAAACATCACACCACCCGAGCCTATTGAAAAAACGGACAAACATGTTTCAAAAGGGGAATAGCAAAATAACGGAATTTATAGATAATATGATAATTAATTACCTATCGTGGCCTTGCTATTATTTCTGTAACCTCTCGTGGGCGGATCTGGATGGTGTACGTTGCTCTATTCCCGCTGGGAGAGTTCACCGTGAGCTGATAAGCACCAGGGGCTAGACCACGGCAAACCCACAACCCACCTAGTTCGCTCACTCCATGCTGTGCTTCTACTATAGACGTCGGATCCAACGGCTCCAACTTGAACGTGGCACCCTCAATTGCTTGGCCGCTAGCTTCCTCTGCCCACACGCGAAGCGCGCCTGCCACAGCAAGAACGGACTCCACTGTTTTTGTTTCGCCTTCGCGCAGCTCAACAGTCCGGACATCTGAGGTGTACCCTGATGCGCTCACTTCCACCCGATAGGTTCCCGGCGCCAATCCACGCACCTCCGCCACCCCAGCATCGTTGCGGGTCACGGAACGCGCCACCCGACCAGCTCCATCGTAGAGAACAAGGAACGCCTCGCGAATAGGATCCCCCGTCTCAAAGCCCAGGGCCACCGAACGAAGCGTCGCACCTCGCACACGTTCCAACCGTATCTCCAC
>JANZZJ010000032.1 GCA_026419455.1 Candidatus Sumerlaeaceae bacterium | reverse complement strand
ACCCTATACCTATCGCATTGAATCCACTGCGCCACGCCGCTTGGCTGCATTTCTGGCAGAGCTGCCCACCGTCGAATCTCTTGTGCTTGATGGCGACGGACGCTCACTGCTGGTCAGAACAGGCGACGCTGTGGAACTCTGCCGGTTTGTGCAAGAGGTGGCTTGTGGCGGCGATATCAAGGTCATGGCAATAGCTCCCACTGATGAGTCTTTGGAAGCGGTGTTCCAGTATCTGGTAAAGGACTAGAGTTCGATGCTTGGAGGGTTACTTAGGTTTGGATGGTCATCGTTCTGGCAGAAAAAATTGTGGGTCACCCTCGTCACCGTCGTGATGATGCCTGTGGTAATCATTGTTGCCGGCTTCCTAGTGCATTCGGGCGCCTCAGGGAATGCGTCGTCGGCTGGAATTGATTTTTATCGTCAGTGGTGGGGCATCTTTTTAACGTTTTTGCTGCCAATTCTGTGTGTGACCGCAGGTGTTGGGCTCTTGCGAGATGAGGTCGAATCAAAAGCCCTTATTTACGTTTGGACACGGCCGTGTGGACGCATCAAACCATTTTGTGCCAAATGGGTAGTTGCAGCAGGTCTCGTTACGGTATGTGCAGCCATTGCCCAAGCTGTCTTCTATCTAGGAGCAACCCTGGTTCTCGACCCTAATAAGGAACTTACTGAGAACGTAAACGTGATGGTATGGGATGGGCTCGCTGTCGTTTTCTGTGTCACGGGCTATATGACTCTCGGTCTTGCCTTTGCAACGTTGGGAAAACGTGCCAATCAGTACGCAGTGTTTTACGTGCTCGTCGTGGATTCGCTTACAGTTCTCCTGCCCGGGGAATTACGTAAAATCTCGCTCAAAGTTCTGATAACATCTCTCAGTGCCTCCGGCGCTGTGCGTGAGACTGGACACATCTCGTCGGTGTTCGATCTCATTAACAGTCGTTCCGAACCACTCGTGGAAAGTGAAGCGTTAATGGCTTGGGCACTCTTTTTAGTTCTCTGCTGGATTTTTATTGCCGTGATGTTCCGAACAAAAGAGATCGGAGTGGAGCGAGTTGTGGGGCAGACGTAACCCTATTACCGCCGGCCCTAAAATATTACTGGAAGACTTTTTTGTGATGGTCACGAATACGTCCTTTGCAGACGTGTAGCAATTAGCACGAAAATGGCATCAAAGATTTTCATAACCCCTTCGTGCATCATAGCCATTGCTATTATTGGGCCCTCCCGGGTCCAATAAGCGCTCAGACATATCCTCAGGTTTCCTAGATCCACTTTAAAACAAATAAGGGTTTCTCCCCTCGCATCTTTGGACTCTTCAATCTCAATGACGTATAGTCCGAGAAAGGGAAACGACCATGTCACAATGGAAAAAAGACGTTTACATTTACGATACCACGCTGCGCGACGGTGAGCAGGGCGAGTTTATTTCTTATTCTCTCGAGGACAAAATTCACATCGCACAGCGGCTTGACGATTTCGGCGTCGATTACATCGAGGGTGGCTGGCCAGGATCGAACCCCAAAGCCATCAACTTCTTCCGCAAGATGAAGTCTGTTCCTCTCAAGCACGCGAAGCTTGCTGCATTCGGAAGCACGCGGCGCAAAAACATGAAGGCAGCCGAAGACTCACAGATCCTGCTGCTTTTGGAATCTGAAGTTCCCGTCGTCACGATTTTCGGTAAAACGTGGGATTTGCATGTGCACGAAGCCTTGCGCGTTAGCCTCGAAGAAAACCTCGAAATGATTCGCGACTCTGTAAGCTTTTTGAAAAGTCACGGCCGCGAGGTCATTTACGACGCAGAGCATTTCTTCGACGGCTTCAAAAGTAATCCTGAGTACGCACTGAAAACCATTAAAGTGGCGGCCGAAGCAGGGGCAGACACGGTAGTCCTCTGCGACACAAATGGCGGTACTATGCCTACAGAAATCCCTGCAATCATGCGCGACGTAAAGGCAGTACTAGGCTCACTGCCTATCGGCGTCCATGTACATAATGACGCCGGGATGGCTGTTGCAAACAGCGTTATTGCTGTGCATGAAGGCGCAGTCCACGTTCAGGGCACCATCAACGGTTATGGCGAACGCTGTGGCAACGCCGACTTGATTCAGGTTATTCCGAACCTTGAGCTAAAACTCAAAAAACGTTGCCTACCCGAAGGCAAACTGCGGGAGCTCACCGCTATCTCGCATTTTGTGGCTGAGATTGCAAACATCCCCCCTGACCCCCGCCAGCCATACGTGGGGCAGACCGTCTTTGCTCACAAGGGCGGAGTTCATGTCAGTGCAGTTCGGCGCAATCCTGCTACGTACGAGCATATTCCGCCAGAACTCGTTGGTAACGTTCGACGCATCTTAGTCAGTGAACTCAGTGGGCAAAGCAACATCCAGTCAAAGCTGGAAGAGCTAGGGATTGACCTTGCCACTACCCCTGAGGACGTGAAACAGATTGTGCAGCAAATCAAAGAACTTGAAGCCGATGGTTACCAGTTCGAAGCGGCGGAAGCGAGCTTTGAGCTTCTCGTGCAGAAAGCTAAAGGAACCTACGAGCCGTTCTTCGAATTGAAAGACTTCAAGGTCATCACCTACGGCAAAGGTCCGTATGCCCCATGTCCGGCGGAAGCTATTGTCCGTGTTGTCGTCAAAGGCAAAGAACATCATGTTGTCGCTGATGGAGATGGCCCGGTTAACGCGTTGGACCGAGCTCTGCGCAAAGCTCTTGGCAATGCCTATCCCCATCTGAAAAAAGTTCACCTCACGGACTTCAAGGTACGCGTCATCAATGCCCGTGCGGGAACAGCCGCCAAGGTGCGCGTGCTCATTGAATCCAGCGATGGAGAAAGGAGCTGGACCACGGTTGGCGTGTCCGAGAACATGATCGAGGCAAGCTGGCAGGCTCTAGTTGATTCAATCGAGTATTACCTTTTGCACGTTTCTGAATAGGGGAGACTGCCACTTCTCCTGCTAGCCCAAGCCAGCGAATGGCAACGGCAGTGCAGAAGGGCGAGTGGCACGTCCTAGTGCGGACTGCCACTCGCTTTCTTCTGGTGCAATATCTCCACAAAATTCCTCAAGATTTGTAAGCCCACGGTCTGGCTTTTCTCGGGGTGAAATTGTACACCAAAAAGGTTGTCTCTCTCTATAGCTGCTGCAAATCTGATCCCATACTCCGAAGTCGCTACAACTACCGATTTCTCTTCAGGATCAACGAAATACGAGTGCACAAAATAGACGTGCGACCCATTGGGAATTCCCGCGAAGAGAAGCGAGCTCGGGGTAATTTCCAGTGCATTCCATCCCATATGCGGGATCTTGAATTCGGCAGGGAGCGAAAACCTCCGAACATCCCCTCGAACCAAACTCAATCCCTCCACACCGGGCGCCTCCTCGCTCCGTTCGAAAAGGATTTGGAGACCAAGGCAGATGCCGAGCAGTGGTACTCCCGTTTCTGCCCGATGACGCAACGTCTCAACAAGCCCCAACCGCCGAAGCTCTCCCATGGCATCCCCAAAGGCCCCCACTCCAGGCACAATTATACCGTCGGCATCGTTAATGTCGTCGGGGCGCGAAGAAATGACTGGCGACGTGCCAAGCTTCTCAAGCCCTTTCTCTACGCTGCGTAGATTCCCCATGCCATAATCAACTATGACTAGTTTCATGTTCCCGGGTATGCCTACCTGTGTGGCTTTATTTGGTATTTAGTCTTGTCTACAGTGTGAACGGATCCGCCGAGGGACGTGCTCATTATACGATTCGTAAATAGTCCACCAGGGTGCAGCGGCGGATTCGGCAAAAAGTACGGGCGGTGGTTAGCCCCTCACCTGTGGGGCTGGCAATCGAAAAGGAGGTGTGCCCCTCTCCCCCTGCGCCAAGTCCGGCGTAACTTGGACCATTTTTCACAAAGATGGAGCAGTTCATCGCCTTGCCCATTCTCGTCATGTTTGCCACGTTCAACGAGTGAATGACTGCGGTGTGTCCATAACCGTGTTCCGCGGCCACAGCCATTTCCAAAGCTTCGTCGAAATTACGGCATCGCACGATGGGCAAAAACATCATCATTTGCTCATGTTGAACCCACGGATTGTCGAATTCAGTTTCACCGATCAACATCGGGCAATCCGGGGGAACATCGAGTCCGATGGTTCGTGCTAGCACTTGCGGACTTCGCCCGATTAATTCGCGATTGAGCACGGCGCCTCCGCAAGATTTTCCTGCGCCATGGGCCCCACTGCACTGAAAGGCTTTTTCTGATAGCTTGAGAATTTGCTCTTTCGTGAGCACCACGCAGCCGAGCCGTTTCATTTCAGCCAGAAGCTTATCCGCCACAGCTTCCACCACAAAAACTTCCTTCTCACCAATGCACAGGATGTTGTTATCGAATCCCGCTCCGTCGATGATATCCTTTGCGGCTTTCTCAATGAGAGCTGTCTCGTCAACAACAACTGGCGGATTGCCAGGACCGGCAGTAATACATTTTTTACCGCTGTTGAGTGCCTCTTTGACAACTCCTGGACCACCGGTCACAAGAAGCACCCGCACTTTCGGATGGCGAAACATGGCCTTTCCTGTTTCGATGGTGGGTTCTTCAATGCAGGTCATGAGGTTTTCAAGGCCAGTTGCCCGGAAAATGGCTTCGTTGAACAGGTTCAATGCATACGCGAAAACCTGCTTTGAGCCGGGATGGGGATTAAAAACTACCGTGTTTCCGCCGGAAAGGATGCTAATCCCGTTGTTAATAGCTGTTTCTACAGGGTGAGTAACCGGCGTCACTGCTCCAATGACACCATACGGAGCATACTCCTCAACCGTCAAACCATGATCACCAGTCCAACAACGGGGAACTAAGTCTTCGGGGCCAGGCGTGAGACGAATCACGATTTCATGTTTACGAATTTTGTGATCAACGCGGCCAAGCTTCGTTTCTTCGAGAATTCGATGCGCGAAGTCCTCCTTGTGGCGTTCTCCGACATCACGAATGGCGTTGACCACCCGCTTGCGCGTTTCTAGCGAAGCATCAGCGTATATTTTCTGGGCAAGCCAAGCGGCTTCAATCGCCTCGTCGATTGTTGCAAACACGCCGCGCAGTCCGCGGCTCGGGCGTGGAAAAGCTGGTTTTCCCACCGAACCACGAAAAGGCGTATGCAACTTGGGTTCCAAGCGCTTCACTACTTCGTCCACGATGGCGTTTATAAATTTTTCGTCCACTTTTGCCGATCCTTTCATCGTAAACGGTACGGCTTGAGTCCTTGCTTCAGGAAAATCGCGCAGCTGCTATTTGTGACAGACATTCTGAGTACGAATCAATGAATTTTCCTGCAGAAATCATTACGAGAATCAATTCATCCGATATGGAAATGCACACATTGTCGTTTTTGCTAGACGACGCAGATCGAGCGAAGAATGCCTAGGGGTGCTATGGAAAGAGAACAATTAATCAAAGCACTCAGGGCGAAAGCCAACAAACTTCGCATTCACTCGATTCGATCAACCTCTGCCGCGGGATCAGGGCATCCAACGACGTGTCTCTCGTGTGCAGAAATTGTCGCAACGCTTTTCTTCCATGAAATGCGTTACGACCCGAAAAATCCGAAGCATCCGCTCAGTGACCGATTGGTTCTCTCAAAAGGTCATGCCGCACCTATTCTTTATGCTGCGTGGGCGGAAGCCGGCTTTATGCCAGTGGATGCGCTCATGACGCTTCGACGCATTGACTCCGACCTTGAAGGTCACCCAACCCCTCGCTTGCCTTTCGTCGATGTGGCCACGGGATCTCTGGGGCAGGGGCTGGGAGCTGGAGTCGGCATCGCGCTCAATTCCAAGTATCTCGACAAAACTCACTACCGCACCTATGTTTTGCTTGGCGATGGCGAAGTGGCTGAAGGAGCTGTTTGGGAAGCCGCCGAGCTGGCAAGTTACTACAAACTCGATAATCTCGTAGCTATCGTGGACGTCAACCGCCTGGGGCAGAGCCAGCAAACGATGCTCGAACACAGACTGGACATCTACAAGGCTCGTTTCGAAGCGTTCGGGTGGAAAGCAGTAGCGGTGGATGGGCACGATGTGGCGCAGCTTCTCGACGCTTTTGCTAACGCGCGGGAGGTTATTGGGCAGCCATTTGACATAATTGCAAAACAATTCAAGGGACGCGGTGTCAGCTTTGCCGAGGACAAAGACGGATGGCATGGCAAACCATTCAAATCTGGCGAAGAAGAGGAGCGAGCCATTGCGGACATCGTGGCCTTAGGAATCGATGGCGACGAAGGTCTCTGTCCGCCACCTCCACCCGTAAGCGACCTCCCCGCCCTTGAGCGT
>JANZZJ010000265.1 GCA_026419455.1 Candidatus Sumerlaeaceae bacterium | reverse complement strand
GTTGAGGCGTGTGCGCGGTGTACGGAACCGAACGCATCCTGCACAAAGATATCGGCGAGAGCAGCGAGCTGTTTGGCAAATTCAGAATCATTCTTCTCTTCTTCGGGATGGAACCGCAGGTTTTCCAGTAGTGCAACCTCGCCCTCTTTCATATCCGCCACGAGTTTTTCAACGTCGGGCCCGACACAGTCGGGCGCCATGGTCACAGGTTTGCCCAAAAGTTCGCTTAAGCGTTTGGCGCAGGGCGTGAGGCGCATGGAATCAACCACTTTGCCCTTTGGTCGACCGAGGTGCGATGCCAGAATAACCTTCGCGCCTTGCTCCAATAAGTATTGGATAGTTGGGAGCGATTCGCGAATACGGGTGTCGTCGGTGATTGTTTCGCCATCGAGGGGCACGTTGAAATCCACTCGCACAAAAACCCGTTTTCCCTTCAGGTCAGTCAAGTCCCGTAAGGATTTTTTCTTCATGACTGCTCCTTTCTGTGCTCGTAATGAGTTTTGAACTACTTCGTGTGAACGGTCGCAATCAACAGAAACGCGCCGTAAAGAATAAGCTATTTCTAAAGTTGGTATTCTTTGACGCACTGAAAGCAAGGTGTTGCTTCTCGGTTCCCGTGTGGAGGGGTGGCCGAGTGGTTAATGGCAACAGACTGTAAATCTGTCGCGCTAACGCGCTACGGAGGTTCGAATCCTCCCCCCTCCACCAGCTTCGGCCTCGATGGAGTCACCAGTTTGCCATAAAACGAGCAATCCTTGTTTCGAGATCTTCTAGGGGAACCTTTTCCAAGTCTTCGGTGGCTCCTTTCAGAACTGTGTTATCCTTCGGTCCTGCCCCTGTCATGACGGCAACGACAGTGGCTTCGCGGGGAAGCTTCCCGTGCGCCGTAAGCTGTTTGAGTGCAGGAAATATGATGGCACTTGAGGGTTCTAGCCATAAGCCGCTTCGGGAAGCCACATGCCAGCCCTCGCGGATCCCATCTTCAGAAACGTCGCTTGCGAGCCAACCGTAATATTTGGCGATGTTTAGCAGGTCCGTGCCACCTGGGGGATCATTGCTGGTCAGCGCGCTTGCAAGAGTACGAGCGGGCGGAAATGTGATTGGCTCAGGCAAATCCGCGGACAGAGCAGCGGCCAAAGGAGCATTTTCAGCAGGCTGAACAAGCACCATTGTGGGTAGAGATTCCACAAATCCCGACGCTTCGAGTTCCTGCCAGCCTTTGAAGATTCCGCGGATGTGCCCTCCCGCGCTGGTGGGCACGGCAATAAAGTCAGGGACGATGCCCTCAAGTTGTTCCCACATTTCAAAGGATTCGAACTTGTAGCCTTCGACCCGGAACGGATTGGCTCCCGAGGTAATGCGCAAGCCGTGCTTTGTTGCCAGAGGGGATATTTCATGTTTGAGCCGGCATAGATCGTCGGTTGCCACCTGCAAGATAGTCGCGCCGTAAAGCGACGCGGAGCACAACTTCTCTTTAGCAGCCGTGGCCGGCGTAATAATCAGTGCTTTCATTCCACACCTCGCGGCATAGGCTGCTACCGACTGCCCCATGTTGCCTGTAGAAACTGTTGCCAAGTAATTTTCACCGTACTGGCGCGCCAATGCGCAACAGGCGACTGTGCCGCGGTCCTTGAAGCTCCAGGTAGGGTTAGCTGTTTCGTTCTTAAGATAAAGCCGATCGAGTCCCGTGTAGTGTTTGAGAGCGGGCGGGGCCTTAATCAGGGGAGTATGACCTTCTCCCAAACTGCATTGCTGTGGCTCAACCGGGAGATACCAGAAGTCACGAAAACGCTCATATATGCTTGTTCCTCGGTGACGAACAGGTGACCATTCGCCAACAGGCTGGAGATCTAGTGTTTCTCCCCCTTCACCCCATTCTTCAAGCCGAGCAAGATCATACTCTTTACCGCTTCGCAATCCGACCAGGCGTGCGCGTCTAAGCTTCACGGAGCGTCCTTCCGCCTATTCCAATGCTTGAAGGTGAAGTCGAAACACGCGAAAGCTGAATTGTCGCAAGTCGGGTGATGCGGGGTCGATGTCGTGGGGGGAAACGGCGTAGGATGGTTCAAACGTTAGTACATTTTTCTCACCCAAAAGCTCATGGCGTAAGAGCACCTCGTGTGTTTGCACGTACGGAGCATATTCGAAATCTAGCTGAGCAAGCGGTAAATCGTTGATGAACATGCGAATCTGGGGGCGGTTGAGCTTGCGGATTTTCCATTTGAGCGTGGTAGGTGGGCGCGAGACCTGCTCTAGGAGTTCCTGAAAGGGGATCTCGAGATCTGTCTGAGAATCCTCGACGGATACAACGCGGCGCGAAATCTTTTTGCCATCGGCCCACAGCTGGATATCCCAAAGCGCCGCACCATAGAACGCTATGGGGGCCGCTTCGATACGAAGCCGGTAATCGCATGCGACGTCTAGCGGCGGCAGCACACACCAGCCGGTGCGATCGGAAAGCCAGTTCCATGCGATTGGTCCGGCTTGCTCGACGCCCAAAAACCCTCCGCCCAGAAATGCCTGCCACTCTGGAGCTCCAAATTCAATTTCGAGTGTTTTGGCATCAATCATAATCCTAAAAAACCATTATAAAGTTAATTATTTCCTCAAGGACCCTCTGTTTACCGTTTAGCAGTAGGTGTGGCTGGGCGTTTTGTTTTTGGAATAGTGCGCAACGGATTGAACTTGCTCGTGATGACTGCAAAGGTTGCTTCCTGACCAGGTTTAAAAACGAGCTTATGGCCTTCCGGTGCAGGGAATTCATTGAAAATTGCGCGGCCCATGATGGTTTCACCGGGACCAAGGCGCGATGGAACATCTATGGTGGCAATTTCTGGCGAGTAGGGCACTATTCGTCTGGTTCCCTGCACGATGAGAGCAAAGTGGTAAGGGCTGACATTATATTCACGTGCGGAGTTGTTTGTTATCGCAAAAGTGATAATGTTTCCTGACGATTCTGCTGCCATGAGGAAAGGCGAGGTCTGGGTTTCCGTTATTTCGGCGGATTCCATCGTTTGGGGCACAGATGATGCTGCGCGGTCCCTCTGTGCACCCAAAAAGGCACACCCTGCGAAAAGCCATGCCACTAGGACCGCTTCTGCTACTAACAAACGCTGCTTCGAGCTCATGGCACTGTTGATGCCCACTAGCGCTAACTCGTGCAAGAGAAAGATAACACTTGCACCATGGCGTAGCATGATTTTGTTTTCGAGATGTGATTGTGCCACCGTCAATTCTGCTAACCGTTCCAACCTCCCAGATCGCCTCGAACATTGTAAAGCGTCTGGGCTACTCAAGACGCCTCCACTCCGGATTGTTCCCTTTGTGGGAGGGCTATTACCAGCGTACTCAGGTTGTTGTTTCAGCCTGTGAGGGCGACGAAAATGTCCATGCGGCAAACGTTCGTCACCTTGCGCAATTCTATCGTTTGTCAGCTGCGTTTTTGGTAGAGCCGGTGACTGCTGTACGCGAAGATCTGAAGCCTTTCGACGCCGTGGTGGGGCAGGAGGCTCGTCACTATTTCTGTCCAACTGCACTCATCGGTGATATGGATTTGCCTGACGAGCTCATATTTCGTGGTCGCGAAATGAATGAATGGCTGGCAGCCCCTTCAGTGTGGGCGGAGAGTTCGCTGGTTGCATTGTTGGAAAAGCACTGGCAGTCCTCGGCTGCATCGGCTGGCATTGGGCCAATAAAGCGAGTGGTGGTAGGTACCAGTAGTCGCCCTCTGCGGGGTTGGCGTTTCGGCGAATTTGTCCGTGTCCGTTTTGGCGTCGACGTTGCAGACGCAGGGGGTTATGGTTTTCTTGAATCCTGCAGGGATGTGGGAGTGCCAGGGGCAATCGTTGGTGTGGTGACACGTGATTGTTCGTGTCATCC
>JANZZJ010000249.1 GCA_026419455.1 Candidatus Sumerlaeaceae bacterium | reverse complement strand
GTGTCATCCTGCGGAGCGATTCTCCCGCCGGACTTTAGACCGGGCTCTTATTCAAGTTGGCTTTCACGTTTTGCAGCTGACGTTAGCGAGACCAGCAATGGCTTCACCATAACTGTTGCCAAGCAATAACGTCACTCTTGATGAGTGGCCAGAGTAGTGCAATTTGGGCGAGTGGTCAGCAGCAAAATACACTCGTGGTCAATTTCGGCCTTTGTTAGTCTCGATAGAGGAAGTGATCCCCAGGTTTTCCAAAAGGCTTCCTTTGGCCCGTTCCAGTTGGATGATAGATTTGTTATATTCGATCACAGCTCGCAGGAGATTGCTGCGGGCTGAGGCAAGATCGCTCTGGAAGCGAAGAACCTCGAAACTTGTCGCAAGTCCCACCGCTTGACGCTTCATTCCCGTATCGACCTTCTCGCGATTGAATTCCACAGTTGCCATTCCTACTTCGATTTGCTGGCGATTGGTTTCCACCGCGCGGATGGAGCTCTTCACGTCGAGAATGATGTCGTCTTGGGCCTTCTCCATAAGAAGCGAAGCCTGACGCAGTGCATTCTCTGCCTGTTTTAGGCGATATTTGGCACTGCGGTTCTGCAAAGGATAACTGAACTGAAGCCCCACGCGCCAGTTGCCGTAGTCGTTGCTCCGAGTCCCATCCCAGGCATCTGCTGAGGAGTTATCCACACCGAGTGCAAGATAACGGGCAAATAAATCGAGTTGCGGCAGAGTCTGGTTTTGCGCAACTTTCTTCCTGATCTCTGCCTGCTCAAGCGCGAGACGTACCTGAGCGAACTCGGGTCTTTTTGTAAGCGCCTCCTTGATAAAGGCGACCTCTTTCCCTCGCACAGCGTACTCTGGGACGCCCGGCAGATCGAGAGGCACGAGGGTGACGTCGCGCATATCGCCTATCTCGGCAAGCTGGTTTTTGAGTTGATCGCTAAGGTCCTCAACGGCTTGCAAAGCATTGACAAGCAACTGCTGTCGGGCCGCAACATCGGCTTTTGCCTGCAAAACATCCAATTCAGGCAGAACGCCTGCGTTATATTTGGCAAGATTGATGCGAAGAAGCTCCTGCGCTTGCGCCAGCGAAATACGCAATACATCAACATTTGCTGTGGCATAAATAAGCTCGTAATATAGCGAGATGGATTTGGTGAGCTCGACGAAAAGCTGTTGCCTACAGGTTTCGGTTGCTAGTTTACTGCTTAACTCCGCGAGCCTAATCCCTGCATTGGTCACATACCTACCAGCGTTTTTCAGTAGCGGCTGCGATAGTTGCACACCAGCGCCACTAGTAAAGTAAGGGCTGTAGTATAACGGCGAGTTGTTATCCACTGCGGACTGTTGAAAGAGAAGCTCAAGCAGCCCGCCGGTCGGCAGGAGCTGTCCTACGCTTGCGCCAACGCTTTTGTCTTTTTCCTTTTGAACTTCCGTCATGCCTGTGGGGGGAGTACTCGCGTAAGGCGGGGGATACTGGCTTCGATCGATCGAGAGGCTTGCACCAAGTCGCAAATCGTAAATGCCGCGCTGCGCATCAATTTCGAACAGTGCGCTCTGAACTCCCAGATCGTGTATCTTAATGTTGAGGTTCTTGGCAACGGTACGCGCCACTATTCCCTCAAGCCCAATGACCACTTTGCGGCTTCGTTTAGAGTTCAGGTATCTTTCAAACTCTGCGATGTCGGGGAGTCGTAAGGCCGCTGAGCTTTCGGTGGCATCAGCTGCGAGGGTAGGGGAGGTACATTCTATGCTAGCAGAGGTCAACGCTGTTCCCAGCTGGCTGCCGCAGCCCAAGAGCTCGCGCAATGACGCACGTGGCTTGCTCAATAGTTTCGGCGCAGGTGAGAACTCTTCTGTCAATCTCGCAGCTTGTTGGCCATTAGGTGCAGCAACGAGCCACTCCAATAGCCCAAAGCAAAGGGCAAGGACAGCTGCCCCTCTCTTTCCAAATCTCATGGCTAGCGCCTTACTCCTTATGGGGTGTTTAGTGGACGCACACAACTGTAGCGCGATTTCCAGCGCGGCTCGTGATGCGTAATTGGAAGGGCTTGAACTCCTGAAGAGCGCGTTCGACAGCCGAGAAATCGCGTGGCGAATCAAGTCCAACTACCGCAGCATTGCCGAAATAACTGCGCACGAATGCTCGTGTACCGTGACCGAGCGTGGCTTCCAAGTAGGAAGTGACGAGAGCAAGTTCATCTAAGCTCAGGTCGGTAAACAAAAGTTGGTGGGCAGCCTTCTCGCGTACGGCACTATTCCAAAAAACCTGTATCTGGGAGCCAAAGCGTTCGGTTGCCAATTCCACGGCGTTTTTCACAGCGTCGCGGAGCGCAGTGTCCTTTTCTTTATCAGCGGCTCGCGCTGTGACTTCGTCTTGCGCTAGGATTGATGCATCATCAGTGCGAATGAATTGAAGGACTAGTTTGGTTTCGTACGAAATCATGGTTTCGTACAACACCGAGCTCTCCGAGACTTTCTGACTGGAACTGCGTGCGGCAACCATCACACGGGCGCCATTGCGCAAGGCAGCAACACGTGCAGCATCGAAAACGGCCGGACAAGCAAAGACATCCGATACTGGATCGGGGCAGCCAGTCGCTTTCTCTAGAACTTTGAGGTTCTTCGATTTCAATTTGTCGGTGATCAGTTGCCGCGTCATGCTTGAGCTCGTTGGTTGGCCGTCCACAAGTTCCGCAGCATAGACAAAGAACGCCGGATTGGCGTCGGGCAGATACAGGAATCGCTTTTCGCGAAGGTCTCGCGTGAGGACTTCGGGCAACGTCTGAATTCGCACGCGGACACCAAACCCATCGCGCGAAGCCCGCCGCTCAAGAACATAGGATGAGGCCACAAATTTAGGCCAGTTCTTTTGGAGATATGGTTCTAAGAGGTCGCGTCCCTGAAGAGCATATTCGCCAAAGAGAACGTGTCCTACTGTTGCGTGGACAGCGCGTATACAAGCGAGCCGAACCGCCTCTTCTTCGCAGCTTCCTACTTGCTGATACTCGAATGTCAGGTAATCGGGAGTTTCGACGGTGACGGCAGCCCACACCCCACTCCCCGAGGTCTTAGCCACGACCAATATGCCTGCTACCACAACTCGTACCAACGTCGAGCGCACTATAGCCGTTAGGTTCATTGCGTCTCTATTCCCAATGTGAAAATGCCCATGCACGCATTACGACAATAACTATGTATCCACAACGACGAGCAAGCTTTAACCGTCAAGAATAAAGACCGGCAAACCTCGCCCGAAGCTAAAAACGCCATCGCGTATGGTTTTCTCTAGGTTCTTTTCCTGGCAGCAAGATAACTCGTAAGTTTGAGATCACTCACCAACGGGCGATGGTCCGAGGCTCGTCGTGCAAGTGACGAATTAGCCACGTAGCAGCTAACAATTTCTATATCGTGGGTCGCGTAAATGTAGTCCAGAGCGAGCACGGTAACTGGTTGGCCGAATGTCCTCAGTCGTTTTTTTCCAGTTACGTGGCACGCGTCACGGAAATGTTCCTGAATACGTTTGGCGGTCCGAACCGGCCACCAATTATTGAAATCGCCTAAGAGGATTGCCGGGGCAGGCGTCAAACGAGGATTTTTCAAAATCTTCTCGCTGGTGAGCATGGCCATCTGTTGTGCCCGTTCCCCATAGCGAAGTCCTAAATGGACGCAGAACACGTGGAGGGGACCCCAGGGAGTTTCGATAAGGGCGTGGAGACAGCCACGCGGCTCCCTTGCGCCCGCTACTGTAAGGTCAAAGTGCGAAGTGGAGCGAATTGGAAACTTCGAGAGGATAGCGTTTCCGTATGCGGCCCCTTCATGCTGGTCGGAATGGCGATGATCACGGACGCTGGCAAAGCAATAATGCATCTTGAGCAAGGCAGCCAGAACACGAGGTTGATCCTCTCGTCGACTCCGCTGACGAAATCGCTCAATCTCTTGGAGTGCCACAATGTGAGGGGTCTCGGCCGCAATAGCGCGTGCGATCCGGCTAAGATCGTACCGGCCATCAATTCCACGGCCGTGGTGGATGTTGTATGTCAAAACGCGAATGACGCCTGGCTGCGGTGCACCGGCGACCTTCTTGCTGTCGGCTTTCTTTAGTGTTAGCAGTTTTTTCAAACGCTTCTGTATCATGCCGTGAACGCTGCAACTATACCACTACTGAAAGAGAATGTGTCAATTGGCGAGGATGTGTGAGCTTCGCGAGTGGCGAGATGCCCTTGCCCTGATTCGGGAGTCGAGCTCGCCCCTTCAAAGCGTGTCGTTAGCTCTGAACCTGTCTCTTATACACATCTCACGCTGCCGCTGAGCGA
>JANZZJ010000117.1 GCA_026419455.1 Candidatus Sumerlaeaceae bacterium | reverse complement strand
CACTGTAAGGCATAGGGCGGAATTAACAAAGGCTATTGTCGAGCTGGGTGAGCGGCTTTCGGGGGCAACAAGTGTACGCGAAGCAGCGGGTGCCTTGGTGCATGTGGCGGATCAGCTCATCGGTTGGGATGCGTGCGGGGTTTCGCTTTTTGACAGATCCAAGGAAGTAACACGAGACGTGTTGTGGATAGACACCATCGAGGGGATCCGCGTAGAGATCACGGACCCGTCGCGAACTCACCCTATCACCACAATTGGCAGACGGGTCCTCGGAGGAGAAAAACTGCTTTTCGTAGGGCCTCTACCTCCTGCGACAGAAAGGCAGCGCTTTGGGGCTACGGATAAAGAATCGCAGTCACTTATGTTTGTTCCGGTGTGGCGCGGCGACCACGTGGTGGCTTTAGTCACGCTGCAGAGCTATAAACCTTATGCATATAGTGAAAACGACTTGGCGTTGCTGGAATGGCTTGCGGCCCGTTTGGGAGCGGCCATCGAACGCGCCGAGTTATACGAAAGACTAGAAAGAAGCGAAGAGCAGTACCGCCAACTCGTGGAGACGTCGCTTGATGGCGTCTTCATGATTGATGAGGACCATATCTATTTTGTTAACTCATCTTACGCTAGTATCTTTGGATACGAATCTCCTGAGGAAATCATTGGAAAACTTAAACCAGCCGACGTGATTAGCCCCCCTGATCGGGAAAAGGTCAGGGAGATGCTCCGTCGCCGTCTCAGTGGAGAGGCAAAGGGGGAGACAATTCTCTGGAGGGCGAAACGAAAGGACGGTTCGGAGATTATGGTGGAGTCGCGGGGAATCGCCACACAATTTCGCGGCAAGCTCGTCCTCCTCGGCACGCTTCGAGACGTCACTGAGCGTGAACAGGCCCGCGAAAGGATGGAGGCTCTTCAACGCATCTACCAGCGAGCCATCGAAGCTGCCGGAGCAGTGCCCTATCGCTTAAACTTTACCAGCGGAACTTATGAGTTCGCAAGCGAGGCAATTAGAGACATGACGGGCTTCGAGCCGTCGGAACTGACATCAGACGTTTTTAAAATGCGCACCAAGCAGTTGGTGCAAATCTTTCCGGCACCAGATCACGAGACCATACGTGAATCAGAACAACTTGCGGAATTGCTTCCTGCTACAGAGACGCAGCACAGACAGAGACTGCACGCTCTTCTTACTGGCGAGGCCAAGACGTATCGCGCCGAGGTCCGTTTTCAGCGCAAAGACGGAAGGTACATCTGGCTTTTGGACTCTGCTGTCATTGAGGAGGATGAGCGTGGCACGCCAACAGGCGCGCTTGGGATTCTGCAAGATATAACGCAAGAAAAGCGGTTACGTCGACGAACCGAAGTTCTAGCCAAAATCACGGCGGACTTAGCAGCAGCGAAGACAGTCAAGGAGGCTGCTCGCTCATTTATCAGTCATTTGCGTGAGCTTTTGGAATTCGATTCTTGCTTCGTGAGATTGTATGACACGCTTACGGCACGATTTATAAACCTATACGCAGAAGACACTATTGATGGACGTCGAGTTGAGGTTGACACACCTACCGACGTGTCAGAAACGGCGCAACGCATACTGAAAGGAGAGAGTGTTTTCCTCTTACGTGATAATGCGGATGAGGTAACGGAACCATTTTCGACCTTTGGGAATGGGACACGACGTTCCCTATCTTTAATGATTGTTCCGCTTAGCCATGGTGACCGCATCATTGGATCTGTAGGCGTGCATAGCTATAGCCGTAATGCTTTTAGTGCAGAAGATTTTGAGGACTTCCGTCAGCTTTGCACCCATTGTGCCGCCGGCTTGGAACACGTCCTCACTTATCAGCGCCTTGCAGAAAGTGAAGAGCAACTTCGAGCTCTGTGGATGAACACGCCAGTGGGTATTCGACTGACCGACGCACAAGGAATCATCTGGATCGTAAACCCCTCTTCCTGCCAATTGGTAAGGCGTATGTAAGAGGAACTGATTGGGAAGCCGTTCTCTTACGTGTATGAAGAGCCGGGAAGAGAGCACCTTCTCTCAAAGTACCGGGAACGATTCAGTAGTGGCGCTATTGAAGAGGAAGTGACGAGAGATCTCAAACTGTGGGATGGGACGCCAAAAGTCCTGCACGTGATCTCGAGACTGGTAAAAACACGCGACGGGTTAATGCTTCTTTCTCTTGTGGCGGACCGCACTGAGGAAGTTCGGCTTACACGCGAACTCGAGCACAAGAAGAAAGAGCTCGAGCAGCTGGCTACACACGATGCGCTGACAGGTATAAAGAACAGGCGCTTAGTATTGGAACTCATGCAACATGAGGTCGAGCGGGCACGACGTTACCGATTCCCCTTATGCGTCGTTATGATCGATATCGATCATTTTAAACACGTGAACGACACCCACGGACATCTGGTGGGAGATGAGGTGCTTCGACAGTTTGCGAAAATCCTGGAGGAGAATACACGAGCGGTGGATATTGTTGGGCGCTACGGGGGCGAAGAATTCATTATTGTCATGCCAGAGACTGGGCTCGACGGGGCGCTTGTGTCTGCCGAACGCATAAGGACGGCGGTGGAGAACCATGAGTTTTTCATTCGTGCCGATCTCGTGCTCCGCATAACCTGTAGCCTAGGCGTGACGCAGGGGGACCCAGACATGCTGGACATTGACCAGCTTCTTGGACTGGCCGACAAGGCTCTTTACTGCGCGAAAATGGAGGGACGCAATCGCGTGAGCGTTGCGTAGTTCTTCACGGCAAGCAAGCCATGCCTGTTATTAACGCACTTTGGTCACTTCTTCGCCTTTGCTATAAATGCCACTTGCCTTACTAAGGCAAGAAACCGAACTCAGTATTCTATTTGCACTGAGGAACTTGCGGGTGTGGCAAGATCCCGAATCGCTGCTGCGGAACTTTCACCCCCGGGCACTGGTGGGTAGATAGGAGGATGCGTGTAGGGCAAAGGCGGTAAGTAATTTACGTAGTGGCGCAAGCGAGGGCCTGAATTGAAATCGTTCGTGAGCCCGATTCGCACAGTATAAGTGTAGCCACGGGGGGCGTACTTGGGCATTACATAAGCATCGGCAGCGGCAAGACTGGTGACTCGCGACCAAAATCCAAAACCTCCGCGTGGCCGCGGCGTACAAACCTGATAAGAATCGCGCGGTGGATTAACAAGCGATGGATTTTCGTCGGAACAAAGCTGCGCTGAAACGACCTTAGCTGTTCCCGAGATCAGAAGAACTGCTGCAGCTATCGCCCATCGTCTCATCGCTTCGCTCCGCCTCACTTATTTTTTTCGTACAGATAACAGTTTATTACGAGCTGAAGGAGAGCCAATGCAATGAAATTTCGCCGAGTTCTTGCGTTGTGGCCCCAATGTAAGGCAGAGATTCCCTGGTTGTTGCCTAGTTAACGCGTCAACTGGTCAAGTTGCTGAATCCGCGTTCTCGCCGTTTGTGCCTCGACAGAATCGGGAGCCTCTTCGATAAGTTTTCGATACTCGGCAATCGCACGTTCGTACTTCCCCGCATCTTCGAGAAGAAGACCATACGTCAGTCGCACATTCTTTCGTCGATCGTAAGTGGGGAAATTAGTGAGAATTTTCTCAATGGTAGCTACAGCCGTCACATTATCGCCGATGGCAACTTGGCACTGAGCAAGAGCTTCGAGCAGGGCTGGATCCTGAGGCGTGAGAGGGGAATTTTCAAGCTTTGCGATTGCTGCTGCATAGTTGCGGTCGCGATAGTCTCGTTGGATTTCTTCGCGCAACTGAGCTGCAGTAGCGCGAGAATCAGGCATAGGCGCGGTTGGGGGAGGGAGCGATTCTCCATGAGATAAGCGCGTGGGTGCGGCGGCTGCGCTAATAACGCCGCGAAGCTCGAGTTCGGTAAGGTAATCAGAGCGCGGAAAGAACTTGCGCAGGAGAGCTACGTCCTCGGCCAGGGCTTGGGGATCTGTGTCCAAAAGAGCAGCCATGAACAGAGCCCGAGGGGCCAAACGCGACGTAGCATAGCGTTGAGCAAACGCCCGAAAGGCGGCAGCTGCCTCGGCAGTTCTCCCTTCGCGAGCCGCAGTTAAGGCCAGAAGGTACTCGTTGCGCGCAGCCTCACTCGGTTCGATCTCAGCGGTCGGAACGACAAAATCGGCAGGAGTGAGTCGTGGGTAAATGACCCTTATGCTCGATGTTGGAGAGTCAATAGCTTGAGAGCGGGCCGTCGGTGAAAGCAAAAAATTCGACACCGGGCTTGGAGTGCCATGTTCCGCAATGGAGTCGCTCTTTAAGGGCGCGTGTTTTTGGTTGGTCAGCCGTGACCCCTCCTTGGGAGAAAGAGCTTGTTCGGAGATTGGGGCACTCCGTTGCGAGGTTGGCAAAAGGACCTTTTCCGGGTTGGGCACTCGCGTGGACGATGCTCCAGCAGCGGAGACACTTCCGGCCGGCGGTTCATTTTGGCTTGGAGGTTGAGAATAGAAGTTCGGTGGTTCTACCGAAGGGGCGACAGTGCCTGCCACAGGCGCTTGAACTGAGTCTGTGTCCTGCGGCGGCGGTAGGAGAATCGGCGGCGTTGGCGTCGGTTCCGGTTCTTTGGGTGAGGGTGAAAGACGTGTCTCGGCCACCAGGCGGCCAACAAACGGAATTCGCGAGAGAAGAGAGCGGCCGCGAGCGCTAGTCTCTGCAGGTCGTTCTTGCTGAGCTGGCGGTTGCGCCTGAGCATGGCCGGCTGGCTCATTCGCAGCTTCCTCACCCAACGGCGCAGACGATCGTTGAGGCTCAGGGGGCAAAGCCTCGGGCTGGCTGGGAAGAAGGGTATTAGAGCGCGGTTTTTGAGATTCGTTGGGTGCGGAAGCAGTATTGCCAGGAAATTGAACGCGGGGAACCTGGCGCAAGAGAGTCACCGGATCCGTAGTCTGGGCAAAAGCTGTTACCCATGAAATGAAGTAAAGGCCCAATAGGTAAGCAGTGTAATCTCGAGGTAGGGATTTCATCTTATTCATTGTCCTGTTTGTCGATACTTTCAGCACTCAAAAACGGCTTCAGCTTTTCGCCCTGCTCTACCAACGTCTGCTGCTGCCGAAGCAAATTTCGCACCGCGAAAAGGTGGCACCAGCATGGCCGTCCTTCCAGCTTTGACTTGAACACGTGGCACGAATTTATTCGCATTGATTTTCATGATGACAATTAGACGTGCAGGAGCACTCAGCACCAACTCTCTGGTTTTTGGTGCTATGGGCGCATGCCTTATATTTTTTGGTTGTGGCGAGCGCAAAGAAAACAGCGAAGTTCAGCGCAAAATTGTGCGGGTAACAAGCACCACAACGCCTCGCCCGGAAAAAGGGAGCACGCGAAGGCCAACGCCTTCGCCGACTAAAGGTCCGGAGGAAAACATAGCACCAGCCCCTTCCCCGAAAACGACCACTACTCCCCCCCAGCCTGCGGTTGCGGCAAATGCGACCACGAAAACTCCTGGGCCGCAACCTTCACCGGGGAACAAAGCCACCATCGTTTTCGTTACAGCGCACACCTTTGATAGCATCTCGCCGAATGAAGACCGCAATTACCGAATCGAAGGGCGGGGGCTCGCAGATTGCCGCGTCTACCTCCGGCGCAATGGTATTGAGACGGAACTGATCCCCACTTCACGAACAGATACGAAAATTGAATTTGCCCATCTGACGCTGAGCTTTCTAACGAGCGGGGAATATGATCTCGTCCTGCGAGACGCGACAGGTCGTGAAATTATCTTAGCGCGAGCTGCAAAAGTTCCTCACACTTAAAAAGCGTAGGCGCACCGCGAGCACAAGTTCGCCTGGGTGCGCCCGGAAGAAACTGTCGTGGGGGAATGTTAGCGGACGGGTTCGTCGTCCTCTGGAATTTCTTCTTCTTCGATCGGTTCAGGAGCCCCTTCGCCGAAGTAATCAACTTCTTCTTCCTCTTCAGCAACATCTTCATCGTAGCGCATGCGGCGCTCGAGACTCTCGATGTCGACTGCTGATGTAACCGCAGGCAGCTCTGTCTGGAGCTCAAGTCCACTATCGGCGCGGGCTAGAAGCCCCTCATTGACGCTCTCAGCGATTTTCTGTGAAATAAGCTTGACCGCTCGGATAGCATCATCGTTGCCCGGAATTACCCAGTCAACCATGTCGGGGTCGCAGTTTGTGTCAACAATGGCGACTACAGGGATGTTGAGTTTGCGAGCTTCACGCACCGCAATTTCTTCCTTGTTGGGATCCACAACAAAAAGAACGCCGGGCAGCTTATCCATTTTCTTCACACCGGCGAGGTTCTTCTCGAGCCCGTTTTTCTCTCGCAGGATCATTGCCTGCTCTTTTTTCGAGTACTGATTAATGGTGCCGTCTTCAATTAAGCGCTCAATCTCAAGCAAACGAGTCACGCTTCGCCGAATGGTGCGGAAGTTGGTGAGCATGCCACCCAGCCACCGGTTATTAACGTAATACATGTTGCAGCTTGTGGCAGCTTCAATGATGGAGTCTTTTGCCTGTTTCTTCGTACCGACGAAAAGAACTGTTTTACCGTCGGCGACAGCATCGCGAACGAAGCGACAGGCTTCGCGCAGCAACTTGAGCGTCTTTTTAAGGTCAATGATGTAGATGCCGTTGCGCTCGGTGAAGATGTAGGGCTTCATCTTCGGGTTCCAGCGCCGGCTTTGATGCCCGAAGTGTACCCCAGCTTCGAGCAATTGTTTCATGCTAACGTTGACCATATGACAACTCCTTTCGGGTTTTATCCTCCGCAGGGGTGGAAGGGAAGAAGACGTTTGGGGGTCAACGGCCACAAACGCACCCGTTTCCCCTATCCCCTACGTGCGTGTTGACTTGGGGAGCCACAGGACTTGGTTCCCATCGCGGATTGCTTATGCGCTGGATATAGAATTATTCAGGTTTTTAAGATGCGTTACGGAGGCAGAAAGCGAGTGCAAAGAAAACACGCAAGGTGCTGACGTTAGTGCTTGAGCATGGGCGTTTTTGTGCGTGCTTTGTTCGGCGTTGTGATGAACGAACACGCTTTCACAGGTGAATTGCAGACGCCTCGCGGCGGCGTGCGCCGAGTACGCGGCGGGCTGTTGCTGGCCTTTGAAGGGATCGATGGTGCCGGCAAAACCACGCAAGCCAAAGCGGCCGTGGAGGAGCTGAAACGGCGAGGATTCGATGCTGTGTATTTGCGCGAACCGACCGATGGCCCCCACGGCATGAAACTTCGGCAACTGATGGCGGCGGGCAGAGACACGGTTTCACCGCGCGAGGAATTTGAGTTGTTTTTAGCCGATCGTGCTTATGATGTGGAGCATCATATCAAGCCGGCCCTCGACACGGGAAAGATTGTGTGCATTGATCGCTATTACCCGTCGTCAATGGCCTATCAGGGGGCGTTGGGACTCGATCCTGAAGAAATTCGTCGAGCAAATGAATCTTTTGCTCCACGACCGGATGTAATTTTGCTTTTTCGCCTACCCGTGGAAGTAGGAACAGCCCGAATTCTCGGATCCCGCACAGAGGGGCAAAACCTCTTTGAGCATCAGAGTTATCTGGAAAAGGTGGCTGCAATTTTTGAGAAAATGTCGTTTCCCCAAATGGTAAGGCTTGACGCCACGTTGCCCCCTGAAATTCTGCAATCGCTGGTACTTAGAATTATAGAAGGTGCCATTGCCGGACGGGAGGTCTTTGAGGTGGAAGAGGGGAAAAGGTAAATGCAGATGTTCTGCGGCTTGATCAAAACACCATTGATTTTTTCTTATTCTTAAGGGTACACACGGATAAGCAAAGACCTGTAACCACTATGACGAGGAGTAGTTGAGAATGAAGCGAGTAATTGCTGCAACCGTTCTAGCGGCTTTTGGATTGGCCATGAGTGGCTGTGATACGACAACAGCAAACGCTCCTGGAAACACGACATTAGGCGCAGCAGCCGTCGGCGGCTTAGGCGGGGCGACAGTGGGTGCGCTAGCGAGCAAGAATCGCGGAAAAGGCGCACTGATCGGTGGTGCCGTTGGCACTCTCGGTGGGGCTCTAGTTGGCCAACAGATGGAAGCAAATCGCGATCGAGATAAGCTACGTAAGCTTGAGCAGGAGCGGGCTTACGAGCAAGGTTACCAGGACGCTCAGAGCGCTCCTCCTCCGAAAAAGTACTAATTTAAATTTCAACCACGAATATGGCCTACCCGTCCTGCCGTGCGTGGCAGGACGGGTAGCTTTTTAAATAATCACAGGAGGAGCAAAAGACGCTGTGCACTCTCCCCGGTGGTCGGTCAATTCGGGGAATTTGTGCAGCTTAGTTTAGCCGTATTCCCGGCCGCTGCTTAGAGAGAACCCGAATGATAGTTTGTTGGCGTCGCTCAAGCCTTTCGAGAACTGGGAGATAGCGTTCTCCTTCGAAGTCAGCGCTGCGCAGATCCAGAGCGCCCGTGGTGGCGTTTAACTCAGGCTCGGGCGTGGCAATCGAGGTCGATGGTGCTGCCACGAGCTTTTTGGCCTTAGCAATATGCATTTCTGGTGATTCGCAGCCAGCCAAAATGTAGCACTGCAATCCCACGAGGCCAAGTAGGCACACGCGCAGCCAGTTGCCTTGTGCGCCTCCGAGAAGGAAATGGCTTAAAGTGTACGTGCTATCTACGCCTTTTTTCACAGTTCACTAGCCTAGCGATGCTCTTGCACACATGACAATGAAAAATGGTGTTCGGGGGGACAAATCCGTCGCTGCCGTGGCGCTGGCTGCTGAGCATAAAACACAGTTGAACGCCCAGCAAGCATCACTTTAGATTTATAGCGTGAACACTCTGGACCAAGAACTGGACAGTGAGTTTCAGCGGCGGATTTCGCAACAGGTGCGTGTTCGTCTGCTTATTGCTTTTCCTCTCTTTATTGTTCTGATATTGTCCATAGTTGCCGGCATTCTCTATCAGGTCGTCGAGTCTGAGTTCGCCGTAGGGGGACCGGGCAGCAGTGGGCAAGCCAATGTCCAACGAATGGGGGAATTTGCGCGTCGGTGGATTTACCTTATTGTGGGTCTCAACGCTGTTGGCGCCCTTGTGGGCCTCGCTGTCGCGTATTCCATTACGCTGCCCGTGCAAAAGCTCATTCGCCTAAGCCATCGAGTGGCACGCGGAGATTTCACTGAGAGGTCGAACATTGAGCGTCTCGACGACTTTGCTATGTTAGGCCGAAGTTTTGACTCAATGGTGGACTCCCTCAACCGCTTCATCGAGCTGAGAAACCGTTTTATACTAGAGAGTTTCACTGGCGGCTTGATTACATTAGACTTGAGTGGGTCCATTACCGCGATGAATTCTGCAGCGGAACGACTGCTCGGAATTGACGCGCGTAGTGCTAGCGGGAAATCATTTGAGGAAGTACTGGGTGCGCCGGAATTCGAGCTTTTGCGCCACGCCATCCGCGAAGCCCTGTGGGAAAAGCAAAGCCTGCGCTCACGCAAAATTTTGATCCAGACCCCTGCAGGGGAAATGAAAACGCTCTTGCTCAATGCCACACCGATGAAAGAACTGGATGGCTCGTTGTTCGGACTAATCGTTAACTTCCGCGATTATGACGAGTGGGAGCGGTTCCATCGCGAGATGGCGCGAACGGACCAACTCGCAGCGTTGGGAACGTTCGCTGCGGGACTCGCGCACGAGTTACGAAATCCGCTTGGTGCCATTAGGGGCTTGGCGCAACTCCTTGGCGAAGAACCCACCCTGCCCGAGCGCTGCCGAGAGTATATTCGCGTCATCGTCAAAGAATGCGAACGCCTGGAGAATCTTGTTCGCGAAATCCATGATTATTCTCAGCCGCAGAGCAAGCCCGAGACGGAGGTGGACATCAATTTGGTGGTGCAGCGGGCACTGACGCTAGCTAAATGTAACATGCGCACTCCTCTGCCAGAGGGCTTGAGGTTTGTGGAGAGCTTGGGAAATGTGCCACCTATTCGTGCGAATGCAGAAAGACTCACACAGGCTCTTATGAACATCCTTGCGAACGCCATTGAAGCCACACCGGCAAATGGAGAAATACGCGTTACCACCCGTCTAAAAGAGGAACCGCAGCCCACTTTGTTGGTTGAAATCGAAAACACCGGTGCGCCGATCGATGCGGAGATTCTCGATAAGGTTTTCGAACCTTTTTTCACAACGAAGGACAGTGGGACAGGGTTGGGGTTGTCGATTGCTCACCAAATTGTAGCGAGCCACGGGGGCCGGATTTCGTTGGCTAATGTGACCGATGGTGTGCGTGTAAGTGTCGAACTTCCTTTGATGCTGGCGGCCAAAACGGAAACGCGCCAGAGCCAAGTCATTGAGATCGAGGGAAAGAACGAGCCGTGACAGTTCGGATCCTGATTGCGGAAGATGATCAGTCACAACGATTTATGCTCAGCGAAACACTGAGCCGGGAAGGTTATGAGGTCGTTTGCGCTACTGACGGCGTTGAGGCCATCGAGCGCGTGCGGGCAGAAGATTTTGACGTAGCACTTTTGGACATTCGCATGCCCCGACTTGACGGGCTTGACGCGCTGCGTCAGATCCATTCCATGCGCCCGGAACTACTCGTGATTATGATCACAGCCTTTGGGTCGCAAGAATCAGCCATGCGAGCAATGAAGGAGGGCGCCTATGATTACTTCACGAAGCCATTCAATCTTGATGAGCTGCGTCTCGTAGTTCGTCGAGCCGTCGAGAAGAGTGCGCTGCGACGCCAACTGGCTTCGTTGGAGAATCAGCTGCGCGACCGGCTGTCTTTCGACCGGCTCATTGGGCAAAGCCCGCCTATGCAGCGGGTGTACGAACTGATCCGCAAAGTGGTGGCAACGGATGTGACAGTGCTCATTACCGGCGAGTCTGGCACGGGTAAGGAGCTCGTTGCACAGGCTATTCATTATCATAGTGCCCGTAAAAACAAGCCTTTCGTGAGCGTGAACTGTGCGGCGATCCCCGAGACGCTTCTCGAGAGTGAATTGTTCGGTTATGAGCGGGGGGCATTTACCGGAGCCGTAGGAACGAAGTTAGGGCAATTCGAAATCGCCAACGGTGGAACAGTTTTCCTCGACGAAATTGGGGATATGTCGCTTGCGCTTCAGGCAAAACTTTTGAGAGTCCTTCAAGAGCGTGAGATTGTTCGCGTCGGAGCGACCAAACCCATCAGGGTAGATATTCGTATTATCGCGGCAACTAATCGAGATCTCACAGAATTGGTCGCAGCCAAAAAGTTTCGCGAGGATCTTTTTTTCCGTCTTAACGTTATCCCCGTTTCCTTACCACCGTTGCGCGAACGTCGGGGCGATATCCCGCTGCTCGTTAACCACTTTATCAGCGTCTATAACCCACGATTGAACAAGGCTATTACGAGCATCGAGCCCGCCGCGCTAGAATTGCTGGAGCGTTACCCATGGCCGGGCAATGTGCGCGAACTGGAAAATGTGATTCAGCGGGCCATGATCTTGGCCACCGGTTCCACCATCACGGTGGAAGACCTTCCCAGCGTGATTTTTCAAAGAAGGTCATCGCACGCTAAAAACGGTGACTGGCTAACTGACCTGGCTGGCGACAGCGATACAATGAAAGCTTTACTGGAAGATTTTTCTCTTCCCTTGCAGGAAAAGGTAGAGCGTCTCACTGAGGAGCTGGAGAAACGCATCATCACAGCAGCCTTGAGAAAAGCAAACTTCCACCGTCAGGAAACCGCCGACCTCCTAAAGATATCCAGAAAGTCGCTCCACAACAAGATGGTGAAGTATAATCTGTTCGGATTACAGAATGATGTAACAACGCAATACGAAGAGTAGTGGCAGCCGGCGGATTTGGTTGGTTGCCTTCGACAGCAGAGCTCAACGACGCTGCTCGCTTAGTCTTTGATCCAGATTGTTCCCGTGGGGAGGTCCTGGAGGCGAATGTTGAGTTTTGAAAGCTCCTCGCGGATAAAGTCCGCGAGTGTAAACTGTTTGAGCTCTCGCGCTTTTTGGCGCGTGCGGATGAGAATGTCTATCAGCTCGTGAGCAAGCTGTCGTTCTTCCACGTGCTCTTGCTTGCTGTCACCAAAGATAAGATCGTCCAGCCCCAACACCGCTAGCAGACGATGAATAAGATTGATCAGGCCAGCAACGTCAGCAGCTAGGGCGGGATTTCTGGGGTCCTGCACGAGTTTGAGCCGCCAAGCGTTAAGATCCGCCACCGCTTCGAAAATAGCTGCAATGGCTCGGGGTGTGTTGAAATCATCACTCATTGCATCGCAGAAAGCGGTTTCAAAGCGGGCGACCTCCGTGGAAGGCTCCGCTTCAGAGGGCGGCGCAATGGCTGGATCCATGAGTTCGAAAAGTTTCTCTGCGCTGATAACAGCCTCTCGGATGCGACCAACGGCACTTCGCGACTCTTCCAGAGCTGCGTCGCTATAATCAAGTGGATGCCTGTAATGGGCCGAAAGGAGGTAAAAGCGCACAACACTTGGGGGATACTTGGCCAAAACCTCGTTGATGGTGAAGAAGTTACCTAACGATTTGGACATTTTCTCCTTGTCGATCGTAAGGAAGCCGTTGTGGAGCCAATAGCGCACGAAGGGTTTGCCAGATGCTCCCATGGACTGCGCGCGCTCATTCTCGTGATGAGGGAAAATTAAGTCGCAACCGCCGCTATGGATATCAATAGTTTCGCCTAGATGCGTAAGGGCCATCGCAGAGCATTCAATGTGCCAACCGGGACGTCCCGGGCCCCATGGGCTGGGCCAGGAAGGCTCTCCCGGTTTGGCTGCTTTCCACAGCGCGAAATCAAGGGGATCCTCTTTGTGCTCTTCAACCTCAACCCGAGCACCCTCTTCAAGCTCATCAATGTTCTTGCCGGACAACTCACCGTAGGCAGGAAAATGGCGAACGCGGAAGTACACGTTGCCCTGGACGACATAAGCTAAGCCTCGAGCTATGAGACGTTCAACTAGAGTGATCATCTGGGGAATGTGCTCAGTCGCCCGAGGATGAACGGTTGCCCGTTGAATCCCGAGTGCGTCCGCTGCGCGGAAATACTCTTCAATAAAGCGCTCGGCAAGTTTATCCCAGGGCTCCCCTGTTTCGTGGGCGCGCCTAATGATTTTCTCGTCTATGTCCGTGAAGTTTTGAACGAAGCGAACGCGATAGCCAACAAATTCAAGATATCGGCGAACAGTGTCGGCCACGACGAAGTTTCTGGCATTGCCAATATGGAAGTAGTCGTAAACCGTAGGGCCACAGTTGTACATCAGGATTACAGGGGGGTTGATAGGCTCAAAGATCTCTTTCTGACGAGTTGCTGTGTTGTAAATTTGAATCGTCATCATGGCCATATTTTTGAATGAATTCCGAGCAAGTTCTCTGCGCGAGAATTAAACTCTCCCCCTCACCTGAAACACACTAAGTCTCGCTCCTGTTGATTGCTCCGGTTAACACTACTCTCCCGCAGCCCACCCTATGCATGTTCGTAAAAAACGCTAAAGAGAGTGATATTTTCGTTCCCGTTCGCTCCAATTGATTATAGATAGAACGGATACGCCTCCTCATCTCTCCACACCGCTGCATAAGCGTGCGGGAAAAGCCTGCTTCAGTATTGGTAGCGCTGGTAGAGATCAAAGTTGCCCGTGTAATCCTCACGACGTGGCTTCGAGGTGTGGCCGAACACGTAGCGCAACTTGCGCTGCGATACAAGCCAATGGATCGGGCGTGTCACAAATGTTTCTATACCTTTGCCGACAGCGTGGATAGGATAAACCAAGTAACGCGCAGGATGATCTGATGTGTCGCAATCGTAAGATTCTGCCGCGACGCGCCCCGGGGCAAGCACGCTAAGCGCCAGCAGCGTAACACCGACTCCTAGCCAAGTCCGCTTCGTCATCTTAAATTCTCCTCATGTTTTCACTAATCAGAAGAAGGGCAAATGCCCCCTAGTGTAAAGAGAAAAGTCCTCGGTCGTAAAAGCGCTTTGTTGCGGCGTTGGGGCGAAAATAGAGCGCTGTTTGCTAGCTGCCGTCCCATAGCGTTACTCAGTGATAGGCCTCCGTCGCCGAGCGAAAAACGTCTGCTCTGATCCTTATCAACCTATGGGAATGGGTCACCCGGCAGTTGCCGCCTCTACGCAAGGACGGGCGTAGCAATTTCGCCACATTCCCCCTTTTACTCCATTCGACGAAGGAAAAGGCACTTCAGGTAGCGAGATTCGGGAAGTCCCAGAAGTTCAGGATGGTCGGGAGGCTGTCCGCCTCGCTCGATGAGCTGAAACCGGATGCGAGCATTGCGCGCTGCTGTTTCCAAAATGAGAATGAATTGCTCTTCTGAAAGATGCTGAGAGCACGAACAGGTGACGAGAATGCCGGCGACAGGAAGCAGTTTCATGGCGCGGTAATTCAGGCTCAAATAGGCTCGTTCCGCCTCAGGTAAGTGCCTTTGGCTTTTGGCGAATGCGGGCGGATCGCAGATGATGACGTCGTAGGTAGCTGATTCTTGGCGCTTTTGCTCGAGGAAATCGAATACATCACTTTCGACGAACTCGACGTTAGTCCAGCCGTAGTCTGCGGCTGCCTGGCGAGCCAATTCAAGCGCCGGCGAGGCTGAATCCACACCAAGCACTGATGCTGCCCCGGCCTTGGCAGCTGCCAGCGCCCAGCCCCCGACATGACAAAAAAGATCGAGCACACTTTTACCGCGAGCGTAGGGGGCAAGAAGACGGCGATTGAAACGTTGATCGAGATACAACCCAGTCTTCTGCCCATGAATGGGATCGCACAGATAGGTCACTCCATCGAGTTCCACCGCTAAGGGAAGACTGACATTGCCAAGTACTTCGGCCTCGCTAACTTCCAGTCCCTCCCTCGCGCGCATAGGCGCATCGCGTCGGATCACAACGGCAGCGGGAGAGAAAAGGGCCTTTAAGGTCCGCACAATGCAATCGGCGTGTCGCTCCACTGCCAAGGTGAGAAACTGGATAACGAGGACGTCAGCCAGTTTGTCCACGATAAGACCTGGCAGGGCATCCGCCTCACTGTAAACGACACGAAAAGATTCTTTGATGGGGTAATGCATGCGCCGACGATTCCAAGCCGCAATAATGGCATGTTCGATGTAATCGTCGTCGAATTCTCTTAGGTCATAAGAAAATAGGCGGGCACGGATTTTAGAATGGGAGTTGTAGACTGCACTGCCCAAGAACTTTCCCGCCTTGCTAAAAATAGCTACCGTCTCGCCATCGGCCACGTTGCCGTAAATTTGCTCAACGAGAGTGTCGTAAATCCAAACGGGAATTTGGGAGCCCTGAGGCGATTTTCTCCCCTGCACGGTTAATGCAGGCAAGCGGCAATGCTTGACCGCGGGCGGGAGATGCTGAGAAGCAGGAGGAGCCTCGTGGGATTCGTCCTGCCCAGCTGCTTCGCCCACCGCCTTATCAGGTTCAGGGGCAGGCTGTTTTGGCGAGACAGCGTTAGCATTGTTTTTGTTTCCCGCCTGGCGGCGTGCTTTGGGGTTTCTTTTTGAAAAGCGCTTCCACCACGGTTGCTCTAAAGGTTTTCTAGTCACTTTGTTCCCTCCTGTTGGCACTCGGTGTAAGGGCCGGTTGCCTCGCCGCCGTGCTGATGGTCACACTTGTGCTTTGACGTGGTTCGCTCGGGAATTGTCGTGACATCCCAGATATAGAGAGGCTCATGGGTCACTGGAAAGGTGACTAATCGAGTGGTCTCCTCGTCATCTCGGGTTGGCTGGAAAGGAACAACCTGAAGCGGGTCTACTTGTGCGCCTAAATAGTCGAACGCATACCAGCCCGCCGGACCGATTGGGATAGAAAGAGAGGCTGTGGTTCTTTCATCGCGAACCCATGCGATGTGAAGCTTTCCAGGCCAACGCATACTGTGAAGCTCAATGTCGTAGGAATGAACAACTAATGAGCCGGTGGTTTGAACGCTAATCGGCTTGGTGCTGGTGAGCATGAACAGAGCAAGATTACACGCAATAGCGGCTGGTTTCGGCCGGAACTGCCCATCGAGTAGGCCATAGAATGCGGGAGGCGGCGCTTCCCAAGGGTACGAGGCAGAGTCGTGCAGTTGCGGCCAAAAAACGCGCTGGGCCTTGTGGCTAGCAGCGATGGCATAGAGCCGTACTAAATAGTTCGCCTGCGTGAGCTCGTCTCCCCACAAGGGATGGGAACTCCAGCCGACAGGTCCTAACCATAAGGGACGCCGCAGAAGGTTAAGCTGCCTGAGAATGTGTCGCATGAGGTCAATTTGATCCCCGAGAGCATTGTCTTCTGGGCTGCAGTTTACCAGAGGAATATATGGGCGAAGCATTTGAGCCTCAGTCCAATCACGTAGCGCATGAGGAACGTGGCTTTGAAATTCAAGGGGATCGAAAGGTGGGTCGAACACAGCCAGCAGGCTTGGAGATGTTTCTCCGATAGAGTCGAGTGCACGGTACACATTTTTAAAGACACCATAGAGCAAATCTGGCGGGTAGTGAGATGTCGTTGAGTTCTCTTCGGCGTTTACGCGTAGCGCAAAGATCCGCAATTTGTCGGCAATTGCAGTGCGATAATTTTTTAACCATTTCACCCAATGAGTGACCGTTGTTTGTGCATCGCTTTCGCCAGAAAACGCAGCTGAGACCACATGTGGCGGGGGAACGGGGACATCCACGACGCACCGGAGGCCACGATCTTTGGCCTCTTTGGCAAGCGTTTGAACGCGGGGCCAACTGTAGGCATCGGGACCAGCCACACAGTCGGCATAGTTGTAGATAAACCTTGCCCAGACTGGGCCAATACGCGCCTGCCATCCAAACATTTTCCGCGCTAGTTTCGCCAGCTCGACGATGTCCATCTTTGCGACATCGGGATGATCAACACCAAACAGAGTTAAGGGTAAACGCACTTCTCGCGGAACTTTGGTAAATGCCCAGAGGGTCAGGCGATCCTCGCCAAGACGGGTAGCTGTTGTGGGTGGGTCAACAAGAGTCACAATGTAGCCCCCAACGACGCGCGTTGTCACACCGTCGGGGAGGGCAACTGAGGCTGACGTAGCAGCATCTTGCGGGCGCGATCCGACAAGGATAGGGAAAACATCGGGAACATGGATGGTCTCATGGAGAGGTTCCGCGAATACCTCGGCGCGGAGCTCGACGAGACCGGGAAGTGGTAAGAGAATTTTGGTTTGGCCCGCGGAAAGCGCGGCAGCGCTTACTACTTGCGCGAGTTGACGTTGTCCCCGGTGATCGTAGGCACTCAACACGACCGACTGAGGAAAACGGTTTCCGCCTTCATAGCTAATGCGCGGAGTGAGCGTTACGGGAGCAATAATAGATTGTTGTTTTTCGAATTCCTCAGCGAAGAGGTGTACTTTGAGGCCATCCGCTATGCCGTACAGCGTTGTCGACGTATGTTCTCCACTTATCGGTTCGTAGAACCAAATGGAAGTAGGTCCTTCGGTGCGCAAAAAGAGCGGTACGCGTGCCAGGCCAGCGACTGCAGTTACTGACTCAGGCACGAGAGCCTCATTCCGCGAGGACGTGTAACAAAAAATGCGCCCCGAAAAGGCACTGCCCTGACCTCCCCGGACACCTAGTTCGAAGGTCACATGTTTTTGAATCGGAACAGTTGTCTCACTGGGACACTCGAAATGCAGCTTTGTATGATGGGGGCCAAGCGCAACATCGCGAAGAGTAAAACCGTTGCGACCAGGATAGACGTTTCTAACGAGAAGTCTCAAACGATAAGGTTGGCTTGAAGGCTGATACGTCGTTTCCACAAAGTTGGCGCCGAGCTGGGAGAGTGGGAGTTGGTAGCTTATAAATCTGTCCTTGTGCAACGGAACGGCAAATTGCCCCAATTCCGAACAACCACTGATCAAAGAGAGCTCCAAAAACCTCGCGTTTCCAAGACCAGATGCGCTAAATTGTAATTGCGAATACCGCCGAATGACGTCGCTAGGCACCGACGCCTCAAAACCCAAATAAGCTGCACCCGAGGTCATAAGCTCGGCGACGCAGGCCACCTCTCGCACTGGTTGTTTGTCGGGGAAGGGGTTCGGTCTGAACGCATCCTTTTGGATCGTAG
This sequence comes from Candidatus Sumerlaeaceae bacterium, assembly GCA_026419455.1. GTDB lineage: Bacteria > Sumerlaeota > Sumerlaeia > Sumerlaeales > Sumerlaeaceae > DRVG01. The sequence continues at coordinate 1,671 of JANZZJ010000117.1, read as the reverse complement.
TATCACTTATCGGCGAGAAACTAAGAATCGGATAGAGATCGCTGGGCCCAGCATTGACAGATTGGAAGCAACCCAAAATAAAAATGCTTACATACGCACTAATTAAAAAAAATAGGTTGCGCCAGCGCTGGGCCAGGTCAGCAGTGTTCATTCTTGAATATACTCCGCTCCCCGAGATTGTCTGTGCAATTGTGAAGCTTCTTCAGCCTCCGAATCACGACTGAATGAAGGGAGCGGAGCCAAATCGTTCAAGCGGTTTCAATACGGCGGACTTCATAGCCCTGTTTCTCAATGCATTGACGAATTTCATCTAGAGAAGTTCGGTCAGTGTCGAGAAGAACGTCGATAAGTCTCTCTTCCGGTACGGCCTTGAGGGAGATGATCCCAGCAAGCCCTGTGAGCGCCTTAGAAATGATACCGGCGCAATTCGTGCACGTCATCCGATCAACGTAGAGGTGATACCGCTGCTGAGACATTTCGCGATCCCTCCTACTCATTTATTAGCACCTATTTAGTCCAACATACAAAGCGGGCAATCATTCGGGGGAATATATTTTGCGTTTTCTCACGGTGTTTTGACGAAGCGGTTTGCGTTTGTCTGGATCGTTGTGTTCCCATCCAGCTTGGCATGGCGACGCATAGATATAACGCGCATCAGCTAAATAATACAGGTCCGCCCCCATGTGGCGATGCGGCGGTCCACAATCCGCAGGCCGAGCATGGAGCGCGGGCGTAATGGCTGCGAGGGCAACAATCGAGATGAGAACTCCAATGCTTTTCATATCAACAAGTTTAGTGGCAGCCCCTGGTGAGTCAAAGGAAAGCTGAGGGCAGCGCGTCATGCGAGACAACACAAGGACCATCGTTTACTTAGATCATCATGCGACGACTCCGCTCGACCCACGAGTTCTCGAGAGTATGATGCCCTACTTAACTGACGAATTTGGCAATGCCTCGAGCAATACCCACGCATACGGGTGGCGGGCCAAGGAGGCCGTGGAGAAAGCTCGGTGCCAAGTCGCGAACCTTTTGGGGGCCTCCCCGAAAGAAGTTATTTTTACCTCTGGTGCAACGGAAAGCATTAACCTCGCGCTCCAGGGGGTTGTGCGAGCTTACAGCGAAAAGCCCAAACGGATTATCACAACGGCGATTGAGCATCGCGCGACTCTGGATTGTTGCGATTACCTGGCTGATCAAGGCGTCGAAATCGTGAAATTGCCCGTGAACGCTGAGGGGCTCGTAGCGCGCGAGACGCTAGAGCAAGCACTGGAGAAGCCGACACTCCTTGTGAGCGTCATCCATGGTAACAACGAAATTGGAACGCTGCAACCGCTGGACATAATCTCGGAATTAACACATCGAGCCAACGCGTTACTCCACGTGGATGCTTCGCAGGCCGTAGGCAAAGTGCCCATCAATGTGCGCACGCTGGGCATCGATCTGTTGTCGGCGAGTGCTCACAAAATCTACGGCCCAAAAGGTGTAGGTGCACTTTACGTGCGAGCGGGGACGCCTGGAGTAAGACTAGCACCGATCCTTTACGGTGGCGGACAAGAACGGGGGCTGCGGCCTGGCACACTCAATGTGGCAGGCATAGTAGGTTTCGGAACGGCATGTGCTATTGCCCAGTGTGAGATGGAGAAGGATGCCTGTCTCTTATACACATCTGAC
>JANZZJ010000103.1 GCA_026419455.1 Candidatus Sumerlaeaceae bacterium | reverse complement strand
CCCAGCCGCCACTACGACCGTCAGCGACCGACGGACCGGCGCAACGCCCGAGCTACTCAACCCTACGCAGCAGCCCCTCCTCAACCTGCCCCAGACGCGCTCCGTGGTACTCGCGCAGCTATGACAGCTTACGACATATATCCGGCGTTTCCGCAGCCCAAAAAACAGAAAAACGAGCGCAAACGGCGGAAAAAGCAGCCCACGCCAGCTGCTCAACCATCTTGGTACAGCTCTCCTTACCCAGGGACGGAGGCACCTATTGAAAAGGACTCCCAGGTAGATTTCTTTGGTCCGGCAGAACCGACGGCCGCGCCCCCCGACGAACCCGCGGAAGAACTTACGTATCAGGTTGAGCCCAACACGCCGCAAGCCAACGGAGATTTTCTCGACGAAGCGACCGACTCTTCAGCAGCCGCCCCAAGTGGCGAGACTCCTGCTGCTGCGGCACCGAAAACACGTCGGCGCTCCATGCGGCGCAGAACTTCGTCTCCTTACGCGGTGCGCAGAAAGTCCACGTCGGAAGCGACGGGCGAAAACGACTCATCTGATCCGCACGGTGAGGTGGGCCCAAAGCGCAGCCGACCGCGACGCAAGCAAGTTGAGAAAAGTTCGACCGTCGAGGAGGAGGGCAAGAACGTCCCTGAGCTCCTTGCTGGCGATCATATTGATGGAGATACTACCGAGATTATAGGGGAGAAAGATTCGCGCCGTAAGTCCTCACGAGGTAGCCGAATCACCAAACGCAAAGCAGAAGAGAGCGCTGCGCAGCAGCAGGCCAGTTCGCCTGACATTTTGACCGACGAAGCCCATAAAGACCGGGAGTCAGAAGTTCCCAAGCGGACGAGACGTTCCAAGAAAACGGCTCTAACCAGTGAGGCGCCGGAGGAGCCGTCTCCGGTTGGAAGTGTCGCTAGTCCGAAGGTAGCCGAACCGGCACCTAAGCCCAAGCGGAGGAGCCGCAAACGAGTGGCGCAACCGGCACAAGAGCCAAGCACCCCTACCGCTGGAGTTGCTCCTGCTCCGCCGGAAATTGTCGTTGAGTCTCAGGGCGTGGAATCCGCTCGTGCTGAAGTGGCTGAACCTACCCTGGCCGTGGAAGGGGGGTCGCGAGAGGAACGCGCGCTGCAGTCAATTACCGAGGCCCAGCCAGCGGCTGTGGATTCAGCCACTTTATCGCAGGACGAGGCGATAGGTGAAGCGACTGAGGTCAAAGCCGCCCCTAGCGAGAATACTGGCGTCATTGTTTCGGAATCAGCGCCAGCAGCGCAGTTGGCTGAACCTTTCGCTGCCGACGAAAGCGAAGCGGAAAGTGCTGGCATGGAAGCTGTGGCGGAACAAAGCGCAGTGAGCGCTGGCGTCAGTGTTGTCCCCGTGGAAGAAGCACCACCGACGCCGGAGACTGCCCCACCGGCAGCCGTTCCAACAGCGTCTCCATCTTTAGTGCACTCCCAACGTAAGTTCTATCGTCGCCACGATCTCCCGAAAGTCCACGAAGTCCTGCGCAAGGGCGACGAAATCCTTGTGCAAGTGACGAAAGAAGAAATTGGTGAAAAGGGGGCGCGCATTTCTACCTACATTTCCCTGCCGGGCAGGTACTTGGTGCTTTTGCCTTATGGCAACAACGAAGGGGGAGTGTCTCGTCGGGTGGAAAAATTCGAGGAGCGCCGGCGTCTGAAAAAGTTGCAGCGAAAACTTCGGCGCGATCTTGGCATCGAACACATGGGGCTCATCATCCGCACCGCCGGGATGGAGAAAACTGAGTACGAACTCCGCAAGGACGCAGAATTTCTCCTTAAGGAATGGAAAGTTGTCCAAGAGCGAGCAGCAAACAGCCAAGCTCCGGCTTTGGTTTACGACGACAGTGACATTCTTTACCGGCTTTGTCGCGACGTTTTCGACGAGAGCATTGAAAAAATCATCGTGGACAATCCCGAGTATGCCGAAAAGATCCGGGGGATCCTCCAAAATATGATTCCCGAGCTGGCATCGCGGATTGAGCTCTACGATGACCCAATTAACTTATTCGCAAGATATGAAGTTGACGAAAAGATTCGCAAAGCAGGCCGTCGGCGCGTGTGGCTGAAAAGCGGCGGCTACATCATCATTGATGAGGCAGAAGCGCTTACGGCCATTGACGTCAACACGGGAAAATTTGTCGGTAAAGACAATCAGGAACAAATGATCCTGAAAACCAATCTTGAGGCAGCTCAGGTAATCGCGCGCGAGCTCAAATTGCGTGACATTGGAGGCATTATTGTCATTGATTTCATAGACATGCGCGATCTGCGCAATCGGGAAAAGCTCCTCGAGGAATTTCGGGCGCTTTTGCGTAAGGATCATGCCAAGACTGCTGTGTCGGGCATCAGTGAATTTGGCCTTGTCGAGATGACGCGTAAGCGCGTTCGTCAAAGTCTGCGCAAGACCATCTTCCAGGAATGTCCCTACTGCCGAGGGTCGGGTGTGGTATTCACGCAGCAGGAGATATGGATCCACTTGAAAAACATGCTCGTGGAAACGCTCGAAAAGAATTATCCGCGTCCCGATCTCGTGGTTCATGTGAATCCTATGCTGAACGACTTCATCGAGAAGAATTGCGGCGAGGCCGTATCGCGCCTTGAGCAAAAGTACGGCGTGCGCATTACATTTGCTCCCTCTGAGCTCATCCACATCGAGCATTTCAACGTGGAAAAGAAGCAGCGCGAAAGCAGCGTCCTCGACACTTTGATGGGAGTATCACCCTCAGAAACATCCTCTGCTTAGGGCACGATCACGCGATGGGGGCGTGTCCTCGCCCAAGGCGGCAAGGTGTGGCGAGGTTTTTAGAAAGGATGAACTGTGGTGAGGCCTCACACACCGCTTTTGATTGCGATTGCGCTGGTAGCGGCTGTTAGCCGGGCCGAGGGCGGCTCCACCAGTGCGGAAGGTGTTTGTGCTGCTGGGCAAGAACCCGTGGAGGCTTACGTATCCTCGGAGTCTTTGCAAGAAGCAAGAAGCAGGTTAGGCACGTCCCTTGTCCCAGTTTATACACTCAATTCGCCTTCCTTCGGATGTTTGCGGGCCCCTGACAACCAGTGGGTAGAGAACACCTTGGCCTCTATGACACTCGATGAGAAGTTGGGGCAAATGATCATGCCCTCATACTCTTCGACGACAGCGGACTCGCTTGTAGCCAACCAACGAGTTGGTGGTTTCATTTTTCTGGGCAACAACAACACGGCGTCCGCCCTGCTGTCGGCCACAAATCATCTCCAGTCCGTAACGTCGGTGCCCTTGCTTTTCGCGGTAGACTGCGAAGCGGGACTTGGCGCGCGTGTAGTGGATGCGACACGGTTCCCTCTCAACATGTCTGCTGGGGCCACACAAGACCCCTTGCTTATGGAGCTTCAGGGTAAGGTCACTGCGCGCGAGTGTCGTGCCGTTGGCATTCATATCGGTTTCGGGCCCGTGCTGGACGTGAACACGGAGCCGGTCAATCCAATTATCGGCGTGCGGTCTTATTCCGACAGCCCCGCGTTAGTCACGAAATTGGCAGAGGCATACGTGCGGGGGGCGAACGCCGAGGGGCTCCTTTGTACTTTCAAGCATTTCCCCGGTCATGGAGCAACTACCGGCGATTCACACAGTTCGTTGCCCGTGGTGAGCGTCTCGCGTGACGTTCTCGAGGAAGTCCACGTGGCGCCTTACAGGAGTCTTATTGGGCGTGGTCTCGGGGACCTCGTGATGAGTGCCCATGTGTGGTACACGTGTCTCGATCCTGGCGCTACAGCATGGCCGGCGACACTCTCGTCGAACGCTCTGACGGGTATCTTGCGAACAGAGCTGCAGTATGACGGGGTCGTCATCTCGGACTCGTTCGGCATGGCTGGACTCTTGGCCGCTGCGTCCACGTACGATGCAGCGCGCATCGGCGTTCAAGCGGGACTCGACATCATTCTCACGCCCACAAATGTGAATGACGCACTCAATGGCTTGCGCGACGCCGTGCAAAGCGGCGCAATCCCAACAGAGAGGATAAACCCTGTCTCTTATACACATCT
>JANZZJ010000098.1 GCA_026419455.1 Candidatus Sumerlaeaceae bacterium | reverse complement strand
CCGCTCCATTGAATATAGAATGATCCGTCACGTTGGGCCAGAGTCTTTTTTCGCTTTGCTATCGCCGGCTGGAATATACGTAATTCAAAGTGCACGCTTTAGCGTGGATCATGGCCAACGTTTTGGGGCGCGGGCACGGATTGTTTCGATTGAGGGCGTTCCAAGTCGTCCTATTGAAGGGGACTTTTTGAAAATTGTGCAATGGGGCGTGAAGACAACTAAGCAAAACGAAGATGAACCAGATTTGTTTTCAGCTGCAGGTGTTAATGGACAGCTCAACTCTTCGTCGGACTAAACTCTCATCAAAAGTCAATGGGGTCTGATATGCATTTGGGTTTGTGACTGCAGGCGCTTGAATGCTAAAAGAGCTCCACATAAGCGGGTTTGCAATTATTGAGCAGCTTGGCATTGAGTTTGATAGGGGCATGACAACGATCACTGGCGAGACCGGTGCCGGTAAGTCGCTGTTGCTCGGGGCGCTTAGGTTACTCTTGGGAGAGCGAGCTTCAAGTGATCTCGTGGCCGGGGGAAGAGCGAAAGCACGCGTCCAAGCGGTCTTTTCACTAGAATCGGATGCAGTTAGAGAGCAGCTACAACGCTTTGGCTTGCTCGAGAAGAGCGAGGAATCATTGGTGATTATTCGCCGCGAGGTCTTGGCTAACGGCGGATCACGACATTTTGTGAATGATGTGGCGGTGACGCTTAGTCTGCTCGAGGAGTTGGGGCGCAGTCTCGTTGCCTTGCACGGGCAGAACGATCAGGCTTTTTTGCTTCAGCCTGCCCGTCAACTTGAGCTGCTGGATGCCTTTGGTCGGTGTGAAAAGCTCGTGCAGCATTACAAGGAGTGTTTCTTGAGGGCTCGAGAAGCTTGCCACTCGCTGGAAAAACTTCTGGCTGACGCTGCGGATCTCGAGAAACGTCGCTCCTTTCTCGAATTTCAAGTTCAGGAAATAGACCGTGCCAATTTGCAGGTGGGAGAGGATCAGCAACTTGAAATTGAGCTTGGGCGTCTGCGTCATTCCCAGCGGATTTTCGAGGCTTTGCAGCGTGCTGTCGATATCTTATATGAAGGTGAACGAACCAGCATCACTGCGTGCAGCATTCTTGGTGATGTGGAGACAGCCCTACGCGATACTGTCCGTTTTGATCCTACCCTCGAAGAATTGGCACGTTCGGCAACAGAACTGCGGATTTCTGCAGAAAGTTTAGGCAGTGAGTTACGTTCTTACCTAGGGGGCCTCGAACTTGCTCCAGAACGTTTGTCGGCCTTGGAAGATAGGGCCGAGCTTATTCGAGCGCTAACTCGCAAGTATGGGCGGACGGTAAACGAGATACTGAAGAAACGGGACGAACTCGCACAGGAATTGTCGCAATTGGAGAATTACGAGGTTAGTGTTGAAGCAGCCCATATTCGATATTCTGAGGCACTTGAACGCTTGGAATGCGCTGCACGGGAATTGACCACTGCGCGCATCGCAGCCGCAAAGCGGTTTGAGAAACTTGTGATGAGAGAAATGCATCATTTGAATTTGCCAGACGCCCAATTCATGGTCACGATTAGTCCCCGACTCGCTGCAGGTGAGGATATTACACCAACTTTACTGGGCGACAATTTTGCCGACGAGCTTAGGCCGTCTTCACAAAGTCAGAACGCTGCAGAAAGCTTTGCCCCTCACTTTCCGCGTAGATTTGGTGCACGCGGTGCTGATGAGGTGGAATTTATGGTAGTCCTTAATCCAGGAGATGAGCCGCGGCCACTGAGGAAGGTTGCTTCGGGTGGCGAGCTCAGCCGGATCATGTTGGCTATTGAGTGTGTGTTAGCACACAGCGACAACATCCCCACACTCGTTTTCGATGAAATAGATGCGGGGATTAGCGGTCAAGCCGCCGAAAGGGTTGCCGAAAAATTGCGACAACTGGCTGCTGAGCACCAGGTACTATGTGTCACCCATCTTCCTCAGATCGCTGCATGCGGTCATCGGCAGCTGGTAGTGGAGAAAATCATTAAGGAAGGGCGGACATCTGTTTGGGTTCGCGATGTGGCAGGAGAGGAGCGGGAGCTAGCATTGGCTAACATGTTATCGAGCGATAAAATTAATGTTGAGAGCCGCCAGTTGGCGCGCCGACTTCTCGAGCGCTTTGGCGCACTGAATGAGCCCAAGCCCGAAAATGTATGAAAACCGTGTAAGCCTCTAGAGCGGGAGTAGCTCAGTTGGTAGAGCACTAGCCTTCCAAGCTTGTGGTCGCGGGTTCGAATCCCGTCTCCCGCTCCATATTTCGTTTGCAAGCACCGACCAAACATAGAATGACCCACAGGCCTATGCCTGCGGGTCGCAAGCGAGAGATGTTAGCACAAGTCAGCTTGTTATCGCAATTTTCTTCGGTTTTGCCGCTTCGGCTTTAGGAAGAGTCAGCTTCAAGACCCCGTTTTCGTAAACCGCCGTAATGTTGGAGGAATCAATGCTTTCTCCAAGGACGAAGGAACGGCGGTAACAGCCTTGAGGCCTCTCCTGATG
>JANZZJ010000050.1 GCA_026419455.1 Candidatus Sumerlaeaceae bacterium | reverse complement strand
GTTCAAGGCCATTGCCGTGGAACCTGCTGGTTCTCCTGTTTTGAGCGGCGGGCAACCCGGACCGCACAAAATCCAAGGAATTGGGGCGGGATTTGTGCCCGATGTGCTCAACAGAGGGATCATTGACGAGGTTATCACGGTCCGTGAGGAAGATGCCGCTGTTTATGCTAAGAGAGTAGCAAAGGAAGAGGGCATTGGCATCGGTATATCAAGTGGCGCAGCCGTGTGGGCAGCGTGCCAAGTTGCAAAGCGGCCCGAAGCCAAGCAGAAAACGATCGTGGTGATTATCCCCTCGCCGGCCGAGCGCTATTTAAGTTCGTGGCTCTTTCAGGACGTTGACGTCGAAAGTGACGACGTGGAAACGGAGTTTGGCATCCGCTAATAGAGGCAATACACAGTTTAGCTGGTTTTTTAGGGGAGGTTTTTTCTATGAGGCAGCTGGTGATGAAAAAGGCCGCTTTAGGCGCACTTGTTCTCCTTTTGCTAGGCTGTGAACGTGAAACACTCTTGCCGTTCTCAAATGTTAAGGTAGAAATCCCCGCCTTTACCAAAGACTCTGTGACGACGACGAGTGTAATGCGCGTGGGTAAGAACATCGAAGAAACAATCACCCTGCCGAGTGCGAAAAACGAGGACGTGGAGAAAGCGGTGTCCAAGCTACAAAAGAAAGGCTGGCGCATCCTTAAGAAAGATATGCAGGTGTCGAGCTGGCTCTATATGGTGGAAAAAGATGGGATTCAGGTGGAAATGATCTACCGGGCCGGTGCCGGGGCTACGGTGATAGCGCGCCGGCGGGCCGATGTTGCTCAACCCTAGATGGACTGCAGCATGGCAATCGAAGTTAAAAATATTTCACGTACCTATCACGCACAAAATACGAAGAATGGTAAGGTTGCGGCGCTGGGCCCCATATCCCTGACGGTTCGCGAGCGGGAGTTTTTTGCCATTTTGGGGCCCTCTGGCTGTGGCAAATCCACGCTGCTCAACGTCATCGCCGGCCTAGAAGTGCCTGACACTGGAGAGGTTCTCGTGGAAGGGCGTGTTGTAGATCGCCCCGGGCCCGACCGCGCCGTCGTGTTCCAAGAACCAGGTTTGATGCCGTGGCTTACCGTGCGGGAGAACGTAGAATACGGCTTGAAGCTTCGTGGTCTCTCGCCAGAAGAGCGCCGTGAGCGAGCGCTTCAATACCTTAAAATGGTTCACCTCACCAAATACGCGGACGCGCGACCGCACCAGCTATCAGGCGGAATGAGACAACGTGTGAGCATCGCCCGAGCGTTGGCGTTGGAACCGCGCGTGCTTCTCATGGATGAACCCTTCAGCGCGCTCGATGCCCAAACCCGCGATTTACTCCACGATGAACTCCAGCGTATCTGGAGCGAAACCCACGTGACCATCGTCTTTGTGACCCATAACATTAACGAGGCGGTCTACCTCGCGGACCGCGTACTTATTATGACAGCGCCTCCCGGGCAAATGAGGCGAATAGTGCGGGTCCCATTTGCACGGCCGCGCGATAAGGCTTTGCCCGATCTCGGAATCTTTGCGGCCATGCTGCACAAAGAGATTAAAGAAGAAGTGGCCAAAGTGGCAGCTCGCGAGCTGGATCCCGACTGGACGCCGGCGAGCCCTCAGCAGACTCTCGATCCAGCTGCTGGGATCTAAAGGTGAGGTGGCTTCACAGCACTTTGGGGGGAAGCCGTATGCGCCGGACAAAACAAAAGTCGCGGAATAAATTGGGTGCAAAACAGTAATGCGAAAGATGTCTATAAAAATAGTAGTTCAATAGACATCTTAGGCGGACGGCAATAACTCATATGGTGCAAAAACAAGCTATAGTGACTTTTGGCTTAGCATTGACCGCAAGCGCTTTTGCAGTGTCGCTCCTAGGCGTCGTGAGCACCGCTCAGTCACAAAATAAATCCTTCCGACGCGTTCGCGTCGGGTTGATGCCCACCTTGACCCATGCCCCCGCGATCATTGCCACCGCAGAGGGAAAATTTGAGCGTGCCTTCGCTGCACTCGGCTATGGATTCGAACCCGTTATCTTGTCCTCGGGACCGGCAATCATGGAGGCTCTTTTCGCACAGCGTGTGGATCTTGCTTACGTGGGTCCGGGGCCGGCAATTAACGGCTTTGTGCGCAGCGCAGGGAAAGAGGTAGCCATAATAAGCGGATGCAGCGCTAATGGAGTGGCCATTGTCGTGCGTCAAGGAGCCGCGATTGCAAATGCCCATGACCTGGCGGGTAAAAGGGTGGCGGTACCAGCTTTGGGAAACACACAGTTCCTTTCCGCGACAGCTTGGCTGAATTCGCTATCCAAAGTAGCCGGGTCAGAAGCCGCAACACGAGTCATTCCCTGTTCTTCTTCAGATGCACAAATACTTCTGAAGAAAGGCCAAGTAGATGCCGCGTGGTTACCAGAACCATGGCCGAGTCAACTGGAAGCGGGAGGGGAAGCCGTTTTCCTTACTGAGGAAAAGACATTGTGGCCTGAGGGGCGCTTTCCAGCAACGGTAGTCGTCGCAAGCCGGAGATTTTTGGATGAGAACCCACAGATTGTGGCTGAATTTCTGCGAGTTCATGAAGAGACAGTTAGCACGTTGCAGACAGAAAAAGAGCGCTACATCCCCATTCTAGCGGGCGAACTGGGGCGATTGACCAAAAAAAGCCTTTCTGAAAAGGTGCTTTCGCGCGCTCTCCAACGGATTGATTTTAGTACGGAAGTGATGCGTCCCCAAATCGAGCGCTTCTATCAACTCTCGCTCGATTGCGGATTTCTCCGTAGGGCAGCTAACGTGCAGGTTTGCGATATGTTTGCTGAAATCCGCAGAAAAGAGGACCACACGTTTGAGCTGATGAACGTGGGGCATAGATGAGAAGGCAGTGATCACCAAGGGGAAATAAAGGCGAATGGAACAGAGAAACAGCGTCGACCGTGAGGGACGATTGAGGGTTGTGGCGCTCCAACTGGCTTTTATGGTGGTATTGCTCATAGTGTGGCACGCCATCGTTGCCATGGGATTTGTGACTCGGTATTTGGTGCCCTCGCCAGTAGATGTCGGCAAGGCGGCGTACGATCTTTTTCAAAGCGGCGTGCTTTGGAAGAGCGTAGGTCTGAGTCTTTATCGGATGATTTGTGGCTACAGCGTTTCTTTGGTTCTTGGCACTCTGTTAGGCATTCTCCTAGCGAGAAATTGGGTAGCTAAAGCTACACTTGGCTCACTTGTTTTGGCGCTTCAATCGCTCCCAAGCATCTGCTGGTTGCCATTTGCACTGCTCTGGGTGGGCATCGATGAACGCGCGATTCTTGCGGTGGTGATTCTCGGTGCTACTTTCTCGATTGCGACAGCGACAGAAAACGCGGTGCGAAATGTTCCGCCCATTTACCTCAAGGTGGGGCAAGTGCTTGGCGCCCGGGGTTTTACATTTGCGCGGGATATTCTGTTTTTCGCCGCCCTCCCCGAGTGGCTGGGTGGAATGAAATTGGGATGGTCGTTTGCATGGCGAAGCCTCATGGCGGCGGAACTCATCCGACAGGACGCGCTAGGGATCGGACGCCTTTTGGAAATTGGGAGGGCTTTCAATGATGTCCCCATGATGTTGGCAAGCATGGTCCTCATCGTGGCGCTAGGGATGGCCGTCGACTGGGGGATTTTTGGGGTGTTGGAGCGACAGGTGAGAAGAGTGTATGGACTGGAAAAATAGCGGCAACAGTCAAAAGCTTGAGAGGGGCGAGCTCGCCTTAAGTAGCCGACGTCCGCCGCAAGGGGATAATCAGGAGAAATGCGGTTGTTAGCCCTATGAAACTGAGCCAGGCACCCAGCCGGAAACTTGCAGGCTGAAATGTCATCCGGACAAGGGACTTCCCTTCAGGCACTGCGAGCGCTCGCATCCAACCATTGGCACGAAGTAGGATGGCTGGTTTGTCGTTAAGCCATGCTTTCCACCCGGGGTAGGTAGAATCTGAGAAAACCGCCACGGCAGGGACCGGCGCATCAACGCTGACACCAAGATCGCAACCTACATCCCACACCGCTTCTCCCCTACCGAAGGTGCCCTTCCCAGAGGGACGCAGACATTCGGAAGGGACGGGACCTTCAACGTAAATTTCCTCAGCATGCCAGTCACGATTAAGAGTGAGCGCCAGCGCTTGGACGGCGTCATGAACGCGCGAAGCGCGTTGCCAAATTTGCACACGCAGCGGACGCGGAGACAGCTGATAAAGCCTCCACGGCGATTCTTCCCAGACGGGTTCAAGATTCTTGAACGCTTCAAGCCCTGCTTGATCCCCGGCCAGTAGCACCCACCGTACGCCGGAGGAAGCTAGGTACACCAATTGGGCCTGCGTGGAAATCCGTGGCGCCGCCGGCGAGACGACGGGGTGTTTTTGCAGCGCGAAAGCCAGCCGCTTAGGCAAGCGCGCCGCTGGATAAGTTAAAATGTTGGGGAATACCGACGGGAAAGAGCTGGACGATATAACTAATACCGACGGAATAAAGAGGCGTGACTGTCGATCGGTTTTCAGCATCTCTTCTATCTTCCTGGAAACAACACCCGTGGTATTGGCTGCTCTAGCAACACTAGTCGTGTAGCTAAGGCGAAGATCTAAAAGCACTATAATCAGCAACGTGACGAAGCTCCGGCGAGCACCCAACGTTCGCGAAACGAGCAGAAGTATTGCTACAACGCACAATATCACACCTTGTCGCAGCCACAGTCCCGACTGGGAGAACTCGTGCGCGCTTTCGTGACACGACTCGTCGCTTTCGGGCCGTGCAGCAATCACAGGAGCGCCCCCTTTAGCACCCCCCCCCCACTCGACGGCAGAGAATGGACTGTGACCATGAGCGCCACTCGATCCCGATGCGGGCGACGAGGTTCGGGCGATGGCATAAGCCAAGAATGCAACCCCAGCAATGATGCCTAAATAAATGGCACAACGACGGGCCATCGCCACTGGACGACGCAGGAGATAGTAGGCCCCTTGTATGGCTCGGTTGAAAAGCATCAGTGATCCCGCCAGCACGGCAAGCGCAGCACCGATGACGAAGGCTTCGTCGAGAGGCACTTTCTCAAGGAACCAGAAAATTGCTGCCCCCCCTAAAAAGCAAGCGACAATCCTGCTGGCTGCGGCCGCAACCGGTCGGAGAAATTCACGGAAGCTTTTGAATGACAGAGTGGCAAACGCGAAAAGGCCCAGAATCGAGAAGTAAGGAATATAGGTAGAAGATTTAGCAGGCAGAGGAACGAGCAGTCCGAGAAATGCAATGGTCGGCCGCGCCAGAGAGGCCTCCCAAGTGGGTGCTGAATGGTAAAGAAATTCTAGGTGTGGGATGGCAAAAATGGAACCCACCATAGCCACCACTGCCGCTGCTGAGGCTAACCAGAACCACCACGTGAGGTGGCTTTGTCGCAACCCCCAAGACTTCGGTGGAGCCAAACAGAGTGCAGCCAACAGGAGTGCGAGAAAATAAGCCCATCCGCCAACGAGACAAACATAACAACATGATAATAAAAATGCAAGTCTTGCAGAGATTCTAGCTGGATTGATGCTGATGACTCGTAGCGCGTGGGTGGTCCACGGCAGACCAACAGCTACAGCCGCCATAGAGTGCCACCCCTCTGTATTGAGAGCGACAACAAAGGGGCTTGCCGCGTAAACAACCGCGGCTGCCCACGTGAGTAGGCGGGGTAGCCTCCGATGACCCAAATAGATAACACACCCCAGCCAGGCGAGGAGGAAATTGACGACGCTGCATAGCCACAAGGTTAGCGAGGGTGAGCTAAACTGCGCGACCAACATCACTAGAGGATTTGCAAGAATTTGGCCACCATGACCAGCTGCCCAAAGGGGCACGCCTGCGGCTGGAGCCGACCACCAGAGAGGTAGATGAACACATCCGCGACTTTGGAATTGTTCCAGGGCAGGAATGTGCCACAGGCGGGAGAAAGACATAGAAGTTCCAGGATGTGGCGACCCCGGCACGTTAAACCCAAACAAGTATACCGTGATAGCTAACAGTAGGATTAAGAGCCGCAAGCTTTTCGGCAATCCACGGTATAGGGTCATGTTAGATGTCATCTTTGCGCAAATTGCGGGCCGCTTGTCGAAGATGGCCGACATCTATGAATTGTCCCAACATTTCCAGGAGTTTCTCGACAGGCAAACCGACAACGTTCCAATAGTCGCCTTCAATGTTCGCGACAAACTTGCCGGCCAGTCCTTGAATGGCATAGGCCCCTGCTTTATCCATCGGTTCACCTGATTTAACGTAGGCATCTATCTGCTCTTCCGTCAACGGACGAAATGTCACGAATGTCTCTTCCGCATCGAGTAGCACAGAGCTGGGAGTTGCTTTGACCGCCACGCCGCTAATCACACTGTGGCGTCGCCCACTTAGTCGGCGCAACATCTGACGGGCGTCGTCGTAGTCGCGGGGCTTCCCGAAAACGTGCCCGTCGAGCGCCACGATGGTATCGCATGCCAACAAAATAGTGTTCTGCCATTCATGGGCTCGCGCTTGGATTTTGGCATAAGCCGCTTTCAGAGCGAGTTCGCGTGGTGACGAGTAAGGAATAGCGTCTTCATCAACATGGGCTGGGGCAACAACGAGCGGCAAGCCAAGCTTCTCAAGAATTGCTCGCCTGCGTGGCGACGCTGAGACCAGTACAATTGTAGGAAACGTAGTTTTCGACACTGTCATGTTTGATCACGGTCAGAAAATAAGATGCGCTCGAGCCCGGATAAAACTGCACCGGCTAATACGATGAGGACAAGTGCCAGCGGAAATATAAAGAGCAGCGCAGCAACACTTTTTTGGCGAGCCAAAACAGTCAAAACTGCGAAAACAAACCCTGCAACGGAACTACCTGGGCCACGCAGAGACCATCGTGCTGGATAGGCTGTGAAACGCAGTGAGGCAAGACTCGCGCCGCCCAGCGCAATGGCAAATGTCTGCAGGAAATACTCTTCAGTCCCCCACGTTGTGTAAAAAATCGCCACGGAGGCGACGAGAAGCAAGATTGACGCGGCACCCTCTATTCCATCGAGCAACTTGACAGTATTCATAGCCACCAACATCCATACGAGCGTCGCAAGCCATGCCCACCCTTCTAATGGGATCTCCTTGCCGGGAATGGGGCTAAGCACGGTAAAACGTACACCAGCCGCGATGACAACGAGGCAGGCCAATAGTTCAATAACCAATCGGAGGAAGAGCCTCCTATGCCAACTGCTAGCGAGGGAACGAATCCGTTCAAGATAGTAAACGCCAAAAAGGAGAAATGTGGAAGCGTTGACTGCCGCAAGAATTTGGAGCGCTTGCCGCTCGGTGTAGAAACGGTCCCGTGGCGCGAGGACCGCTGGGAGAAAGAAAAGCATGGCAAGAGATCCAGCGGCAACCCCAGCTATTAAGGGGAGGGCGGCTTTTGGCGACGATTTCTCTTCCGCCGCAGAAGGACCTATTTTGCGCCATGCCACGTAGCCGGCTACGACACCAGCAACCACACTGGCACTCCCCACGACCGCAATTACACCACTTGTCACCATTGCGCTACCTCTCTTGTCTGCGCAAATGCCGAATGAGCCATGTTCGTAACATCATCACGCCGCAACGTATGGCAATACCGCAAAATGTGGCGACGTCCACAAGGACGATACCACGGCTATAATGCTTGCGATAGAAACGCCACATGCTTCGATGGCGCTGTAACGTCATTGCGTAGGGAACCAAGCGCGTGGATTGGCCAATATGATGCAGGATCTGAGCTTCCGGCAGGTACACAACCCGCCAGCCCGCTTGCTTGATTCTGTAACACCAATCGACGTCCTCTGCATACATGAAAAACCCTTCGTCAAAACCGCCCAAAGACTCAAAAATTTCCCGCCTGACGACGAGCGCTGCTCCACTAACCCAATCAACGTCCATCGTTCGGTCGTGACCGACGTCAGTCATAAGATACTCACTGGAGAAACGATTCCGTGGAAAAAGACGTGTCATGAGCGAGTAGCGATGAAAGAGGGCTGTTCGAAAACTCGGAAATCGCCGGCAAGAGTATTGCAACGTCCCGTCGGTATTGAGGAGCTTGGGTCCTAGGGCGCCCACCTCAGGATGTGCGTCCATGAAATCGCAGATTTTATTCAGTGCGTCACCAATGATCTCCGTGTCGCTGTTGAGAACCAAGAAATAGCGACCACGCGCCGCGCGCATTCCCAAATTGTTTGCAACTGCGAATCCTCGATTCTCGCGCAAGGCAATGAGATGAACTTGTGGAAACTCGTTGGCCACCATGGCGCAACTGTCGTCGGCTGAGCCGTTGTCCACGACGATTACTTCAACGTCATCAGACGTAAGGGCTGCCTGCAGGGAGCGCAGGCAAGCGTGTAAGAGTTGGCGCGTGTTGAGGTTCACAATGATTACCGAGAGGCGCGGCTGAGCCTGCGCGTTCCGAGGCACGGCAAAGTTGGTCTGTTGGGAGTCACCGATCATCGCGCTGGATGTGAGTCGCCCTTATTGTGATTGAGCAGATTCTTCGACGGTCTTCTCATAAGCCTCGGCCACTTTTTCGAAAGAGAAATGTTCAATGGCGTACTGGCGCCCACGTTCTCCCATGGAACGCCCTTCCTCAGGGTGGCTTTTGAGATACGAGATGTGACGAGCCAGCTCTTGAGGATCCCGGGTTCGGCTGACGAGACCACAGCCAGCATCTGTGAGAATCTGCTCTATCACTCCAGCGACACCTGCGACAATGGGTCGAGCACTAGACATATATTCGTAAATCTTGGAGGGGACGGTAATGAGCGTGATGTCGTTTTTCATATAGGTGACGATTAGTGCATCCGAAGCCGCAAGCAAAGCCGGAACCTTTGAGCGGGGTTGATAGGGGATGATGCGAACATTTGTCAGATTCCACGCTGAGATTTTCTCTTCCATCATGGGCTGAGCGACGCCTTTCCCCACAAAAAGAAACAAGACATCAGGATCCGTGTTGCGGACGATTCGAGCAGTTTCGAGTATAGTCTCCAGCCCCATGAGCAAACCGAAATTACCTAGGAACGAAACAACATAGCGCCCGTCGAGCTCGTACTCGCGCCGGACCGCATGACGATCGACTTTGGAGGAATCGTACGTATCGGGATCAACCCAATCAGGCAAGAGGCGGATCTTTTCTCGCGGGATGCCCTTGTTGTGGATATTTTCGATGAAGCCACGCGTAACTACTCCGATGCGCCGCGCACGATTATAAACCATCTTTTCCGCCCATTTGGATAAAGCAATGAGTGCAGGGTTGCGCAGCATGCCGACGGCAATCGCGCAGTCGGGCCAGATGTCGCAGACATCGAACATGAGAGGCCAGCCACGCAACAGGCTCAGTCCCAAACCGGCTATGCCATTGGGCAGTGGGCTTATGGCAACAATAACATCAAAGTGCCCACGAAGTGTCAGAGCTTTCAGAAAACCGAGAATCATGAACGACGAGTACGCCATCATTCGGCGCAGGAAAGTGTCCGGCTTATTCGAGCCATAGGTCCAAACGCGATAGAGTTTGGCGCCACGGAAATTTTCGTACCTTGGTTGTTGGCGTGAGACCTCCCCACTGCGCATAGTGGAGGGGTGGCTCGGTATACCAGCGACAACTGTTACCTCATGGCCCCGCTGGACAAGATAGTCAACAATCTCCACAGCACGCGTGGATGTCCCCACTGTTTCAGGGTAAAAATGTTGATGTAAAAACAAGATTTTCATCGCATGCAAGACTCGCCTTTACTACGGTAACTATTCTCGCTTACTGGTCGAAAGTTTGACCACGAGTTCAGTTTTTCCAAATCAATACTATTGTCCGTCTTTATAAGGGTCGTTCTTTAGCTGTTTCAAGTACGGCTTCTGCCCTACTCCTTGAAAACAGGACAACTCTTTCGGTCGGCGGCTCCCAATCGAGTCGTTACGCCGTTAGCACCAGGGGCCCATTTTCTGTCACGGCGACAGTGTGTTCAAAATGAGCCGAAAGGGAGCCATCAGCCGTGACCACAGTCCAGTCGTCGTCCAGAACACGAGTTTTCCAGGTACCGACGTTTACCATCGGTTCAATGGCAAAGACCATCCCCGGCCTGAGCCGCAAGCCGGTTCCAGGCGTGCCGAAGTTGAGCACCTGGGGAGGTTCGTGCAGTGCCCGCCCTATGCCGTGGCCAGTGTATTCGCGCACGACACTGAATCCAGCGTCTTCCACTACTTTCTGTATGGCGGCGGAGAGTGTTCCCAAACGGTTGTCGGGCCGCATTTCGTTGATTCCTGCATTGAGAGCGCAGCGCGTGACTTCAATGAGCCGGGCAGCGACAGGAGTAACATCTCCGACTGGATAGGTATATGCTGAGTCAGCGTAAAAGCCGCCGAGGATTAGGCCACAGTCAATGGCAACGATATCGCCCATACGCAACACGCGTCGGCCAGGAATGCCGTGAACTATTTCTTCGTTGACTGACGTGCAAAGCGTCGCCGGATAACCCTGGTAACCCAGGAATGCAGGGATTGCACCGGCATCCTCGATGAGCCTGCGAGCAAGTTGATCGAGCTCACCTGTAGTTATCCCAGGTTGGATAGCTTTTTCGAGTTCAAGAAACACAGCACGCAGAAGTTTACCTGCGGCGCTCATTCGTTGAATTTCTTTAGGTGATTTAATCTCTATGCGAGAGCTCTGGATCATCAGCGGCACCTCGGGACTTTAGGGCTCACCTCATGTCATCCGCCGGCCTCAACCAATCCACACGAGAAACGAAAACGCCCACTGAGAGACTAATCTCAGTGAGCGCTGCATTCACATCCCCAACCCACGCTAACGCCAGCGGGCAACCGACGCCGTGCGCCGCATGGCAAAGCCTTCGTAGTGGCGCATGAGCAACTGGGACTCAATCTGCTTGAGGGTGTCGAGAGTGACGCCGACGACAATGATTAGGCCCGTTCCGCCAATGAATGATGACGCTTGATGGGGCATGCGGTACGAGGTTTCGAGAATCATCGGCACAACCGCGATGGCGCAAAGGAAGATTGCTCCCCCCGTCGTAATTCGAGTGAGAATGTAGTCCAAATACTCGGCAGTGGGTTTGCCAGGTCGCTTGCCTGGAATAAAGGCTCCAGATTTTTTCAGGTTGTTGGCGATGTCGTCCGGGTTAAAGACAACTGCAGTGTAAAAGTAGCAGAAGAAGCCAGTTAGCAGGGTAAACAAAATGATATAAGGGTTGAAACTTTTCAGGACGAGAAAGATTCCCCCCTGTTCCAAACCAAACAGCCGCTGAAATAGAGTATAGAGATTGGCATTGGAACTCTGAGCAAAAAAGTCACCCAGCCACCCACCCCGATGGCCCCCTCCCACGTAGGATGCAATGGTGCTGGGGAAGGAGAGAATGGCCGAAGCAAAGATCACGGGGATAACGCCAGCCGTATTGATCTTCAAGGGCAGATAATTCGTTCCACCTGCCAAGACTCTTCGGCCCACCACTTTCTTGGCGTGCTGAATGGGTATACGTCGTGTGCCTTCCTGGACCACAATGATCGCCATCGAAGAGATAATAAACAGGACAGCGACGGCAGGAGCCCAAATGGCAGGCACGCCTCCGTTTGAGATCTGGGCCCAAAGGGTAGCGACATCAGCGGGATAGTGCGCAATGATGCCAGCCGCGATGATAATGGACATCCCATTGCCAATTCCCTTATCGCTGATTCGTTCGCCAAGCCACATGATGAAGCAGGTGCCCGTGGTCATGGCTAGCACAGTCACTACAAGGAAGAGTCCAGTGTAGCCCCCGCGCATGTAGGTCAGTCGTTCGTTGAGGAGCCATATCCCCAAGCCTAAAGCCTGAAACGCGGTGAGGAACACTGTCCCGATGCGGGTCCAGCGGTTGATTTTGCGCTGCCCCAGGACGCCTTCCTGTTGGATTTTTTGAATTCGTGGGAAGACGACAGCCATGAGCTGGAGAATAATGGACATGCTGATATAGGGCATGATTCCTAGCGCAAAGATGCTCATGTTGCGGAAGGCGTAACCACCGAAGAGGTCAACGACTTGGAAAATGCCGCCACCTTGCGCACCCCACCGGCCAACAAACTCACTCAACGCCCGTCGGTCTATAAAAGGCGTGGGAACGTGAGCACCGATGCGGTAGACAAGTAGTATCAATAACGTGTAAAGGACCTTCTTTTTGAGGTCTGGAATCTTCCAGATATTACCGAGGGCATTAATGCTCCCAATCACTGGTCTCGCCTTTGCTTTAGTATGTCATTCCATTCACGCAGCTTATGCACTGGAGTACGTGCTCTGCGATCACGGGCGGTAGTTACTCCGCAACCGTCTCGGCTACGCCGCCAACGGCTTGAATTTTTTCAATGGCACCTTTTGAGAAAGCAGTAGCTTTCACCGTGAGTTTTTTTGTCAACTCGCCTTTACCAAGGATCTTCACACGGGTGGCCTTGTTTGGGATTCTTCCGGCTTTTTTGAGGGCATCAAGGTCGACAATTGCACCGTCATCGAAACAGTTGAGAGCGGCCACATTGACGACCTCAAATTCCACGCGAAAGGGATTATGAAAGCCACGCTTGGGAATGCGGCGGATGAGTGGCATCTGCCCACCTTCAAAAGCTCCGCCATATCCCTTGCCACGCCCACTACGCGCCTGCGAGCCTTTAGTTCCGTGTCCGCTGGAGCGGCCTAGGCCCGAGGCTTCACCTCGACCACGGCGCTTGCGTTTCTGACGACGTCCGGGATCTTTTCCAAGTTCGTGAATTTTCATGCTTCTTCCACCTTCTCTACTTTGCACAAATAACCGACCTGATCGAGCATCCCCTTGATTTGAGGGGTGAGAACATGAACTTTGGTTTGATTGAGGTGAGTGAAGCCAAGTGCACGGAGCGTCCGGCGGTGCTTATGCAGCCGGTTAATTCCGCTTTTCACCCACGTGATTTTCACCTTTTCAGTCATTGGATCATCGCCTCCTAAGGTCAAACCGAAGCGCTAGGCGCGTTTCCTGGGACATCCGTTTGGGCCACCTTCTGTTCCGCCAGCCGAGCTGCCTGTTTTTTACCGACGACTTCCTCAAGCTCTTTGCCGCGTGCACTGGCCACACTTTCAGCGCTGAGCAGCGACGAGAGTGCACGAATGGTTGCTTTGACAACGTTGATTTTATTATTGGTTCCTAACACTTTCGTCAGCACGTCGCCGACACCGGCGAGCTGAAGCACAGCACGCACGGCGGGTCCGGCAATGATTCCCGTTCCCTCGGAAGCAGGCCTCAACATGACGCGCGCGGCACCGAAGTGGCCAATGATCGGGTGAGGAATCGTGCGCCCCACTAAAGGCACGCGAATAATATTTTTCTTGGCGTTTTCGACCGCTTTGGCGATAGCTTCGGGGACTTCATTGGCTTTTCCGAAGCCAGCACCGACGTGCCCATTTCCATCACCAACAACCACCAACGCGGCAAAGCTGAAACGGCGACCACCTTTGACTACTTTTGCGGTGCGGTTGAGTGTCACGAGCTCTTCCTTGAGAGCGAGTTCCTCAACCCGGATTTTCTGTCGCGAGCTTTCCCACGTCCGATACAGCGACTCAACCTGCGGCTCCACTTGCTGCTGAGGTGCTTCTGCCTGTGAGGCAGAGGCCTCAGGTGCAAGGTGCGCCACATCTTGGCCAACCGAATCGGTCTGGGGTGTTTCTTGAACTTTGTTTTCCGGGGCTTCCTGATTCATGCTCACCGTTAACCTGCCTTTTTTTGCTCTCCTAAAGATATCTCATGCGTTGTTTCACGCAGCTCAGAACTTTAATCCACCCTCACGCGCCGCTTCTGCGAACGCTTTTACGACACCATGGTACGGATACCCGCTGCGATCGAAAACGACCTGCGTAATGCCGACCGCTTTCGCCTTTTCAGCGATCTCCTTACCCAAACGTTTAGCGTACTCCTGATTGGCAAACGTTTTTCGGCCTTCCGCCTTCAGCTCCTTGGTATTGGTAGTGGCCGCGACGAACGTGTGGCCAGCAGTATCATCAACAATCTGAGCATAAAGGTGGCGCAGGCTCTTGTAAATACACAGACGCGGTCGCTCCGGCGTTCCGGCAATTTTTTTACGGATGCGTATTTTACGTCTTTCTCTAAGCTCGTACTTGTGTTTGATTAACATACCTTTTTCACCCTTTCCCTCACCGCACATAGGTGAGGTAGTCTTGTGGGGGTTGATGTCTTTGTTTACTTAGCGCCAGCTTTTCCAACTTTGCGGATGATTCTCTCACCCACATATTTAATGCCCTTGCCCTTGTAGGGTTCCGGTGGACGGAAAGCGCGGATGTCGGCAGCAACTTGCCCAACCAATTGCTTGTCGAAACCGGAAACGATGATGGAGGTTGGCTTGGGCACCTCTATGGAAATCCCGGCTGGTGGTTCGTATTCGATGGGGTGGCTGTAACCGAGCTGGAGAACCAGCTTTTTACCTTCCACCGAGGCACGATATCCAACGCCGTTGATTTCGAGTTCCTTTTTAAAGCCTTCGCTGACACCTGTGACCATGTTGCGGATCAGCCTCTGGGCAAGGCCGTGATACGCGCGCGCCTGGCGGTCGTCGCCGTGGCGAGTCACATACACAGCCCCCTCGCGTATTTCCGCAGAGACTCTGTCGGGCAACACCCATGACAACTGACCCTTAGGTCCCTTGACGAATACTTCATTCGCCGTAATCTTGACCTCGGTTCCCTTCGGAATTGGGACTGGTAGTTTTCCTATCCGGCTCATCGTTTTAGTCTTTCCTGCTTCAAGTTTATTCCGATGTAGAAATCTGTTTTACGAACGAGAGCTGCCCTTTACCATACGGCGCAGAGTACTTCGCCGCCGAGATTACGCCGACGACATTCTTTGTCAGTCATGATTCCTTGGCTCGTGGACACGATCGTAACCCCAAGCCCTCCCAAGGTCTTGGGAATTTCACGCGCTCCAGCATACTTGCGGATTCCAGGCTTAGAAATACGCTCAAGTCCGTGAATGATCCGCTCTTTGTTTGGCCCGTACTTCAGGAGGATCTTGATGGGAGGCTTTTTCTTGCCTTTGGGGCTCCAGAAGCACGCCTTAATATAACCTTGGTCGCGCAGAATTTTGGCAATTTCCCACTTGATGCGCGAATAGGGCACTTCGACCTCATCGTGGAACGCCATATTCGCATTGCGAATACGAGTTAACATGTCAGCAATTGGATCTGTTACTGGCATAGCTGCTTACTTTCGATCCTCCAGTCTCTAGCGGTAGTTCGGCATGAGCCGCTTGCCGCTTTTTGCGGTGCTTGCGTGGGCACCAAACCATTTTCTTTTTCTTACCAAGAGCTCTTTCGCACGCCGGGGATCTGTCCCCTGCTGGCAAGCATCCGGAAGCAAATACGACACATATTAAAGTCACGCATAAAGCCCCGCGGCCGACCACACAGCGGGCAGCGGTTACGCTTACGCGTAGAGAACTTCGGAGGTACTTTTGCCTTGTATTCTTTTGCTACTGTTGACATCGTTTCGTCTCACCTTATCTTTCGCTCAGTTATTTGCTCCGGAATGGGAATCCAAAGAGACGCAGAAGCTCCAGCGCCTCTTCGTCTGTTTTTGCGGTGGTCACCGTTGTAATATTCATACCCAGGATTGTGGTGACCTTATTAATATCGAGTTCCATGAAGATTGTGTGCTCACGAACGCCCATGGAATGGTTACCACGCCCATCAAAACTTCTGGTAGGCAAGCCGCGAAAATCTCGGATACGCGGAATAGAGATGCGAATGAGCCGCTCAAGAAATTCGTACATGCGATTGCCGCGAAGGGTGACAAAGCAACCCACGGGCATTCCTGTACGGATTTTGAAAGCGCTAATTGATTTTTTCGCACGAGCCAGTTTCGGCTTCTGGCCCGTAATCAGCGCTAAATCACGCATAGCCGCTTCGAGCAATTTAGGATCGCGCGAGGCCTCGCCCACGCCCATGTTGACAACCACTTTCTCGACGCGAGGCACCTGCATGACATTCTTATAACCGAAGCGCTTCACCATCGCGGGAATGATCTCTTCGCGGTACTTGCGCTTGAGGGCGGGAACATAATCTTTGAGCATCGCCCGCTCTTCAGCGCTCAATTCGGGAACTGCCGACTTCGTCGAAGCGCCCTCAGGAGCAGCTTGTTCGGTTTTCTTCTCTTTTTTTCCTTTGGCTTCCGCCATATTGCTCATCCTCTCTCGCATAGGTGACGGCTTTGTGCGTCACCGACTGTGTTGCCTCAAGGGCCTACTAAAGGACGCTACCGCATCCCTTGCAAACTCGCTGCTTTGCGCCTTCTGGGGTAATCTGTGAGGAGAACCTTACCCCTTTTTTGCACTTTTCGCAATACAGCATCAGATTGGAGATGTGAATTGGGGCTTCGCGCTCGACGATGCCCCCCGGCCGGTTGGCACCGCGGGCGCGTGTGTGACGCTTGATCATGTTAACATTCTCTACAACTGCCCGATTTTTTTTCGGAATGACATAGAGAACACGGGAAACCACGCCACGGTTCTTACCGGCGATTACCACAACTCGATCGTTCTTTTTGATTCTTAGTGCCATAGTTTACGATTCCCTCAAATCACCTCAGGGGCGAGTGAGATGATCTTTAAAAAGTTCTTTTTGCGAAGCTCACGTCCCACTGCGCCGAAGATGCGGGTGCCAATGGGCTCGTTCTGGTTATTGATGATGACGGCTGCGTTACTGTCGAATTTTACATAGGAGCCGTCCTCACGGGCAAGCTCTTTGGTCGTACGCACCACCACAGCGCGGACGACACTGCCCTTCTTCACAGTGGCGTCGGGCGTCGCCTCGCGCACACTGGCCACGATAATATCACCAATACGAGCATATCGTCGCTTCGTACCGCCGAGAACTTTGAAGCAGCGTATCTTTTTTGCGCCAGTGTTATCGGCTACATCGAGTACCGTGTATTCCTGAATCATCCTTCTTCACCTTCACTACCAAATTGCCTTAACTTGGTCCCAGCAGTCTGTGGAGCGTTGAATCACGCTTACAGCGCCTGCTAGCGTGCCCGTTCGAGGATAGCCTGAACTTTCCATCTTTTGAGTTTGCTAATCGGACGTGTCTCGATCACGCGTACGAGATCGCCTTCATGCGCGTCGTTCTTTTCGTCGTGCGCATAGATCTTTGATGTGCGTCGGATATATTTCTTGTACAGCGGGTGCATCACGAACCGCTCGATGGCGACGACGACGGTTTTATTCATTTTCTCACTTACGACGCGTCCCACTCGAACTTTGCGATGTCCGCGCTGACTTTTGTTTTTGTTGCTAGTCATTGCTTCCTCTCACTCTTTGAGCTCACAACTTCTTATTTGTTCGCGGCTTTTGCCTCTTGCAATTTTTCGGCGATTACCATTTTTAGCCGGGCAATGTCGCGCCGTTCCTGACGGAGGAGTGCCGTATTTTGAAGTTCTTTGATTGTTGCCTGGACACGATGTTCATAATGCTGCTTCATCAGCTGATCTAGCCGTTCCTGCAGTTCTTCGATGGGAAGAGCACGAAGTTCTTTTGCTTTCAGCATTGGTCAGACCTCCTCCCGTACGACGAATCGAGTTTTGATTGGCAGCTTGTGCGCTGCAAGCCGCATTGCCTCCTCGGCAATGGTCTTTTCCACGCCTTCAAGCTCAAACATCACCCGACCCGGTTTGACAACGGCTACCCACTGCTCGGGGTTACCTTTTCCCTTACCCATACGGGTTTCAGCGGGTTTTTTCGTAAGGGGCTTGTCGGGGAAAATGTTGATCCACAATTTCCCGCCACGTTTCACATGACGCGAAATCGCCACGCGTGCGGCTTCGATTTGGCGGTTACTAATCCAGCCGGCTTCAAGCGCCTGGAGGCCAAAGCTGCCGAAATGCAATTCGCAACCGCGGTAGGCCTTACCGCGTCGCCGGCCTTTTTGTACCTTACGATGTTTGACTCGTTTTGGTAAAAGCATGGTTCTCTATCCGACCTAACGTTTTACTCGCTATGCTCCGCCGTGGCGGAACCCACAACCTTCACCCTTCACTTAAGCGGCTTTCACCGCGAGCACAAGGAGCGCCATTAGTCCAAACTCAACGCTACCCGTTCTAGCGTGATACTCCACTTGCTGCACATCGATCTGCAACAATCGCTCGTCTGGGTGCGACTCGATGTACTCGTTCACCTTTTCTTCCAGCGAGAGTTCATCTCCTGCTGTAAGAATTCTAATTAACGGTTTTTCTCCGTTGCGAAGCTCCATACTCCACCGCCCTCCTTACACA
>JANZZJ010000129.1 GCA_026419455.1 Candidatus Sumerlaeaceae bacterium | reverse complement strand
ATAAGAGACAGTGGAAGAGGCGCGGCGTCGCGGCGTTTCCATTCTGCCCATTGATAGTGAGCACAACGCTATTTTCCAGTGCATGATGTGCGGAGGGCGCGACGCCGTGCGGCGTATTGTGCTCACCGCGTCTGGTGGCCCCTTTCGTGGTGCCAAACGCGAGCGACTTCTCGCTATTACCCGCAAGGAAGCGCTTCGTCATCCCACTTGGAGTATGGGACCCAAAATTACGATAGATAGCGCCACTCTCATGAACAAAGGCTTCGAGGTCATAGAGGCGCACCATCTTTTTAATATTCCGGTGGAGCGCGTCGAGGTTGTCATCCACCCTCAGAGCACTATTCATTCTATGGTCGAATTCGTTGACGGCTCGATCATTGCCCAGCTTGGGGTTACGGACATGTACCTTCCTATTCAAAACGTCCTCTTCTATCCCAAGCGCGTGGCGAACAAGTTTCCCCCGCTCGATTTTGTCAGTATTGGCAAACTCACGTTTGAGCAACCAGACCTCGTAAACTTCCCTTGCCTTGCTTACGCTTATGAAGCGGCACGGTTGGGCGGGACTTACCCGACAGTCGTTAATGCCGCCAACGAGGTGGCAGTGGCACGCTTCTTGAGCGAGGAGATCCCTTTCTTGGGTATTCCAGAAATTATCCGCGATGCCTTGGATGCCCATGAAGGGGGACAAGCAGCCACGCTTGAGGAAATCATGGCAGTTGACCGCTGGGCACGTCAACGCGCAGAGCAGTGGCAACCCAAACATTAGCAAAAAATTAGGGGCCGGTTTTGCACCGGCCCCAGCGGCCATTGAGTGAATTATCGGCTTTACCCTTCGATCTAATCCAATCCCTCTGGCTCAGGTCTTTTCAGATGGCTCTTTTCCATCGCAATGGGTAGGCGCCGAACGCCTCGCATTGCTTAGTCCTTGGGAAGGATGACCTTATCAATGACGTGGATGACGCCATTGCGAGCTTCAATATCGGTCTTAACGACATTTGCGTCGTCCACTTTCACCTTCCCATCTTCGGCAGTGATTTTCACTTCTTTGCCGTTCACAGTTTTCGCCGAAGAGAGCTTCACCACATCTTTGGCGTACACCTTACCGGGAACCACATGGTAAGTGAGCACGGCTTTAAGCTTTTCCTTATTCTCTGGTTTCAGGAGGTTTTCCACGGTGCCTTCTGGCAATTTCTTAAAGGCTTCATCCGTGGGGGCAAAAACCGTGAAGGGCCCATCCCCCCGCAGCGTTTGTTCCAGGTCTGCTGCCTTCACGGCAGTCAGCAGGGTATTGAAGCTCCCGGCCTTTTTTGCCGTGTCCACCACACACATCGAGGCCGTGTGTGTTGTGTGTTTGTCTTGTTCTTTGGCTTGCCCTACGCTAGGCATGAGCCCCACGCTGACGGTAGCGAGGCTGATTGCTGCTAAACTTGATGCAATGCGAAGCCGGAACGACGTTAGCTTTGCCATAATTACACTCCTTTAAAGTTTTTGTACTTTCTTGCCGCCAAATGCGCGGGACATAAATAGTGCTTATTTGGTTCTGTTTATATTCGCTGCTCTCAAGCGTCTTTTTTTCTTTTACCCAACGCGACACGGCGAAATTGCGGTTGAAAATGGGGCCTGTTTTTCGCGAATGGGAGCGCGAACAATGGACAGCCGTTCAAAGCCAACGCCGCAAGCTCTGCCTAGGCCAGACGGTAGGGCCACTAGCACTCGCTCGCACAACGATGAGTGGGTCGAGAACTTAGCCCATCGCATCTGCGAGCGGCGCCTTAGTGCGCCAGCGATCTTCTTCTTCGAATCGCTGCGACCGCTCAATTTCATCGCGTCGCAAACGTTGCATGCTTTGGGTCCGATTGCGTCGCTGTTCATCGAGCCGTCGCGTTGGGAGGAGCTCTCTGCGGCACTTGAGGACCGTCGCACGTTGGATCGGCTGCTGGAAGAAATTGAAAAAAGGGAGCGAGAAAGATCGCTGAGGCGCTAAACATCGTTCTTGCCACGGATTGCGGAAGCACGACCACAAAGGCGATCCTCATTGCGAGAACGCCGAATG
The DNA here is from genome assembly GCA_026419455.1 of Candidatus Sumerlaeaceae bacterium. GTDB lineage: Bacteria > Sumerlaeota > Sumerlaeia > Sumerlaeales > Sumerlaeaceae > DRVG01. Next base: position 6,438 of record JANZZJ010000129.1, on the reverse strand, counting down.
GCTATCGTCTCATGGCGCGGGGGGAGGCCCCCACAACTGTTGAGGCCCCTTTCGATGATGTCACCGTTGGTGTGGCAAACGCTGTGCGTGAGCTCGAGGAGGTGACAGGTCGTCGCTTGCTCGATGAAGCAGGCCGTCTCATTCGGCCCGCTCGCCAGGGCGAGGGGGTCGATGCCTACGTTTCCACGTCCAGTGCTGGCGGCGGCCTCCAGATGCTGGTCATGGGGGTCGTCAGGTCCATGACAGCCGAGAGTGCACAGCGGGCAGCCCTCGGCGCGGGTGCCATCGTGATGGATACGATCTGCAGCAACGACCGGCGTCTCCTTTATCAACAAATCCAGCGCATCCGCCAATTGCGCCCCGATATGATTCTGCTGGCGGGGGGCATTGACGGTGGCACGGTGACTCATGTGGCGAAGCTTGCCGAGCTTGTTCGAGCTGCTCGACCAACAGCACGTTTGGGCACCGGTTATCGTTTGCCTTTGGTCTATGCGGGAAACCGACAAGCTCGCGAAGTTGTCCGCGAAATTCTTAACGGCTTGGTGGACATTCACGAAGTGGAAAACGTTCGGCCGGTGCTCGAGGTGGAAAATCTCGGCCCCGCACGCGACGCCATCCACGAGCTATTCATGGAACATGTCATGGCGCAGGCTCCCGGCTACGACAAGCTCAAGACGATGACCGATGCCCCAATCATGCCTACCCCGGGGGCAGTCGGAAAGCTTGTGGAAGTAGTGGCGCGCGAGAAAGGGATCTCCGTTCTGGGAGTGGACATCGGCGGCGCAACGACGGACGTATTTTCTGTGTTCCAAGGCAAGTTCAACCGCACCGTCAGTGCGAATCTCGGCATGAGCTACAGTGTCGGCAACGTTCTTACCAGTGCCGGATTTGATAACGTTGCGCGGTGGAGCTGGGTGGATTTGCCTGCGGTTGAGGTACGCAACCGCGTAAAAAACAAAATCATCAGGCCCACGACGATTCCCCATTTGCTGGAGGATCTGGTCATTGAGCAGGCCCTGGCGCGCGAAGCTCTGCGGCTATCGCTGGAACAGCATAAGGAATTCGCTACAACCCTCAAAGGTGTCCAGATTCGCCGCACGGTGGCCGATGCCTTTGCCCAGACGTCTTCTGGTCAAACGCTGGTCAACATGATGGAGTTGGACCTTATCATTGGTAGCGGTGGCGTGCTCAGCCACGCGCCCCGCCGCGAGCAGGCAGCTCTGATGATGATTGACGCCTTTGAGCCCTTGGGCGTAACGCAGCTGGCCGTGGACAGCATTTTCATGATGCCTCACCTTGGGGTGCTCGGCGAAATAGCCCCCGAGGCCGCCATGGAAGTTTTTTGGCGCGACTGCCTGGTTCCCATTGGGGCTGTTGTGGCACCTGCGGGACGTGTGAAAACGGGCCGACTATTGCTGAAAGCGCGCGTTGAACGCGATGACGGTTCTGTGGAAGAATTAGACCTGGTGGGCGGTGAGCTTGTGCGGGTGGAGCTTCGCGAGGGCATGCATGCCCGTTTGACCCTTCAACCTGCTCGTGGCCTCAACGTGGGCGAGGGACGAGGGCGACGCTGCGAACGCCGCGTGTGGGGAGGAAAAGTTGGTATAGTATTCGACGGACGGGGGCGCCCGATTCAACTCCCGATGGATGCGGCGCAGCGCCGCCAAAAGCTGCTTCAGTGGGCCCAAGCCATAGGAGCCTTTGGTCAGTGATGCCTGAGCACAAAAACCTGAGAGTCGAAAAGCCTGTGATGCCAGAAGGAGGGCGCACCTGATGGCACACGCCTACACACCAGGCCTTCTCGTGCGCGAGCGAGCGCTTATCCGCAAACGGCGCATGTTGCCTATCCGCGGCAAAGTGCTGGTCCAAAAAGGGGAACGCGTACAGGCCCAGCAGGTAGTGGCGCGGGCTGAACTCCCGGGCAACGTGCAACTTGTCAATATCGCTCACCATTTGGGCATCGAGCCTTCAGATGTTCCTGCAAAGCTTCGTGTTGGTGTAGGCGAGCGCGTTCGGCGCGGCCAGGTCATTGCAGAAAACGTGGGTCTTTTCGGCCTCTTTCGCTCCGTGGTTCCGGCACCCTGCGACGGTGAGGTGGAGGCTGTTTCCGCGGTCACAGGTCAGGTGATCCTCCGGGAACCCAACATTCCGTTGGAACTCACAGCCTATATTAGCGGCGAAGTGACCGAGGTACTTGAGGACGAGGGTGTGGAGATTGCTGCAGCGGGCACGATTATCCAAGGGATTTTGGGCGTAGGCGGGGAAAAGTATGGGCGGATTGCGGTGGCTGTGAAAGCGGCGACGGATGAGCTGACGCCCGAGCGAGTGCCTGCCGACGCGCAGGGGCTCGTGCTTGTCGGTGGCCAACGGGCCACCCTTGATGCTTACCGGCTTGCGGCCGAGCGCGGTGCTGTGGGAGTCGTCGTGGGGAGTTTTGACGATGCAGATCTCAGCCAGATTTTGGGCTACGACCTTGGAATCGCCATAACTGGCGGCGAGGAAATCGCCACCACACTTATCCTGACCGAAGGCTTCGGACGTCTCGCAATGGCGGAACGCACCTTCTCTCTGCTTCGCAAGTTGGAAGGGCGTGAGGCTTCGATCAATGGTGCAACGCAAATTCGCGCTGGTGTGATTCGTCCAGAAATCATTGTTTCCTCAAACGAACCCCTAGGCGAGGTCGAAGAGCAAACCATCACCGAGACCCGGGTCGGGGCGCTTGTGCGTATCATTCGCGAGCCGCATTTTGGGGTGCTAGCCCGGATCAAAGCCTTGCCGCCCGAACCCGTGGTGATTGACTCCGGCGCTACAGTGCGCGTAATGGTGGTTGAGTTACCCGACGGGCGCGAGCATGTTTTGCCCCGAGCGAACGTGGAGTTGATTGAACTATGAGAATGCCCTTGCCATTCGAGCAAACCGCGAGAACAAGCGCGGATCGCGCCATCCATCGCGTGGCCAAAGCTTGGGGCATCGCGCTCGTTCTGTTAGCGAGTGAGAGCGGCGCGTGGGCGGCTGAGACCCAACGGATTCTCCCCAAAGAATGGAACTACCTCGATGTGGGTAAGCTCCCCGTTCTCATTACGTTGCTTCTGTTTGGAGCTTTTTATCTTTATCTTTATCGAGAGACGAAAGTGGGACGTCCCATGCGGCTTCGGCGTCTGCCTGGCATTGACGCCATCGAGGAAGCCATCGCCCGAGCGACGGAGATGGGGCGCCCTGTGTTGTTCATACCGGGGATCAACGATATTGACGACATACAAACGTTGGCAGGCATCAACATTCTCTCGCATGTGGCCTACATTGCGGCGGAATACGATACACCGCTCATCGTGGCGTGCCGCCGGTCGGTGGTGTTAACAATCTCGGAAGAAGTGGTGAAGGCGGCTTCGCTGGCGGCGGGACGCCCAGAAAACTACATTCCCAACAATATGCGCTATTTGTCCGACGATCAGTTCGCTTTCACGGCCGGGGTCAATGGGATCATGCTACGTGAGCGTCCTGCCTCGTGCATTTATCAAGGGTGCTTTTACAGCGAATCGCTCACCCTTGCAGAAACAGGTTCCATGAGTGGTGCCATACAGGTGGCAGGGACCGCCAATGTGGCGCAATTACCATTTTTTGTGGCTGCCTGCGATTTTACACTGATCGGCGAAGAGTTTTTCGCCGCCTCGGCCTACTTGTCGCGTGACCCATCGGTTGTCGCCAGTATCGAGGCTGCGGACAGGTTAAAAATGGTTTATTTGATCGTTATCCTTGTGGGTGTGGCATTGGCCACAGCGGTCAACCTTTTCCCCTCGCCCACACTAATGACGTATCTTCAACTTCTCAAGGAGATCTTCTGAGCGATGCGCAACAGGGTGCCAGTGTTTATCTGCGGCTTCGTCGGGATCTTCATGATTTTGAAGTACTTCAGCACCTACAGTCCCTTTGCGAAAATCGCAGAGGAGCTCGAACAATGGGGGATGGTGACCCTTTCGTTTGCGATCGTTTTGGGGGTGCTCAATCTTATCAAGATTAATCTCAAAGCCGTGATGGAGCGCAAAAAGGACTGGGGGTACAAGCTCCTGCTTCTCGTGAGCATGTTCACGATGATGATCGCTGGCGGCGTGAAGTGGTACCGTGAGGAGATGGCGGGACGCGCAACCGGCGGTTTACCCGTTGCCATCCACGATAGCCTCTTCGATTTTATGTTCGACCACGTCTATTTCCCGCTTTCCGCAACTATTTTCGCACTCTTGGCATTTTTTGTCGCGAGTGCAGCTTTCCGCGCTTTCCGTGCCAAGAACGTGCACGCCACATTACTGCTAGTAGCGGCAGTGATTGTGATGATTGGGCGTGTGCCTATTGGCGGGGCTATTTGGAAAGGGTTTCCATGGCTACAGGAATGGATTATGACCTGGCCCAACACGGCGGGACAGCGTGCCATTCAGATCGGCGCTGCTATTGGCATGATCGCCACGGGATTGCGGGTCATTTTCGGCGTGGAGAAACCATACCTCAAAGGCTAGCAATGGCATGAACGGCTCTCAACAGGACATATCAACTGGCTGGGAACGATGGCTGGAGCGTTTCGTGGCGCTCGATCGCCGATGGATCTTCCTTGTTCTTGGCTCGGTCGTGGTGCTGTTCCTCGTGGTACCGGTTTCCATGCCCGTGACAGTGTCGGAACAGGTACGCGCGATGTATGAGACCATTGAAGCCCTCCCCCCAGGTGCGCGTGTCCATCTCTCGATAGATTACGGGCCTGGCAGCGAGGCCGAGCTTTGGCCGCAGCACATTGCCATTCTTCGCCAGCTTCTGGAAAAGGACTGCAAAGTGATTTGCTCGAGTTTGTGGACCGACGGTCCACCGATGATTGAGAAAGCGTTTACGGTGGTCGTGGGGCAACTTGAGCGCGAAGGCAAGAAGAAGGTGCGCGGAGTGGATTACGTCAACCTCGGTTTCAAGGCTGGCGACCGCGTGGCTATTGCGAAAATCGGGTCATCGTTCAAGGGGGCATTTCCTACGGATTACCAAGGGAATCCTACGGCAAACTTACCCATCATGCAGGGCTGGGACACCTACCGCGACATTGACCTCCTTATAACGATCGCTGTTGGAGATCCAGGTGCCGTCGAGTATATTCAGCAGGCTCAAAGCCGTTATGGCATGCGTATGGTGGCGGGGGTGACGGCGGTGATATCGCCCCAATTATACCCTTATTATCAGTCCCGGAATCTTCTCGGTTTTGTTGGGGGGCTGGCGGGTGCCGCCGAGTACGAAAAGTTGGTGGGCCGCCCCGGCTATGCCACACGTGGCATGTTCATCCAAAGTGCCGTGCACATTCTCATTGTGGGGCTGGTGCTGGCTGGTAACGCCGCACAATTTTGGCTGTGGTGGTTACGGCGCAGGAAAGGAGCGCGTGTATGACGGGAACGTATGGCCCCTTCATGGAAACGCTCGGAGTATGGCTCGTCTGCTTTTTCACACTGGCAGTGTTCAGTTTCCTTTATCGGGATAACCCGATCTATAAAGCTGTGGAACACATTTACGTTGGCGTGGCGGCAGGATACTATTTTTATCAGGCGTTCCGTGGCACGATCTATCCCAACTTTGTGCTCCATATCCACCGCGGCTTTCAAGCGATGGCGGAGGGAAAGATGGATGGTTACCTTGCCCAGTGGAGGTGGGGTGCGGCGGTGTTGGGGCTTCTCCTGCTGTCGCGTCTGATTCCGAAATTGGGGTGGCTGAGCCGCTGGCCCATGGCACTGGTGGTGGGCTCCTTTGCCGCCTTGAATCTTACCGGATTTGCCAAAGCCAATTTCATTGATCAGGTGGCGGGCACCATGTTGCCGCTGGCAAGCGCTATGTCCGGACCGGAAGCCTTGCCCTTCTGGCCGGGTGCCAAAGCGGCAGCACCGAGCATCCTGAACAATGCCGTTCTTGTGGTCGGGGTAGTAACAGTCCTCACCTATTTCTTTTTTTCCACGCGGCGCGCGGGCCTTCTCGGCGCCATGGGAAATGTCGGAATCTGGTTTGTTATGATTACATTTGGCGCCACTTATGGCAGCATTGTCCTGGCGCGTATTTCGCTTCTCATTGGACGTGCAACGACTCTTCTCGACGTCAATTTGCCGAAATATGGGTATCCAGCCTACTTCTGCGCTCTTTTGGTGGTGGGATGCATCCTCGTCTGGCGGCTCAAGTTCTTCAAAGGCGAACAAGAGCGCTAGGAGGTGTCTGAATTCTGGACGAACTGCGGTGGGATGTCTCGGGGACGACGATGGGCTCAACTTCGCAGATTGGTTAATTGTTGTCTTTCTCATACTGATCTTCGAAGGTGTTGTTTGCGCTGGAGGTCTCGCGCCTACCCATGGCCTTCGCGAATTTGCCTCCCCGGCCAAGCTTTGGATTGAGGGGCGTGGGTGGGAATCTCGCGCTGGCGGTACCTCAGCCCCC
>JANZZJ010000247.1 GCA_026419455.1 Candidatus Sumerlaeaceae bacterium | reverse complement strand
GAATATGATAGCACCCTTTCCACTTGCCTCCCTTAATCATGTTGACGTGCCCCCCGTCGCGGTGAAGGTAACCGAACCATTCGCCAAATTCAGGGTCGGGAAATCGGCTCCACGTGTAATCGTGGACCCTCTTATACCACTCCCAGGCAGATTTGCGGAGTTCCTTCGTTGGCGCTAACCGAATAGCCTTTGCCAGGGCCACGAGCGCTTCGGCATGCACCCACCAAAGTTTTTGATCCCATTCGAGCTGGAGAAGCGGCTTTCCCCGTGCGTCCATAAAATAAAACAGCCCATCATAGTCTTTATCCCACCCGAATTCCAGCGTCTGCAGTGCCACCCGGATTGCCTTTTCAATAAGGGCGACATCGTTACGCCTCTCGCCGATGGCCATCATGAACCACATGGCCTCGAGCGCGTGGCCAGGGATGAGTAATCGGCCCTCAAACGTGTCGGGGTGGGAATTGTCAGGTGCGATGTGTTCGTACATCAGGCCCGTTTCCTCATCCACAAACCGCCCCATCACCGTAGCCACGCACTGCTCAATAGTCTGCTCCACGGCGGTGCCCTCGAGAAGGTGCTCCATTTCTAGAACGAGATTGGAAAGAATCATGGTAAGCGTGCAGGAAACCATAGGTCTCGTGCCCGGCACAATTTTGGACCACCGCCCCTTTGGGTTTTCGCGTCGCCGCTGGATGACCTCCCACGCCTGCCGGGCAATGGTAGCTGCTTCATCACTGCCGGTGGCCAGCGCGTATTGTGCAAACGCCATTGCACCAAAACACTCAGAGAAAATATTGTAAGGTTGCACCAAAGGCCTGCCGTCGCGGGTAAGGGAAAAGTACCAGTTTCCTTCTGCGTCCCTCACGTGGCGGGCAAGAAAGTCGGCTCCGAGTTTTGCCATCTGTAGCCACTGCGCATCTGGCTCCAACCGGTTGTAGAGCATGGAAAACGTCCATACCTGGCGTGCCTGAAGCCACGTAAATTTATCCGTGTCGTAAACATTGCCGCTGCGGTCAAGGCAGGTGAAATACCCGCCGAACTCCTTGTCTGGCGAATGTTTGCACCAAAAGGGGATCACATTTTCGACAAGTGCAGTTCGATAGAACTTGGCGAGCCGCTCAGCCCGATCAACCAACGTTGTGCGCACAAAATCCTTACCAACCATCGTCGTTCGTTTCCGAGCTTCTACTTTCGGGGCGCAAGAATCATGCAATTCAGGTAAGGACGGTAGCGGCGACAGTGCAACTGCAAACACCCCATTTCACATGAAACTATAATGAATGACGCTCAAGAATCTGAATATGAAACCGAGCGGATGGGGGGACGGCAATTTGCACCTCAGGCGGAGTGACTTACAACGGAATCGCCACTGCAACTCTCAAAGGCACAAATGACACGGGATATGTCATCAGAGTCCACAGCATTAACCTCGCAAATCGTACGCAGGTTTGCAGGGACGAACACCTTTGAAAGATTTCTTCGCGCGCTTCGGACCACAGCGCCGGGTGAACCAGTGGTGGTTTCTGGCCTACGAGCGTCCGCTGTCTCCGTGTTCGGAGTCGCCGCTGTCCAGCATTTCCATGAGGGTGCCCCATGCCTACTTTTGGTGACGTCCAATGCTGAACGAGCATCGGATCTTTACGAAGACCTCTGCTTTTTCGGCGGCATTGATGCGTACCATTTTCCTAAGTCCGAGTTATTGCCCTACGAGCAAGATGAACCGTCGCTCGAGGAACAACTCAAACATCTCGAAGTTCTTCATGCGCTCACGATTTCGCCGTCGCGTTCGCAGCCGTTTGTCTGTGCCACTTCCATTGAAGCGCTTTTGACACGCGTTCCGTCGCTTGATGTTTTGCGTGAAAACCTTATCGAGCTCCAATGGGGACAGGCTGTAGATACTCTTGGACTCGCCCGGCGTTTAGTTGAGCTGGGCTATGAGAGAGTTCCCACCGTAGAGAGGCGCGGAGAATTTTCCATTCGCGGCGGGATTGTGGATGTCTTCCCCCTCGACACCGAGCATGGTGTACGGCTCGACCTGTTCGGGGCGGAAATTGAGAGCATACGCTGGTTTGATGTTCACACGCAGCGTTCCCTTCGCCGCGAGGCCGAAATCGGGTCTATCACCATCTTGCCTGCCCGGCTTCAGGCGCTTTTCCATGTCGCCTTCCAGCGTCAAGCAGAAACCGGGCAACGCTGCTTACAATCGCTTGCTGAGCTGTTGCCAAAGAACTCGCTAGTGCTCCTCGACACCCCGGAGACTTATCCGCTTCTCGCCGAGCATTTTGCGCAGGTTGTGAACCGCCGTTACCTCGAACGTCTCGCAGCAGATTCATCAATTCCTGCACCCGAGCAACTCTATTGCCGTTTGCCGGAAGTTTTGGAGGCACTTCAATCGCATCGCGTCGTTCATCACTCGGTGGTGGAAGAAAGCTTGGCGGTGGCTGATTTTGACTCTCACTCATTCGACTCCGTAACGCCATCGCTTGAGTACTACCTGACACAATTTCGTAAGCAGGTCGCGCAGGGAAGATTTGTT
>JANZZJ010000222.1 GCA_026419455.1 Candidatus Sumerlaeaceae bacterium | reverse complement strand
GATGTGTATAAGAGACAGGTGCGGACGCGCAAACGCATCTGTGGGTTGCGGTTTGACTGCTGCGTCGATGTGACATGGTATCTCACTAAGTATTGCTTATTTGGTTCAATCCGCACGCGCTGCCCTGTACTCACGTCGGGGGAAAAATCAATTTGCACGACGCCAACTCGCGTGCCCCCCTGGTTGTCAAATGACGTGGAGTCTAAAGTAATCCCACTGGGACCCGAAGTCACACTTGGATAAACTGCATTGTCTCTCGTTGGGAAAACTCCTGGCGTCGAGGACATGATCATGCTAAATCGGTCGAGGGTAGCCCCTGATTTCATCGAGTCCAAATCTCCCGCGGAAGAGCTAGTGGGAGCATAAGTCGCCAACCACATTAAGTTTGAACCACTAACGGAAATTGCTGATTTCGGATACACCCCAACCGAGCATTCCGTCAAACACACGTAGCCATTGTCCTGCGGATCAAGCGCATAAATTTCAAATCCTTGCGTGATACCTTCGCTTAGTGGATTATTTATGAGCTGGGGAACATCCACGGGATCAAAATCTACTCGGTAAAGCGAGGGCTTGCTGGGAATTGTAGAAGGTCGCAGCTCCAGCGAAATAGGCTCGTCTCCGCTTGTGGCGCTGGAATGAGGGAGCACCTCAAGCATCGAAGTTACAGCAAATCGATTAGCCAGCCGCATCCGGAAATTGGGAATCGTGTTTAATTGGTTTGGATTCGATTGCCCGGTCGCATAAACGTAAAACTTGCCCCTGACGTAATTATCATATCCAACGTAATAATAGGGTAACCAGTTATTTTGATTTGTAAGCCATCCGGCGATTCGGTAACGACTTGCATCGCTCGAAACTCTTACTCGGATCGCTTGTGTGGAAGAGTCAAAATCGGTTTCGGCCACATTTCCACTGCTTGGTACTCTGACGAATTCGAACCAGCCGTTGGGTGACTGGAACGCATCAGTGCTCTTCGTAGTCACTCGATAGCCGCACGTGTAGATCCGAATGTCGTCAATAAACCATCCCAAACCCGCCATACTCGAATCCGTGGCAATGCGGAACCGAAATCGCACATCCATGCCCTTGAGAGAGGTCAAATTGAGACGTGTGGAAATATATCCATTGCTTTTGCCGCAAAAGGCTTGTTTCCCTGCCAGCGGATTGGAAGATCCGGTGGCAAGGGTGCCAGTGTATCCGTTGACCTCTATGAGGCTCCCCGCGTCAAGCCACGTCGCCCCGTTGTTAACGCTATACTCGATCACCCCACCATCGTAATTCGGCGGCTCGAAATCGTAAGCATGTCGAAAATGCAGATAGACAACAGTCGGTGTTGTGGGAATCGCAACATTCTCAGTCATTTGGATCCACGAGTCACTCTGTACGTCGACGTTGTCTCCCCAAAAGTTTGCCTTCCCGCTGGTTGCATAGGTCGCATCGAAGTCTGGGTACGGATGTGTATTTTGAGGATAATACCATTTGGATCCACCCACGGCATAGCCCCGTGACCACCTCCCGCTTTGTGGATTCTCCAGATCGTCGTACCAAATGTCGAAGGCCGATGCCAACGGGTCTGGGCAATGAGGTGCCTCCTGTGCGCGGCAGGAGGGAAGGTTCATATTCATTTTCACTGATTCCGCAGCATTTTTTACCTGATGGGCATCCGCCAGCGTAAACGTCTGTCCTCCATACACTGTTGAGCCAGCGAGTGAAAGAGCTGCCTGGATCAATGCATCATAGAGGTCCTGAAAGTCAGCTGCACTTGTTAAGTAGTTGCAGTTAACGTCGTACCAGATTCTTGCTGTTTTGGCGATGCCAATAGGGGTGACAGTAACTCCATTATGTTCTCCACCGTCCACCATGAGAAAGGCGCATTTGTTTGCCACCCCACTGTTTGTGTGGACGCCACCTTGATCAAGGTTTCCACAGTAGTAGTCGGGAGAGTCTGTCGCATCGGGTTGTCCGTACCGACCTGGGTTGGACATATCGCGTACCACGCCAATGCTAGCGGGCAGGTCCTCGCCCACCTGCCACTTTACCGAAGGGGCGTCGTTGCCAATTCCGTTCACAAGGTCAGTGAACTCGCCAAAGATGTCGGAGAGTGACTCGTTGATTGCCCCCGACTGCATGTAGTAGAAGAGTCCCGATTCGCGCTCGGTGACCCCGTGAGTTAGCTCGTGGGCACACACATCGTCAGCCGCCATATTGGCGCCGAAGACCATCTGAGATCCATTCCAGAAAGCGTTGAGGTAGGGGCACTCAGAACTTGAGGGACAGAAACGCACCGAAGAAACCAAGGTCATGCCGGCTCCATCAATGCTGTCGCGGCCAAGGTATGTTGAGTAGAAATCGTAGGTGCTGCCCGTTCCGTCGTATGCGGCATTGACGTCAGCAATCGTTGAAGGGACCTGTCCCTCTGATCGTTTCAGGACGCCGGGCAGTGTGGCCCCACTGTTGCAGTCGTACACCATGCGATTCTTCAAATGGTAGATCTTGTTAAAATGGAGAGCTATTTTCCCGGTAAGTGCGTGAACCAGGACGTACTCCCGCACTGGCTTTTCGCCGGAGTCTTGCACCTCCGTTTGCCACACGAGCATCGGGGGCTGTGTCGAGCGTGAGTCGAGCAGGGCTGGGACGTAAACCGAAAGTTGAGCCGGTGATGCCACCAGCGAACCCGGAAGCACGCCGTAATATTTCGCACAAAGCATCTTTGCGATTTCTTCAGCTTGGGCTGACGAAAGAGCTGGGTTAGTATTGAGGGAAAGCTCCGGCATCACCTCGCCGATAGCACACGTCACGGCGCGTTTCTCATCTTGGTGAACGATAAGTTCTCCTCCAATGACTGGCAAACCTTGGTACTCCTGCTGAAAACGAACCACACTCCGGCCAACTCCCACGTAGCGAACGCGCCGAGTAGCTAGCTCTCGATCGGGCGATTTGATCCCAAACCCTTCGCCGTATTCTTGTAGAAAAGCCCGTGCCGTTACTTCCGGTGGCTGTCCTGATGCTGACAAACTCTGAATACGTGGGGATACCGCGCCTTTACCTGGCGCCGTACCAAAAAATCGGAGTTTACCAGTTGCAGAGTGATAAGAGACCCGTGCACCTTGTCCGCTCGATGCCACTAGAGCTCGTGCCGTGTGTTGCGCCTGAGTGTCCGGCGAAACGGCTTTCACGGTTGGTGGTGCTGCCGCGATCAGCGTCGCAGTGAAGAATAGAGCACCCCTTTTCATGACTTACTCCTTCTTTCGTGGACCCCGCCCAACTGCGCTTCCCTTTCTCTCTGAAAAGCGCAAAACTGCAAATGACGGTTTTTGCGTAACTCAGTGCTTTTTAGGAAGTAAGCCGGAGCTGTGTCAAATTTGGAATTTATCAGCGAGCGGGAGAAAAGAATAGGACGTCAGTCCAATATGTGTTATGAGTTAACGGTGCTAGCCGGCGTGCAGCTCGTGCAAGAGCGAGAGTCCGGTACCTAAAAAACAGCTTTGGATACCGCCATGGCAAAAGCAAAAGTTGCGTTTCTCAAAACTTCGCCGAAGACTATCCTTGAGGACTATGCTCGGCTTATGCGCTTAGCCGAGTACGAGAAATACGTGCCAAAAGACCACGATACACTCATAAAAATCAACATATCGTGGCACGTCTATTTTCCGGCTTGTTCGACAGCGCCATGGCAATACGACGGGGTTGTGTCAACACTTTTGGCAGATGGGTACGATCGGAACCGGATCATTCCCACCCACAACCGCACAGTTGTCGTGGATGATAAAAAAGGCATCGTCAATAATCACCTCAATACTGTGGACTATAAGCACGGTTTGAGGCCAATCCACCTTTACGAACCCCAGTGGGAATGGGTGGAATACACTCCGAAAACTGGCAAGTACCGTGTGCTCGACAAAGTTTACCCCGATGGGGTCAAAATCCCCAAATTCTTCTTTGGCCGCAATATTATCCACCTGCCAACAGTTAAAACCCATGTTTTCACGCAAATCACCGGCGCCATGAAGAATGCTTTTGGGGGACTCCTGAACGAGAGACGCCACTGGACACACAGCGTCATTCATGAAACGCTTGTGGATTTGCTGCGAATTCAAAAAGAGATTCATAGCGGTCTTTTCGCGGTAATGGACGGCACTATCGTTGGCGACGGTCCTGGTCCCCGCGCCATGGTGCCCAGTGTTCAGAACGTTATACTCGCCAGCGCGGATCAAACTGCAATAGACGCAGTGAGCGCCAAGATCCAAGGTTTTGATCCCCTGGAAATCGATTTTATCCGCATTGCCCATGAGGACGGGCTCGGTGTTGGGGATCCGCGCGAAATTGAAATTGTCGGCGATGACATCTCGGGCGTGAATTTCCATCATCACAAACAGCAGCAAACCTTGGCCAGTCGTGGCCAACACATGATTTATCACGGCCCACTCAAACCGCTTGAAAAACTTCTTCTGCGCTCACCGCTTGTGCCTTGGAGCTATCTTGCTTCACGCCTTTATCACGACGCCTATTGGTATCCGTTTATTGGCAAGAAACGTGTCGAGAAAATCATGCAAACCGAATGGGGCGAGCTGTTCCGCGCTTATGACCTTGCAGAATACAAGAAGCGCAATCAAGCATCAACATATTCACCATCGCTGGCGAGGGTTTAGCGGTGCCTTTCGACGAAGTAAAAGACCCCTTCTGGAGGCTCGTGCGTATTATGGAACGGCTCCAGGAACCCGACGGTTGCCCGTGGGATCGAGAGCAAACGCATGAGAGCCTTAAACCTTACCTTATCGAAGAAGCCTACGAAGCGCTCGATGCCATAGACCGCCAGGATTGGACGGACCTCGCCGAAGAATTGGGCGACGTTTTGCTCCAGGTGATTTTCCACTCAGTCCTCGCTAAACGAACCGGCAAATTTGCGATAGTTGACGTCATTGAGACGGCGGCAGCAAAAATGATCAGGCGCCACCCGCATGTTTTCGGCGAAACGGAAGCCAAAACTGCGCAGGACGTCCTGCAGAACTGGGAAAAGCTTAAGGCCCAGGAGCGTGAGGAAAAGAACGGACAAAATAACGACGGCGACGAAAACGCTACAAGCGTCCTAAGTGGCGTCCCTAAGGTTCTTCCTGCCCTGCTCAAAGCCCAGAGGATTCAAGAAAAGGCAGCAAGAGTGGGGTTTGACTGGGAAAATCCTCTCCAGGTTCTCGACAAAGTTGAAGAGGAAATTGGCGAGCTGCGTCACGCCCTCGCCGCTAACGACAAAATCCACGCACGCGAAGAAATCGGAGATCTCATCTTTGCGCTCGTCAATCTTGCCCGCTTTCTAAACGTGGATGCTGAGGAAGCCGTTCGGGCTACTGCCGAAAAGTTCCGGAAACGGTTCCAGTTCATAGAACGAAAAAGCCGGGAGCTGGGACGCCAGTTAGCGGACATGCCGCTGGACGAAATGGAGAGTTACTGGCAGGCGGCTAAAACTTACGATGACTCAGCACTGCCCCCTTCTGATGAGCCGAGACCGCCGTCGGAGAAGTAAAATTACTTCACTATCCTCAATAATAAAGAATTAAGAGGGGAAAGTAACTTCCCCTCTTGGCCTGCTTGACGGCGATGATAAGCCGAATTCTGTCACCCCTCTTTCAAGAGTGGGCGTGTGGCCATTCCTCTTGGCTGGGACTCGCGCCCCAGCTCTAGCGGCCTACCCGACCAGAGGGCGGCGAATTGGCACTCGCCGCACAGACAGCGAGCCACCGTCCTCGCCAGCGACTGATAGTTCAGTCTCTGGCGACTCCGGTCCTATTTGGCCTTGCACCGGATGGGGTTTGCCGAGCCGTTGCGTTGCCGCAACGCTGGTGCGCTCTTACCGCACCGTTTCACCCTTGCCTTTCCGGCAGGCTTGCGCCCCCCGGAAATCGGCGGTTTACTTTCTGTTGCACTTTCCGTCCCTTACGGGCCCTGGCGTTACCAGGCATCCTGCCCTGCGGTGTTCGGACTTTCCTCCGCCCGGGATTCCCCGAAC
>JANZZJ010000187.1 GCA_026419455.1 Candidatus Sumerlaeaceae bacterium | reverse complement strand
GTGGCGGGCACTTTCCTTTATCCCCGTACTGGCTATCGGTCTCGCAAGGTGGGCTCGCTATCATCTCTATCCAGTCGGTGTTGGGCTCAGCCTTTCGCAGCAAATGGCCACCGCTCTATGGGTACATGTCATATTTTGTGTGCCATATGGTTATCTTCTCGTTCGTCTTTGTCAGCGCTTATCCCAGCGTATCGGCCCTTACGCAATTGGGCAGAGTTATTACCTCGATGCCTTCGGCTCAATTATCGGCGGGCTATTGTTCGTGTATCCCCTCAGTCACTATTTCGGGCAGATTCAAATTGTTAGCGCCGCCGGGGGCGCTTTCCTCCTTACAGAAGTTTTTTGTTCTGACCGTTCCGGCCATGGCCGGTGGTGGAGGCGGATTTGGCCTGCTATTTTTGGCGCAGGGCTGATTTCCGCTGGCTTTGTGGCGGACAAGCCCACGCTTCCCTGGCTTATTCCTTCTGGACAACTAGCGTACGAGGGGCGTTCGCCCTATGGGCAGATCCTTGTCGCAAGGATGGGCGACCAACGCGTTTACTTTCGCAACGGTGCAATGCTTTTTAGCACCAATCTACCGGAATCGGTCGAACAGTATACCCACCTGCCTCTGCTGGCTCATTCCCAACCTGAGCGTGTGCTTGTGACTGGACCTCCCCTTGCTGAAGTTGCTGCGGCCATCCTTCAGCATCCTGTGCGAGAAGTCCTCTTTGTTCAGCCCGACGCAGCCCTCGCCGAGGCGCTAATTGCATGCGGCGATGCAGCTAATGACGTACGATGCCGCGCCATCGTTGCCGATCCGCGCAACTTTCTCACTCACCATCCTGCCGCGTTCGATGTGATCATCCAGACAGAATCCTTGCCGACGACGTTGTTGGCAAATCGTTATTTCACCCGCGAGTTTGCTTCCGTGGCACGCCGTTCTCTCCGGCAGGGCGGAGTGTTTTCTCTTTCGTTGGGAGAGTTTGCCAACTATTTCGATGCCACGCGGGCGTCACTCATTGCATCCATCGCGCGCGCAATTCGCGAGGAGTTTCGTTTTGTGGCAATTCTGCCGGGAGATCGGCTTGTGCTCGTCGCGTCCGATTTACCCCTTAATCTTAACTTTCGATCAGCCTTGGAGGCCCGGCAACTTCGGACGTGGTTTGTGCGGCCCGGCTACCTTACCGCAACTGTTGAAGCTCCTGACCGGCAACAAGCTATTGCGCGGGTGCTCAGCACAAACGTCGCTCCCAACACGGACGCATTCCCTATGGCCAGTCGTCTCGTTCTGATGAAATGGCTCGAGGAATATGGCCTTCGCTTAGGTCCTTTAGCACTCATCATTGCAGGACTAATAGTGATCTTTCTTGTGCGGATGAGAGGCGCACATTGGCCAGTCTTTGCCGCTGGAATGAGCGCTAGTGGATTGGAGTATGTGGGCCTCACGCTAGTTCAGTCTGTTGTTGGCACAATATACTACCTTGCTCCGTTTCTGGTGACAATTTTCATGGCCGGACTGCTTGGCGGCGTTGTGTGGACCAATCGAGCAAAATATCGTCCCAAAATCAGCCACGTTGTGTTGGGTTACTGTGTTTTCTGTGCCTGTGTGTCTCTGTTTACGGCTGTTTCAATGGGAGTCGCCGGTTTGCCAGCGTCTTGGGTCGTTAGGGCGACATACGGCTACATGGCTCTCATTGCCATTTGGGCACTCATCTTGTTCACTCTGGGAATGCTGACAAGTGCCATTTTCTCCCTTGCCGGACTGGAGGGTGGCGATGATCTTCATTCTCGGGCCTCTTGGGTTTATGCAGCCGATTTTGTTGGCGGAGCCATCGGAGCCGTGGTCTTCGCAGTAGTACTGCTTCCAAGTTTCGGAGTAACGGCCGCGGCGCTGGTCACCTCGGTAGTCATGGGTGCGATTCTACTTGTGCGAAGACTAATTTCGCAACGACCTGCCGATTAACAAGATTTTGAAGCGAACGATTTTTTCGTGCCGGCAATACTACTGTGTGAGGCATGCGTATGAACGACAAGCGACGCGACAACGCGCTTAACCCCCTAGAGAACGAGTTTTGGGCGAAGCGTTTGACGCGACGCGATCTGCTGAAAACGGGAATCGTGGGGGCCTCTCTTTGCTGGTGCGGAAGGGCAGTAGGATGGCTTTGGGACACGAACAAAATTACCGACGCCACGCAAGACAATCCCGGTGTCTTCAAAGGTGGTGCGCCGACTGATACAACATTCCAGGCGTGGCAGCGCCGCGGATGGGTCCGCGAGGCGATGTACTACCGTAAGGACGGGACCAAAGTGCAATGCGCGCTATGTCCTAACCGTTGCATCCTCGAACCTGGAGACCGCAGTCACTGCCGAACGCGCGTGAATCGCGACGGGATGCTCTACACCCTCGGCTACAGCAACCCCTGCTCTTTCCACGTGGATCCTGTTGAAAAGAAGCCACTTTTCCATTTCTTGCCAGGATCACGCAGTTTTTCGCTCGCGATCGCGGGTTGCGTTTTGCGCTGTATGAATTGCCAAAACTGGGAGATTTCTCAGAAACGTCCCGATGAGACGAAGCGAGCAGATGGCCCTGAAGTCCGTCTCTCGCCTTCACGTCCCTATCTTGAAAACCTCGATGAAGTTGCCCGACTGACGATAACTCCCGACGAGCTTCCGGCTTTGGCAAAAGCAACGGGTTGCGCGTCAATTTCCTACACGTACTCTGAGCCCATAGCATGGTACGAATATACTTTCGACTCTGCCAAAGCGGCACGTATCGCTGGGGTTCGCAACGTATTGGTGACCAGCGGATACATTCGCACAGAACCCCTGCGTGAATTGGCGCGCTACATTGATGCAGCTCACGTAGATCTTAAAGGTTTCGACGACCCAACCTACCAGAAATTGAATTCCGGACATCTGCAGCCAGTGCTTGATACTATCCGCACCTTACGCGAAGCAGGCGTTTGGGTAGAAATTGTTAATTTGATAGTGCCCACTTACACCGATCACCTTCCGACAATTCGCCGAATGTGCGAATGGGTTGCCCACGAAGTCAGTCCCGATGTACCTATGCATTTCTCGCGATTTCATCCCGCCCATAGATTAGCGCATTTGCCGCCAACGCCTGTGGAAACGCTCAAGCGAGCCCGCGACGAAGCCAAAGCGGCAGGATTGCGCTACGTGTACATTGGTAATGTCCAGGGAGTTCCCGATGCGGGCACAACATACTGTCCGAAGTGTGGGAAAGCGGTGGTGGAGCGTGACGTTTACTCCGTTGTTTCGATTCACGTGCGCGAGGGGCGTTGCGAATTTTGCCATACTCCTATTCCCGGCGTTTGGAATGTTTAGCGGTCGGCTCACTCAATTCGCCAGCATAAGCTGCAAAATGTGGTAAGGTGCTTATTGTCGCTCGCGAGGTGTGGTATTGGGCTACCGTTCATGAAAGTCACCTACGCGAAAATTCGTCCTTGCTCCGCTCGTCAACCTGTTTACGCTCAGCACGTTGCACTTAAGGGAGCAGGAATTTGTTGGTGATGCTGCACAGGAGAAAAATGGCATGTTTAAGTGTGTGCTAGTAACTGGCGGAGCCGGGTTTATCGGTTCCCATATGGTGGATCTGCTTGTTGAGCGCGGCTATAAGGTTCGTGTTTTCGACAACCTTGAACCTCAAGTGCACGGGCACCGAGAAACGCCGCCCGATTATCTCAACAAGCAAGCGGAATTCATCCGCGGCGATGTCCGCGACCGCGACGCTCTGCGGAAAGCTCTCCAGGGGGTGGATGCCATTGTCCACGACGCCGCGATGGTCGGAGTTGGACAATCGCAATATGAGATTCTTCGCTACACCGACGTGAACACGAACGGCACAGCCAATATGCTCGATCTCGTTGTCAACGAGTGCCGCCATGTAGAGCGGATACTGGTGGCAAGCTCGATGAGCATTTATGGGGAAGGTGCTTATCGCCGCCCCTCCGACGGGAAAATTATTTATCCCGTATTGCGTCCTGAAGAGCAATTGGAACGCCATGATTTCGACATGCACGATCCCGAAACCGGAGAGGTTCTCGAAGCGGTCCCGACGCCGGAATGCAAGCCGCTATACTGCACCTCGGTGTATGCGCTTAACAAAAAGGATCAGGAAGAGTACACAATTGTTGTCGGCAGAGCTCACAAACTTTCTGTTGTGGCGTGCCGCTACTTCAATGTATATGGCCCGCGGCAATCACTCTCAAACCCCTACACTGGAGCAGCGGCTATTTTCCTCTCGCGCATCAAAAACGGGAATCCTCCCCTCATCTATGAAGACGGCAAGCAGGTGCGCGACTTTATCAATGTGCGCGACATCGTCGAGGCCAAACTTTTCCTCTTGGAAAATCCTAAGGCAAACCTTGAACCGTACAACATTTGCACGGGGCGCCCCACCTCGATACTCGACCTTGCGCGGCTGCTTGCAAAACTTAATGGTCGTGAGGATTTGGAACCCCTCGTGACACGCCGGTTCCGTGCGGGCGATATTCGTCACTGCTATGGCGATTCTTCGAAAATTAATCAGCTGGGATGGAGTGCCCGTATCCCCTTGGAGCAAGGGCTGCGCGAGCTCGTCGAGTGGTCAGCAAGCGTTGAAGCCGTGGACAAGGTCGAAGAAGCGCACCGCGAATTAGAGCAGCGCGGCCTTGTACGCGGATGACGGTTTTTTCCGGTCTGACGCAATGACCTCGATGGGGACGATAGGTGCGGAAAGATGATCAAAATGCTGGGACCCATGAGGTAATTTCGGACTAGACCCGGCGGCTCTGTCGGGCCACGGCTCTTTTGAGGAGTTGGAACTAACAATGACAAAGGAACTCATAACGCATTACCCCAACCACGCAGGCGATTTCGCCGAAGCGCTACGGCAGCTCTTCTCGACACCCCATCAAGTGGGAGGCCTTACGGTGTGGCCTGGGGTCGCGGTAAGCCATGGCGTCGCTGCCTTCTTAGCCATTCTCATCGGCTTCGCCATCATACTGGCTTTTGTAAGTATTTCAGTGATGATCTTGGTCTACCTAGAGCGCAAAGTTGCCGGACACATTCAGAGCCGCCTCGGGCCAATGCGGGTGGGATGGCATGGAATTCTTCAGAGTATCGCGGACGGTATCAAGTTACTCACGAAGGAAGACATTATCCCGGCTCAAGCCCACAAGTTGCTCTTCTCCTTTGCTCCAGTGCTTGTGCTTGTTGGTGCCATCGTTCCCTTCGTTGCGGTACCGTTTGCCGAAAAGCTCGTTGTGGCAAACATGGACTTGGGGCTCTTTTTTGTGCTGTCATTTGCTTCGTTGGAGGTCATTGGGGTGGTTATGGCAGGGTGGGCGCCCAACTCCAAATGGTCGCTTTATGGAGGCATGCGGTTGGCGGCCCAAATGATGAGCTATGAGATCCCTCTTGGCATAAGTGCTCTGGTAGCCGTGGTGCTCTCGGGGTCGCTGAATCTGTCAGAGATTACCGATCAGCAGCGCGTCCTGCCGTGGGTTCTTGTGTCCCCG
>JANZZJ010000262.1 GCA_026419455.1 Candidatus Sumerlaeaceae bacterium | reverse complement strand
AGATGTGTATAAGAGACAGGTGGTTGGGCAGTCCTCCTCGGAACATAAGGCGAAGCTACGGACAACCACCGGCTCGGCTTGGTCGCTTCTGGCTGGGGGAATTGTTAAAATCGTATTGCCGGTTGAGGCGAAATCGAAAAACTCGGCAAGCCGCGCCCAGGTGAAGTAAAACTGAGCGGCTTCAAAACGGATTTCTGCATGACTCAAGCTCGGTGAGACGACGATGATCCCCACCATGAGGGCACCGTTTACAAGATAACGGAAAGCAAGTTGGGCTTTCTTGTCACCAAACGCAATGCGGGCCCGCGACGCCAAGTGCTTCAATAATGATCGGAGTTCGACACTATGGCTTTGTTGGCGCGCATCGCTTTTCATGCCTACCTTTTGGGATGTCGCAGCTGATCGGTTCGCCCATTTTCTGATCTTATTGCAGGGTGCTTGCCTTCAAATCGTCACCAAAAGCGTTTTCGAGAAAGCGTCGTAGCTTGAGAGTATTTCGCCAAACTATAGAAGCTCTTTTGGCTGCGTGAGGTCAGCCGATGGCACATTAACTAACGTCCCATATCGGAAGCAACGGTCCACCAGAAAGGGTTTAGCCCGCTTTCTGCGAGCACAAACCAGGCAGTCGCCCCCACATGGAGACGGTTGTAATAGAACCATCCGAGGCCTGTGGAAAGTTTGTCGGCGCTTGCTGCGACAAGGCCTAATCCGTTAGTGTGCGGGGCCTGCGCTTGGGCTTTGCGTAGTTCGTCGAGATAAAGGGCAACTTTGTTGTGATGCCCCAGCATGCGATAGGCGAGCACCATTTGAGCCGTTCCTTCGAACCAGACATGATCACGGTCGGTGTCGAAATCGAAGCCTTTGAAACCATCTGCTTCGACGAAGCAATTCTCCTCAGCCCATTGAATGCCCCGGGCGTATTTTGCGATGTCGCCTAGGGCAAGAAGCCCCAAAGTGTTCACATCAAGAGGTATAGCGGATTTATTAATCGTTTCGCCGTCGTCTGTCGTTCCGATCCAAAAGTGACCTTCGCTGTCGTCCCACATAGACTCGACGAACTTACGAGCGTGCTGTGCGCGTTCTTGCCAGGAGACGTCGTGGGTGACTTCTTGGAGCCGTTTGAAGGCGACAAAGACACCAATGTTGTGCTCGGTGGATTTCCACAGCAGTTTAGTCTGAGGCGGCTGTTTACCTTCATAGCCACCAGTGTAACCACCGCAACCGCGTTCGTCCCGAGTGTTGGTTTCGATCCATTGGCCAAGAGTTTCGGCAGCAGTTAGATACTTGGGATCGAGCGTGGCCTGGTGCATGGCAAGCAGTGCAATAATCGCCCAGGCCGCGCTGCCGGTATGTGTGCCTAAGAAGCTTGGGTCTTCCTCCCACACCGCACCCTGGAAATTCCAGCATCCGGGCAATCGGACAGCCCGCGATTTTCCCCGCGGCACCCATCCAGGTGGATAAGTGAGGTCGCCCCCTTGATAAGCGTTGCGGAGCCGACCGTCTTCGAAAGCAAGGTCGTTGTTGATTGCGTAGGTGAAAGCGTCGGCGATGAGTTGGGCTCGTTGCAGAGCGGTGTCCGTGCCGTGCGCCAAATAGGCCAGGATTGTCAGCGCGTTGTCGTAAGTAAAAGCAACGTTTTTCATGACGCGGTCGAACTCTTCTGTCGAGGGGATCGTCTCGTAACTGACCAGAAAGCGCGGTTCATTGGGGCGAGGCTTGTTAAATTTAATTTCATCAAGGTAGAATGTCAGACTTCGCCGGCGACTGAGAGCGACATTGCTGCTCCACCCAAAACCTCCGATCACATAAGATAGATCTCGCTGGCGCAGGTCGAGGTAATAGAAAGTCCAGTCCTTCTTGAGGCGAAAGAGCCTAGAAACCTTTCGCGCCGAGTCGCAGAACGGGGCGGTAGGGTAACCAGTAATGGAGTCACGACCTACACCGAAAGCAAAAAACTCTACCATTTCGCCACCATTTTCACCGCGGGCCCAAAAGGTGAGGCGCGTCGCTCCACGCAGATCAATTCCTGCATTCGGATATTCGCCCCAATTGGGGCGCGGCATTTCATCTGCACCGCGCATGACGCCATTGAGAAAATAGTAACCGCCCCATTGGCGTCTGCCCGTCCCGGGAAAAAAAGAGCAGCGGATGCATGAGCTGCCAGAAAACGGCCACGAAGTATGGGCAACATCAAGAGAAACACTCGCCTCATCTCCCGCAGATGATATCTTCCCAAACACCGTGAAGTGATTCCCTGCAGCGGAAATGTCTGTGTACACATCGAAGGCTAGGTGATACTGATCCATAACAGAAACGAGGTGCTGCAACGCCGCATCGCGTGGAGAAACGAATGACTTTTCGCCCGCGTTTGCTGCATGGTGGAAACAAAAGGTTGGTGTAGGGAAAACCAGGCTCGTTGCTAGTACCACTAGGATATGGGGACAGATGACATTCGCCTTCATGGATTTGTCCTCCTTTATCCTCATCGCCGCCGGTAAGTGGCTGATGGTGACCAACAGTCATTTAAGTGCGCGTTGTCGCCATTGTCCAGAATAGATTCATAAATCGTGAGAGCTTTGGGGGAGGAATCGGGACGGGAAGCATTACTAGTGTGCAGACTGATAAGTTACTTCACTGCCTGCGGTATCCCTTTCGCTGGGGATCCGCCGCTGCGGCGAGATGGTTGCCTTTTGGCTTGTGAGCCTCATATTCGACCCCAAAGCTGGCATGGGGGATTTGCTTGAGGCTTAGCCGGCATAATCTAGACCCAAAACAACAATAGATCATAAAATCGGTTAGTCATTAAAGCCACCTGGGGGATAATTGAAAAAGTAAGGGGCTAGTCCGCATTTAGCCCCTCCGTCGCGCGCTCCGTAGCTCACCAGAGCTTCAAACAGCGTGGCAACGATTTAAATACCGACGAGCTCTCAGCTCAAAGCCTGGTGCTTGTATGCATGGCGATGATCATTCGAGATGCGTTCTGTTCACTACCGGACTCATCGGATAGAGGGGGCCTGTTTACTCGCTTTGCCGTCAGCCTGAGTTCATCCTAGGGCGTACGTTTTCCCTTGTGTGGTTTCCAAATCGCTGCACGTTCCAGCGCGTTTGTCCCGTTGCTGGCGGAACTAATGTTTTTCAGTGCCGGCGCAGCTCAGAAAAATTTGCCTTGCTCTTTCACGCCGATGCGTGGCAAAGTAGTTTTGATAGTGAGTCGAGAAACCTGTCACAAGAGTGACAGGGAAAAGGGAGGAAAGAAAGATGCGAAAGGCTTTTACGCTCATCGAACTGCTCATCGTGGTTGCAATAATCGCGATTTTGGCAGCCATTGCGGTTCCCAATTTCCTTGAGGCGCAAACTCGTTCCAAGGTTGCGCGCGCCAAGGCCGATATGCGCAGCTTGGCTACAGCAATTGAGTCCTACACGGTGGACAACAACAAGCCGCCAACTGTCATCGTGCTTGGAAAAACTTCCTCAAGCTCCAATCCATTTGGTGATTACAGCATCGTCAATACAGCCAGCACAGCAGCAAACTGTGTGAGTGCGCGTTTCAAGCGACTGACAACACCTGTGGCTTATATCACTTCCGTTTTTGTTGATCCGTTCAGGCCGCAAGGATATGGAGTAAACCCAGCCGGACAGCTCAACGTCGAGTATGACACGTACGATTACTTTGAGGCATATGATTTTACGCCCGGCACGGGAAGCTACGATCAAACGACGCCAAACTGGCGCGGTGCGGGAATTACGTCCGGCGCGAATTGGCGCGTGGTGAGTGCGGGACCGGACCGAGTCAATTTCTTTGGTGGTGGCTATGCGGGGCAATTCCCGATGCCCGACCGTTCATTTGGTCTGGACTACGATCCGACTAATGGGACGGTCAGTCGTGGCGACATTGTGCGGGTTTCGAGCGCTGCAGGACCGATTAATGCACCAGCTCGGTTGCCGTCCATTGACCGGATCAAGAACGTTTACAACGACACATTCTGACATTTAGAAGCATCCCTCGCAGTTGCTTGGCCCTGCTCCCACACGTGGGGGCAGGGATTTTGATTGCCAGATTTGGACGCCGTAGGAGTCGTCTCGACTGAAAGCAGTGTCACCGTATTGAGCTACGACTTCGTAATGCAGGTGCAACCATGAAAAGAAGTGCTCGCCAAGCACGTGGGGAAAATGAAGATATGGCCATGCGGGCAAATGTCAGCCAATGGCTTATGTGTGCCACAAGTGAGATTTTCTCGTAATTTCAGTTGATTATTTACAATGATAACCACGAAATATAGTCGTCAGGGAGACAGAGGGCATTCTCCCAAAAAAAGCTCCTAACATGAAGGAGGTATGGAGAAGATGGTTAGCTCGAGTTGTGGGTTCTTGTCCCGAAGAATTGTAGAGACATTAGCAGCAGGCCTTTGTTGTTTAGGCGCAGCTATCTCAGGTGCAGGCGTTCAATATGTGGAATTCTCGGATATCGATCCGTGGACTCAGCCTCCGCAGATTGTGCCCACGGTCCCGACATCTCGAATAATTCGACAGATACAGCCTCATGTTTGGGAGACCATCGATGTTGCCGATGGCAATCCTAACGACGGTGTTGTTCGCTTGCCGGGGCAAAAACTACGGATAGATTTGTCGGATGAAGATACGCTGTATCTCCGCCATGTTCTTGATGTTAGTGGTGTTGATGGTGTGCGAGGAGTCGATGCCCAGCCGGTTAACGGTGGGACAACCTTTACTCCTCCGACGAACGGCGGAAATGGAACCAATGCTGGCGCCATATATCTGCGATGCGGCTTTGTTATTACGGATGGTGGTGGGGGCAGTTTCAAATTGAATGGTGGAAAGGGAGGGCGCGGTGGCGATTCCCGAGAGCCAGCGGCAATTCTCGATCCCCCGGTGATATGTGAGCCGTATGGCGAGATCAATTACGTGGTGTATCACAGTGAAAATGTTCCTCCGGGAGGGAATGGGGGTAACGGTGGAGACGCCGGGATTCTGGTGCTTGATGTTCTTTACTGGGGGCCTCCGACAGGTATTGCAACGACAACGTATCCGTTGGTTTCGTTGCGTGGAGGCGATGGGGGGGATGGAGGTAACGGCTGCGTGATGCACCCAGAAGTTTTTGTTAACGGATTGAGTGTTACCGGACTAGGCAACGGCGGTAA
>JANZZJ010000154.1 GCA_026419455.1 Candidatus Sumerlaeaceae bacterium | reverse complement strand
AAACTGACTAGCAGACTGATCATGATGGCAAAACTCATCGTCACACCGAATGAGCTCATGAAACGCCCCACCATGCCCGTCATGAAGGCGATCGGCATAAACGTGGCCACTAGCGACAGGGTGATAGCCAGCACGGCAAGTCCAATCTCTTTTGTGCCGTGGCGAGCCGCCTCAAACGCATCCTCACCAAACTCTTCCATGCGGCGGTAAATGTTCTCAATAACCACGATCGCATCATCCACCACAATGCCCACGCACAGGGTGAGAGCTAGGAGCGTGATCATGTTCAGAGTATAACCTTTGATCCAAATAAGACCAAATGTCGCTATAATGGACGTCGGAATTGCCAGCGCGGAAATAAACGTGGTCCGCGAGTTGGCAAGAAATAGGTAAACCACTACCGCAGCAAAGAGAGCACCGAAAATAAGATGTTCCTGAACGGCCTTCGTCGAAGCACGCACAAACAACGACGTATCCTGCACCACCTCGACACGATAGTCTGGAGGAAGTTCTCTTCGCAGATCCTTCAGACGATCCAGAATATTATCAACAACCTGCACCGTGTTTGTGCCCGACTGCTTTAACAGCTGGAGAAGTACCGTGGGATTATCATCGAGATAGGCAAAAGAGGTGCGTTCCTCGGCGCCATCCTCCACAATGGCCACATCCTGCACGGTGACCGTGTGGTTGGCGCGCCGCACAATGGGTATATGCTTGAGATCCTCTACCTGAGGCACCCGCCCCATCGTGCGTAACGTGAATTCGTCCGCCCCCATTTTCAGTGTGCCGCCCGGGGTCTGAAGGTTTTCGGTGGCGAGTGCCCGCTCGACATCCGTGACCGAGATTCCCTGGGCGCGCAATTTAAAAGGATCAACGTAGATGTTCACCTGGCGTTTCTGACCGCCAATGATAGACACCTGGCCGACACCATTCACGCTCTCCAGGCGGCGCCGCAGAACCTTGTCGGCAAATTCGGTAATTTCTCGCACAGGACGATTGGCCGAAACCGCGAGCGCAATTACCGGAATGGCCTGCGGATCAATCTTGGCAACGATCGGTGCGTCGATGTCCTTCGGCAAGTCGCGCAGGATGCGGTTCACGCGGTCGCGCACTTCCTCCGCCGCCACATCAACATTCTTTTCCAACACGAACTGAATGCTGACGACCGACCGGCTGTCCGAGGATATGGATCGCAGTTCATCAATCCCGCTGATCGTATTGACCGCTTCTTCAATCTTATCGGTGACTTCCGATTCCACTTCCTCCGGAGCCGCACCGGGCAATGTCGTGATAACCGTGATTATCGGGAAATCAACGTTGGGGAAGAGGTCCACTCCCAAGCGCAAATAACCAAAGACGCCAACGACCACAAAGAGCAAAATGAGGACGCTGGCGAATACTGGCCGTCTTATACATATTTCTGCTAACTTCTGAATGGTTACTTCACCCTCACGCCGTCAGAAAGTTTGGATGCATCTGCCGCAAGAATATCATCCGCATTCAAACTATCGAAAACTTCGATTTTATCCCCGAACGTATCGCCGAGCCGGACAACACGCTCGCGGGCAACGCCGTCCTTGACGACAAACACCTTGGCGACGTCACGCTCGCGACGCACAGCGCCCAGAGGCGCAAGGTAGGACTTTGCTGCGCCAGGAAGTTTCAAGCGCGCCGTCGCGAAAAAACCCGGCTTGAGCAACCCATTAGGATTGGGGACTTCTGCTTCCACGACAAGTGCGCGCGATTCGTTGCTCAAAGCCGGACTCAAATACTTCACACGACCGTAAAATTTCCGTTCGGGATACGCACCCACGGAAAACTCAACTTCCTGTCCCTCTGCCACTTGGGCCGCATTTCGCTCCGGCACCGTCAGCTGAAGCCGTAGCGGATCTAGCTGCACCACCCGCGCCACTCGCGCCCCCTTGCCCAGCCATTCTCCAGGCGACACGTAGCGCTCCACAACGACGCCATCAAAGGGCGCCGTAATCGTCGTATCGGCCACTGCTTGCGCGAGCGAGCGCACACGCACCTTTTGTGTTCCAAGCGACGCGAAAAGCTGCGCAACTTGGTGCTTGGCCAGCGCATAGCGCTGACGCGCCGATTCAAGCTGAGTTGCCGACTGGTCAAACTCTGCTTGATTGATCGTTCCTTCGCGAAAAAGTCGCGTCGCGCGTTCGTGATTCGTTTTCGCCAACTCATAGTCCGCACGCGCAGAGCGCACCTCTGGTTGATTCTCGGGATCAAACTGCTCTGTATCCGAAGTTACGCCCAGCCTAACCTCCAGCTCCTTAACAGCGGCCAGGCCAGCGTCCAGCGCATTGATTTCGTCGGTGGGATCCATCGCCACCAAAGGCTCTCCCTTTCGAACAACTGTTCCACGCTCAACAAACGTGCGCCACACGATCCCCTCACGTTTGCTAGCGACGTCGGAATCCTCTTCCGCGGCAAGATTGCCAGTCACTTGCACGTACTCCGTCCGCGACGTTTCTTCCGGACGCACTGTCGCCACCGCCACAGCCTCAGGTTCCGGCTTGAGCTTACCCAATTCTGCTTTTGAGCCGTTCCCGTGGCAGCCAAGCAAGCAGGTAATAAATAGGAGGCCGCCAAGAAATCTCAGCATACCTGCGTGTTCCCCTTTGGAACAGCGCTCTAAGCTCTCCATGGTGTCATGTCTCCAAACACCTTTTGCCAGGGAATATAGTTAAGTATTAAAACTATTCGACAGATTCAGCGTTCACTCTCGTGATACTACCACCATTGAGCCGAGCCATATCGTCGTTTCGCGTTGACTCGTGTTTCATGTTATCCTACCGTATAAGCTACGTAGAACCCGATGTCTCTTAGCGGAGGAGACGGCGATAGGCGTGGATAGAGAATGTGCGAAACTAATCCGAGGTCGTTTGGCGCAGCTTGCCCCGAAGTCTCTCGAAATCCAATATGACAAACAGAAGGGTTTTTGGGAGAAATTTGGTGAAGCGGGGCGACAGAAGGGTCTCGAAGATAGTCGCTACCATTTTCTGTTCTTGGCTGAAGCCATTGAGGCCGGGGACCCATCTATTTTTCTCGATTATGTCCACTGGCTGAATGGTTTATTTGCCGGTTTGCGCTTTCCAGAGGATGCCTTGTCAACCTGCCTTGTCGCCATGAGAGATGCACTGCAAAACATGTTCAGTATGGATGCAATGCGACCTGCTTTGGAATTGCTTGAATCAGCTCTTGCACACCTGCCTGCTTTCGTTCCACCCACTGACTCCTATATCTCAGGGGAGAACCCTCAACGCGAGCTTGCGCTGGCCTACCTAGAAAAACTTCTGCAAGGCGATCGCCGCGGCGCGACGGAGCTTATTACTAGAGCCGCCGACGCGGGAATCTCGGTGCGTAACCTTTACCTCAACGTTTTTCAACCCGTCCAACATGAGGTGGGCCGCCTGTGGCAAACAGGGGCCATAACCGTGGCACAGGAACATTTTTGCACTGCATGTACGCAGCTCGTTATCTCGCAGCTTTACCCGCGATTATTTGCGGAGCAGCCTTCCGAACGCAAAGGGCGCGCTGTCGTCACTGCAGTCGCAGGCGAACTCCACGAGCTTGGGGCAAGAATGGTGGCCGATTTCCTCGAGATGGATGGCTGGGACACGTATTACATCGGCGCGAATACGCCCGTGGAAAGCTTCATTGCTACCATCGAGAAAACGCGCCCATCGGTTGTGGGCATTTCTTGCACAATTGCGCTCCACCTCTCCTCAGTCCGCGAGATTACCTCGGCAATGGCAGCGCACGGATTCCTTCCCACGGTGAAGATTCTGGTTGGCGGGCGTCCATTTATTGTCTCCCCAAATCTTGTCCAGTCCGTGGGCGCTCATGCCACCGCGCCCAATGCCCAAGCAGCCAGTCTGGTTGCGGCGCAGCTTTGGGCCCGCAACTAATTACGATCATTTCGTGTAGAAGATGCCTCTATGGTTAAATTTGCCGTCATTCTCGACCATCCAGGAAAGGTAGCTCAGGTGGTGCTCAACGAGAGTTCCGAAATAGAGATCTCTCCGGGGTCCACCCTGACCGAGTTAGTAGATCCCGACTCACGGGTGATTTGGTTTAGTTTCCTTGCAAAACTCCAGCAGCGTTCCGAGAGCCTCGTCGGCGTAGAACTTAACCTCGTAACTTCGAGTCAAATCGTCCCTGTGACTATCGGAGGAGCCCGCTTCGACGACAGGACCATAGTTGTCGCAACTTGCCAGCGCAGATCCCTCGCCGCGTTGTGGTATCGTGCTGCTCACCTGTTGCGTGACAAAAACGACCGCGTCGGGGTACGCATGCTGCGCCACCCTATCGCCGTCGACATAGATGGTCTCGACGTCCGCGTGTTCGACGAAATCTCGCGCATCAACAACGAACTTGTGACTCTTCAGCGAGAATTAGCCAAGCGCAATGCAGAACTGGAAAGGTTGCGACGAGAACTGGAAGTCCAAGCCATCACCGATCCCCTCACGGGCGTTCTGAACCGTCGCGGCTTAACTTTGTACTGCGACCGAGAAATAGAACGGGCACGCCGCGCTAACATGCCACTCTCCATTGTCATGCTCGATCTCGACAAATTCAAATCTGTCAACGACACTTATGGTCACCATGTCGGCGACGAGGTCCTGGTAGAAACAGCGAGGCGGATTAGCTTAACAATCCGACGCATTGACCTCCTTGCTCGTTACGGCGGCGAAGAATTTCTCATTGTCTTCCCAGAAACAACACTGAAACAAGCTCTGGGCATTACAGAACGAATTCGGAAAAAGATTGCCGAACCATTTCCCACCTCAGCGGGAGATGTCTTTATCACTGTCAGCGCAGGGATCGCTAGTGCCAAGGGCGCAGCGATAGATTTTCCTCGTCTGGTTCAAGAAGCTGACAATTTCCTCTTTGAGGCAAAGGCAGGCGGTCGCAACCGTGTCGTAGCTCCAAGTGTCCCCTAGTGTTTGGCTTGACTCTGGGCCACAAGCCCCAAAACCGTGGGGGTAGAATGGGTGGACGGGTCCACTTCATATTTCGTACCTTCTCACGTGCAGCAGCACAACTTGCTGCTTACGCCGTTCTCTCCATTGCAGCCCTTCTGCTTTTCGTTCCCATGGTGTGGATGGTTCTTAGCGCCTTCACCCCCCAATCCGAGCTACAAACGGCCGTACCAATGCGACGCACATTTGAGGCGTTTCATCCGCGGATGCTTTGGCATTGGGATGAGGCGCGGAGCTGGCTGACCAGTTACTTCACCGTAGAGAATTTTCACTCGCCAGCCACTCAAACCGGCCTTTTCGACATTACCGACATTCCCCGCTATGAGTCTGTCTCTTATACACATCTG
>JANZZJ010000198.1 GCA_026419455.1 Candidatus Sumerlaeaceae bacterium | reverse complement strand
TACTTTTTGATGCGCTCGTGCTCGAAAAATGGGCCATGTTCATTATCCTCCTGCTCATCGTGCTGGTGGCCGCTTTCAACATTGTTGGCACACTTATCATGGTCGTCATTGAGAAAACGCGCGAAATTGGCATTCTCAAGTCGATGGGGGCTACTGACGAATCTATCATGCGCATCTTTCTTTTACAGGGATTGTTTATCGGCGGCATAGGCACAGCAATTGGCACCGTGGGTGGGCTAGCCGTCTGCTACTTACTTCAGCACCACGTGAGAATTAATGTGCTTTCCGAAGCCTATCTCTCGGACCGCATTCCCATCCTCATGGACGCCCGTTGGAACATCCTCATCGTAGTATCTGCAATTCTGATCTGTCTTGTAACCTCGCTCTATCCTGCGCGTCAGGCGGCAAAGCTCGATCCCGTGGAGGCGCTCCGCTATGAATAGCGACACGCAGCTGAAAGAGCCGATATTACGGGCTGAGTTGTTAGAAAAAGTGTATCACGATGGCGACCGTCTTCTCCATGTTCTGCGCGGTGCCTCCCTCGAAGTTTATCCTGGTGAAATAGTTTCGATTGTTGGAGCTAGCGGCTCGGGCAAAAGCACGCTGCTTCATCTCCTTGGGGCACTGGACCGAGTGACTGCCGGTCGTATAGTTTTTCGAGGGCAGGACTACAACACCATGACGAGCGCCCAGCTAGCCCAAGTGCGCAACCGTTCGATTGGATTCATCTTCCAGTTCCATCACCTTCTCGCAGAATTTTCTGCACGAGAAAACGTGATGATGCCTGCGCTCATCGCAGGAAAGAATCGCGAAGAGGTTCTTGCGCTCGCCGATAGCCGCCTGAAAGAGCTTGGTCTGGCCGAACGCCTCCATCATCGCCCCACCAAGCTTTCTGGGGGCGAGCAGCAGCGCGTCGCCCTTGCGAGGGCTTTGATCAACGACCCCGACCTCGTGCTCGCTGACGAACCCACAGGCAATCTCGATTCGGAATCTGCCGCTGCTGTCATCGATTTGCTCTGGAACAACGTTCGAGATAATCATCGGGCGCTTGTGATTGTCACCCACGATCCCGAAATCGCCCGCAGGGCGGACCGCTGTTTCCGGCTTCGGGATGGCCGTCTGTTTCCCGAAAAAACCGACTGAGTGAATGCTGCCGCTCGAAACGTTTTATATGAAGCTGGGTGTGCCTCGGCTGGCTTAATCGTTCTGGAATTCCATATGATAGCTTGCCCCCAGGTTGGAGGACTCCCTACTAACGCTTTTGGGTAAAAAATATGGTGCGGACTTTCGTAACGGCTATATTCAGTTTCTTTCTTCTTACGACAGCTTTCGCCGAAGACTTTGCCATTGTGGTGGAATCTGCCCCCGGCGGGCACAACAGCGAATGGTTTTCCACGGTGGAAGGCAACTGGATGGAGAGCGCCAGCAAAAGTAAAGCTCCCGGGCTTCAAGCATCGAAAGCTATGTTCAAGACAGCGGGATCCGCTGGCGCCGCGCGGTTTACTCCTGACATCCCCGTAGAAGGCGAATACGAAGTGTTTGCAACTTATCCCGATTCAGGCAATGCAGTTGGGGTCATTTACCATGTCCATTCAGCCAGTGGTGATTCGGACGTAGTGGTAGACCAACGTGGTCGCGATGAGCGGGCTAAGCCGCGCGCAAATACTTGGTTTTCCCTTGGTAAGTTTAAGTTTGCCAAAGGCAAGGAAGGATATGTCGAAATCCGTGATCCGCAGACTGGCAAAGCTGCCAATGAGAAAGAACCTAATGTGCGGATTTATGCTGATGCAGTGAAGTTCGTCCCCGTGGGCTTTGCACTGCCGCCACAGTTTGCGGTCAAGGTTTCGCCGGTGTCAAAAGAAGAATCAGCTGTTGCCGGTTTACCGGCAACACCAGTGCCTGCTGCTGCGCCTCAGCTTCCTCTCCCACAGCCTACAGCATCCTCCTCTACGCCTTCTCTGGCCGGCATACCCCAAACGCAACAAGTCTCGCCTGTAGGCGGCAACACAAGTTTACCGCCACTAATTGCCGCTTCCGGCCCACAGGATGCGACTCCTTCTCTGCCGGCGCTTGGAAGTACTGGAGTTGGGGCCCCGGCCGTGGCAATGAACCAGTCCCTTCCCGCATTGCCCACAGGCGAGGGCGTGGCAAATAATGTTTCCGGCGTTCAGAGCACTGGTACGCCGCAGCTGCCTGTCTTAGGGTCGGCCGTACCGACGCCGATAGCTCCTGGCAGTGCTGTACCCAGTCTGCCTTCCCTCCCTGAGGCAGGGACGATCTCGACCCCAGTGTCGGGCACTCCTGCTGCTCTCTCAGCGCAACCGCCGGCACTTCAACCGCTGTCGCCTGTTACTGATGTAGCGGGAACTCCTTCGGCATCTCCGACTTCCTTGCAGGTCTCGTCGGAGCCCGCTTCTGTCGGACTATCATCGTTGGCGCCGGGCAATGCGCAGGGCTCTCAGCAGTCGCCTCTCCAAACGCCTATTGCCACTCCATCAGCGGATGGACTTTTGTGGATTTACGACGAGGGGTCAGCACATGCCGCGGCAAGAAACCAGAATAAGAAGGTGCTGGTCTATTTTGTCGCTGACGGGAATCGAATCTGCCAGAAATACGAGACAGAGTATTTTAAAAACCCTGCCGTTCGTGAAGCGCTGAGCCAGTTTGTTCTTCGCAAAGTCAATTTTGCTCTCAACACGAAAGCCGCTTACAAAGCAAAGGTATACGGAGCGGGGTGTATTGCCATTACGGACGCTCTGGGCGACGCCATCGGGACTATTACTGAGATTCCCGCTACGCCGGAAGAATTTGCTCAGAAGTTAAAAGAACTTGCTGCGAAGTAAAACTTCTCGACTCGGAAAGCTGTCACACCCTTCCTGGGCAATAGTTCCAAGGCTGCAGATCATGAGCAAGGGCGGGGTGATTACAATTCTGCGACTATTTCATTTTCCTGTTCTGGGCCGAGCACAATGCGGAATCTAATTGGTTTGTTTTCGGCCACCATAGCCCACATCATAGCCATTTGTTCTAGCTGAACATCAGGCGGCACACGTTCGCTTTTTCCCATGAGGATTTCGTTTACTTGAAGCTCATAGCCCGTACGTGCAATAGCAAACCAGCTATTGTTCGAAGGCACAACAAGGGGCTTCACGCCGACCCCATACTTCTCTGCCAGCTCCACTACCTTCGTGAAAAGTAGTTCCTCATCGCGCGTGAAGACGTGCTCAAAACTCTGCTCTCCTTTCTCCACCTTGACTGTGATGACAATGACCTCTGTCTCTCGAACGGTTGATTCCTCGAGAGCAACTCGCAGATGGACGAGATTATTGGGATCACGTGCTGGCACGAGAACTCGCGGTTTCCCTTCCTCCAGCTCAATAATGTCCGCAGAAATCTCACTCTTGCGCTCGAGAGCAAACTTTTCTTTGTGCTCGTGTTCAATTCCTGCTGCCCGACGGCGTCGTGCTGTTAAGATTTCCGAGATTGTGAAAACAGCGAAAAACCCCGCCGTGAATGCGATCCCACTAATTGTCGCCACTTGCTTCGTTAGAAGGTTGGTAATCGCTACGGACACCAACACCAGCGTTACCGCCCCAAGGCCCAGGGGGACTTCCACCTTACCGATCTTCGGATTAATGGGCACCCGCCATGTCCGCTCTCCCTTATATTTAAAGCGCAGAATTAGCATGGAAACCGCCATGAACGTGAAACTCCAAACCACGCCAAAAGCGTACGCTTCACCGAGAACCGTCACATCGCCTCGGCTTGCAACGATGACAATAATTTGCAGTGCCATGATGAGATTGAGAATACGGTAAGTGGTCCCGTAGCGTCGGTGCGGCTGGCGGAACCAGTCGTCAAGAATTCCGTCCTCCGCCACCCGGTTAAGCACGCCGTTAGATCCTATCAGTGACGTATTCACTGCCCCAGAAAGAATCATTGCTCCCACACCCACCACAAACGCTGTCATAATCAACTTCAGCGACGTGGGCCCAGCGAGGTGCTTGACCAGTTCGTTCAGAAGGTTATCTCCGGCCGTTTTACGAATTTCGTCTGGCACGAGCATCACAGCTGCAAAAGCGGTGAAACCCGTAAAGGTAAGCGAGAATACAAAAATCACAGTGGCGGCACGAACGAGGTTCTTGTGTTTAGGGGCCTCAATTTCACGATAGACCTGGGCGAGTGTCTCTTCTCCACTCATAGCAAGAAGGCTGTGGCCGAAAGCCACTAGGAAAACCGCAAGCCCCATCGTGCGAATCCATGGTATATCCCGAAGCCACCCCAGAGCGTGATCCTCGAGAACGGGCTTTAGGGGCGGGAGTTCCACAGGACGCCGTCCCATCGTTATTAGCGACCACCCTATGAGGATCACTACCATGATGGCAGTGACGATCATAATCTTAAGGGCTTTGTCGCTGCTTTCCTCGATACCCTTAACGTTGAGCCACCAAAAATAGAGCGTCACTGCTATTGCAAAACCGCAGGCGAATAGATGTGAGGGAATATTCCAATGTATCCCAAAATGCTGCGCTGCAAATTCTATAAGTCCGCGAAGATAGTGCCCCGCAGATACTGATGAAATTGGTCCCGTGAGAACGAAATCAAAGACAAGCGCTGACACGGCAATCTTAGCCATGAAGTGCCCCATGGCCTCACGGACGATCCGGTAAACACCCCCGCGGACGAACATCGAGCAACTTTCCACGTAAACGGCGCGAACACACGCCGAAAAAAGCATCACCATAAGAATAAACCAAGGCGCGGCTTTTCCGATGGCATGCTCGGCAATGCCACCAATATAGTAA
>JANZZJ010000189.1 GCA_026419455.1 Candidatus Sumerlaeaceae bacterium | reverse complement strand
ATAGAAAGTACTCAGCTTTCTCATTGGCTGTGGCACAATCTGCGCGTGGGCAGCGGCACAGTGGCCATTACCACGGTTGTCGAAGACAACGGCCAAACGGTTTATCGTCTCACTGCCGACTATCGCGTGTTGGGACGTCGGCGTACCCTTGATCGCCGGCTAAAATACATTGGGGAAGATCGGCGCGAGCTGTTTGGGATCGAGCATGTCTACTATTTTCTCCGCGACACTGCCACGTCGCGCGACACTGTGCCGGTGACATGCTATGTAGAAAAGGGAGGAATCGCCCGTATCTACCTTATCTATCGCGGATTCGCAGGCGAAATAAAAGTTGGACCTCCCCACGAGCCTATGCCTTTCTGAAGGCCTGGTAGAGGGCTAAGGCGCGCAGAGGGCTTGCGTGCTGCCTCGAAAAATTGAAACGGTTTGATAACTTGGCTGCGTCGGTCTGTAGGTTCCCATTCAGAACCGAACAATGAGTAACCCTTCGAGCGTGTCTTCAACCGACGGAATGAAGCGTCATCGCGGTTTTGCTGCATTCCGGTATTCCGACTTTCGTAAATTCGAGCTAGCCCGCGTGCTTTTCGTGATGAGCTGGCAAATGCAAGGAACAGCGGTGGCGTGGCAGGTGTTTTCCCTTACTGGAAGCGCACTTGCTCTGGGTTTCATTGGGCTCGTACAGTTTATCCCAGCTGTGCTTTTCATTCTGGTCACGGGGCATGTCGCCGATCGCCATGACCGACGATTGGTCGTAGCCACGTGCATGGCGGTTCTCTCTCTCATCGCCGGAACCATGGCATGGCTTACCTACTCTGGGCAAATGACAGTTCACGCTCTTTTCGTGCTTATTTTTCTAATAGGAGTGGCACACGCTTTTGCAGGCCCCGCTAGTCAGGCGCTATTGCCTCACCTTGTGCCCAAAGAGGTCTTTAGCAACGCAGTCGCATGGAATTCGTCGCTGTGGCAATTCGCTTCCATTGCCGGGCCGGCACTGGGAGGACTCCTTATAGGCATTTTTGGGGGGCCTGCCGCGGTCTACCTGGTAGATTGCATTTTCTCGCTCGTCGCCGCGACAACAATGGTATCGGTGCGAACGCGGTTGGGCCGGATGGACCAGTCCCCGGTTTCGCTCGAGACACTTTTAGCAGGGTTCCGCTACGTGTGGCAACAGAAGGTTGTGTTAGGCGCAATCACTCTTGATCTTTT
Organism: Candidatus Sumerlaeaceae bacterium; assembly: GCA_026419455.1. GTDB lineage: Bacteria > Sumerlaeota > Sumerlaeia > Sumerlaeales > Sumerlaeaceae > DRVG01. The sequence goes on along the minus strand of JANZZJ010000189.1, from coordinate 18,514 downwards.
TGCAGTGTTGTTTGGGGGAGCCGTCGCTTTACTCCCGATTTATGCTAAAGAAATCCTCCACGTTGGAGCTTTCGGATTTGGACTTCTGCGGGCGGCGCCATCGGTGGGAGCAGGACTCATGGCTGTTGTTTTCGCTCACCTACCCCCAATGCGACACGCGGGCCGCTCATTGTTTCTGGCTGTGACAGCTTTTGGAGTCTTCACGATCATCTTTGGTATTTCGCACAACTTTTATCTCTCGTTGGCAGCCCTTATGGCCCTCGGCGCTGCGGACATGGTGAGTGTTGTGATTCGTCACACGGCAGTTCAATTGGTCACACCGCCGGAAATGCGCGGAAGGGTCAGCGCAGTGAACCTCATTTTCATCGGTGCCTCGAATCAGCTGGGCGAATTTGAGTCCGGCCTGACTGCCCACTGGTTTGGTACCGTGCCGGCGGTGGTTTTGGGTGGATTGGGGACATTGCTCGTCGTTGCCACATGTGCTGCCATTTTCCCCGAACTGCGCCAATTGGGACGGCTCGACCAGATACCAGAGCCTAGCGTCGCCCACGGATCTGGTAGCCTGAAACCTGTCGGCACGCCCGAAACCAAGTAGAACTGATCCCATCAAACTGGATCCATTTGCTGCGCCGACGACCCGCTCTAACCAGCCATAGACGCCGCGTAGGAATGCCAGATTTGTCGCGTTGATGCGAAGAATCCCTTGAAGGTCAGCCGGGCTTTTTTCACCCTTGTCCACAGGTTTTCCACACGATGGCGCCTTTCTGTGGAAAAGTTTTGACAACCGCAAAATTCCTTGACGTTGATCACGTATCTTGTACGTAGAAGGGCTCGGTGATTATAGATGTTGTGTCCGTTCTGCGGTCACTTGGAAAGCAAGGTTGTCAACTCGCGCCAAAGCCCGCGCGGCGATTCCATTCGGAGGCGTCGCGAGTGTCTCCAGTGTGGCCATCGGTTCACCACCTTTGAAGTGATCGAGAAGGTTCCTATTGTCGTCATCAAACGCGATGGCAAACGTGAAGCGTTTGATCGGCAGAAAATTGCAGCGGGGATTCTCCGAGCTTGCGAAAAACGTCCCGTTACCCTTGAACAAGTCGAGCGAATCGTCCAATTCGTCGAAAAACAGCTCTACAACAGTATGGAGAAGGAAGTCAGTTCGCTAAAAATCGGTGAAATGGTGTTACGCAAACTGCGCGAGGTGGACGAAGTAGCGTACGTCCGTTTTGCTAGTGTTTATCGGCAGTTTCGCGACGTCACGGAGTTCAACCACGAGGTGCGCGTTCTTCTTCAGGAAAACAGCCCTACCTCGTAAATTAGACTCGTAGCGCTTGCGCTACCCTAGCAGCTGTCAGTAGATCATCTTGCGGAGGCAGTTAGTTCTCGCCTCTCCTTGACCAATACGGGATTTTCTTCGCTCGCCCCCAACAGGCCTCATTCCCCTCCTGCCCGCGGGGAAAGAAGGTAGGCGTTGTTGTAGTCGTCATCAGCGGTATGGATCATCGCCCGATTTGCCACAATACGGCTCACCTGCGTAGAAAAGTTTTTCACATGGTCGGGATAGCGCGTGAAAACACTGAGAACGTAAACTTGCCCATTCGGCAAAGCCACTAAGGCAACTTCGTTAAAATCTTGATAGGTGAAGCCTTTCACGCTCCACATCTTGGATCCGCTGGGGAGACCCGCAGCGATACCTTGAAGGGCTCCCAGCTTAGCCTGGTCCACTCGCCGCTCAATAGCTTTCTTGATCTTCTCACAGGCTTCCTTGGAAACGATGGCGTCGGCATAGACGAGATAGAGAAGTTGTGCTGCCTGGTTAGCGGAGATCTGGTTACTATTCACGTAATTGCGCGGAAGCTTTTCCCCAAGCAGCTGGAGATCGCGTGGTGAAGGCGTGTCCGTCCAAAACTTCTGGCTTACGTTGATACCTTCGAAACCGAGCTTCTCAAAGTAGCGATTTGCCCAGTGGCGCTTGCGCGCAAAGGCCTTGAAGTCGCCGCCCGAAAGCTCTTCGCCCGATTCAGTCCCGCTTATAAAGTCAACGACGCGGTTGGCTGCCTCATGGTCGTCGTCGCGAAGCATCGCAGTGATGTCAGCTTCGATCTTCGAGTCTCTCAAACAGCGATCCTGCATTTTCTTGTAAGCGGCGACAGCGTAAAATAGCTTCGCCACACTCGAAGGATACGCAGATTCTTCGCCCCTGAAATGGCCAAGATGGGGAGCTCCATGATTCTCACGCGAGATGAGTAAATAGCTGACCGCGACATCTTCCTTATTCAGGCCATGGCATGCTCCGAGCCCCAAATCCACCCATTCCTCCACAGCTTTGCTTAACAGAGGCGAGCCCATTACCTCGCAGAGTACTCGACGCGACTCCTCAATGGGTATGGCGGCTTTTTTGTCCCCCGGAGGACACAGATGAACCAATGGGCGATACGCCCACGCTGATTCGCAGGAGCGAACTGGCCACGCGTTTTGGGGCACGAGCGTTTCCTGCGCGAAAATGAGATTGGCGATTCCAACTAATCCTACTGCCAAGCAAAGCTTACGCATCTCACGTGTCCTCCGGTTGATGCAATGTTTTCGAGCCATGCCTATCATGCCGCGATAACGCCGCCAAATAGCAAGCGAAAATTTGGCGAGGTTAGGCGCCGACACCCAAGCAAGCTCGTCAGCTCCTTAACATGGAAGATGAAATGGCCCCGGTGACCTCAGCGCGAGCCAGGGGTTTGGCGTGCTGCTGGCGAGACGGCACGTGGCAAAATAGGAGCCACAACATGCCGCCTCTGAAGCTCTTCAACGACCGGCTTCAGGGCCAAAGCTTCGCTGGTCTTGCCCTCTGCGTCCAGAAAGCGGTAATAAAGATTCGTGGCGGGATACCATTTGGGCTTTTTTTGATAGAGGTGGTGCGCCAGACTCAGTCCTTCCGCACGCAGGTCAGCGTTAGGAAGGACAAAATTGGAAACCATTTCGACGACTTTCCCCCAAAGCTGCATATCAGTTGGGCGCATGTCAATGAGCTCGCGCAAGCTTGCCAAGGCCTTCTTTTTCTCCCCTAAGGGGGTGGGCTTCGAAAGGATGTTGAAGAGATAATCTGAATAACGCGCGATACGGTCCTCCATGCGCATCTTTTCCAAGTCGTAACGATTGTCAACAATCGCTGCCAGTGGCTCGTCCATCCTCAAGGGATGGCCGTGCCAAAGAATTCTTCCGTCGGCAGAGACAATGAACGCATGAGGGATTCCCTTAACGTCGAAGGCGCGCATGTAGGCTCTGTAAAGTGAATTGTCCCGATCGACCCCCACGAGGTAGCGCATTTCACCTGCTCGCGCCGCCACGAAATCCGCGACCACATTCTTCTCTTCCGTAGAAATGCCCACTATGGTCACGCCTTCGGACGTATAACGGTCCTGCAGCTCCGCTAAGTGCGGAATGCTAAAGCGACACGGGGTGCACCACGTCGCCCAAAATTCTACAACGGTAATTTTCCCTATCGCCCCCCACGCTATTGACGCTGGCGGAGTCGTGACCCAGTCCACCGTAGCAAGGGGTTTCGCAGGTGAACCGAGCTCTACCGGCAGAGGGGGAAGGCCAAAACAAAGTGAGCCGCAGCAACATAACACTGCGGCAAATTTCACGATACATGCTGTTGGGTCGTTCATGGACCGTGGATCTCTACTGTTCTGCTGTTGAACCAGATTAAAAAAGCACTCTTTCCAGCTACACTCGCTAGCGTGCTTGCGACGAAGCGCGAATTTCAAAGTAATTCCGAGAGATAAGCCCAAAGAGGCGTAGCCCCGGCCAGGACTACCGGGGCTACGGGGGAGAGACGAGCACTCGGGATTGCTCGTGAAAGAAGCTTTAGGCGAAAATTTCTAAGAGAACATCTTCTGCCGGCTGGGCAGGTGCCAAGGGGAGCATGGGCTGTTCGTGCTCACAGTCGGTAGGTTCGCTAGCCTCAGTGGGTGCATCAGGAGCACAGCCTGGCGCAGGAGCGAAAGCGTCTGGCGGCAGCAAAGTCACACGTGATGCAGGATCACTCTGAGATCCGAAGCCTCCATCGGGCTGCGGAGGCCGGGGCGGAAGGTACGCGAGACGTGCGTCGGATGGAAGGGGGGCAAGAAGTGATTGAGGTGGCCCCATCACGGGGCGCCCTTTGGGCAGGCGCGGTCGCTGCCCACCGGGCCCTGCTGCAGGGTCGTTCCCTCCCTGTGGCGCAGTCGCGGGAATTTTTTGCAACTGCTCGCGCAGTTGCTCGCGCTGCTCAGGAGTTAGCACATCATCTATCTTCTTCTTCGCTTCCTCGCGGGCGGCTTCGATCTTTGGACGCACTTCATCTTGGATGGCTTTTATTTTCTCGCGAGTCTGCTTTTCGATCTCATCAATCTGTTTACGCTGTTCTTCCGTCAGGCTCAAAGAACGCAGTGCCATGCGCAGCCGTGCTTCTTGGCCGAAACGTTCGACCCCTTCGCGAATTTGTGGTGCATAGTCTTGCGCCATCCGGCCTGCGGTGTCGCGGGCGTCTGAACGCAACTTGTCAAGTTTAGCCCGCTGCTCTTCCGTAAGGACTTCGCGCAGCCGCTCGCGTGTTTTCTCGCCCAGCTCCCGCAGAGATCCGACACTTTCACCGAGTTCTGCCTTAGCCTTGTCGAGGATGTCTTTCACTTTTGATTGCTGATCGGGAGTTAGCTGAAGGAACTCCGTCATGCGCTGGAGGATGCGGGTCGTGGGAACATCGCCACGCCGCGCTCCCCATCCGCCCCGGGGACCAGCTTGCGACGCCAGAGGGCCACTCGTACGCACGTCTGCAACTCCCGGCCGTCGCGCCCATCGGGCTTGTCCAAACTCGCCACGGCGCCTCTCAGGCCCCATGGGTGGCTGAGCTAGCAGAGAACCGGCTGCGCCCAGACAGACGACTGTGAGGATAAAGCGTTTCATGGTGACCGCCTCCTTGATCTCATCGGCATATCATTGATTCAACGAAGACTGGGACTGTTCCTGCGATTGGGTTTGCTGGTACGCTCGCTGACGGTCGCGTTTGTGTTTGCGTTCGCCACCAGCCGGGCACGTGGTGTCGGTGTCTCCTGCCCTGCCCTGCTTCCAAGCAGCTTCACCGCGACACTTTCTGCCTTCTCCGCCAGCGTGTTTTCCGCCGGGACCAGCCCAGGCTAAAGAGCTCACCAATAGAATTAGCGAGAGCGTTACTGCCGCTGCACGTTTCATGAAAGTTCACCTCTTTGTGGTACTTTGTTGTTCGGGGATTCTACTGGGCATGGAGTGTGCCTGAAAGACGGTGTGGCGTTTAGAATATTGATAAAACATGACATATCAACCATTGTTCATCGGAAATGCGTTTCGGCAGCGGCGAAATGTGCACCAAAAGGTTCACTTGCGAACCAAGTGGTACGCATTTTCCCCAACAGCAACTTTCGCGGCAGCATGCAAAAGGGTGACCAAAGCGACGGATTTCGTTGACGAAGGCGCCATGCGCCGTTGTAGTGCGCCACTGACGATGCCACAGATCCTGGAGAACAGCGGTGACCGAACTATTCGCCAAGTATATTGAAATTGCTGCTGCGCATGCCCCAGCCTGGGGTTACATCCTCATTTTTGTGCTCATGACGATCGAGAGTTCTTTCATCCCTTTTCCCAGCGAAGTGGTCATGATTCCAGCGGGGTTCCTGGCGGCACGTGGTGCCCTGACATTCCACAATCCGGCTGTGGATGCAACGTTATCCGTGGCAGTAGGTGTGGCAGGGTCGCTGGCTGGAGCCTTCGTCAACTACTACCTTGCCCGTTGGCTCGGTAGGCCCTTCCTCTACAAATATGGAAAGTATTTTTTCCTAAAGCCGCAGAGTCTCATGCGTGCGGAAGAGCTGTTCAGAGAATATGGAGCTGGGATCACTTTTGTGTGCCGCATGTTGCCAGAGATTCGTCAGCTCATCTCGATTCCTGCGGGTATCGCTGGCATGAAAATCCGCACCTTCACCATTTGCACAGCACTCGGCGCCGGATTATGGGTAGCTATACTGACAGGAATTGGATACTACTTCGGGATAAAAACCGCCCACATGACCTACCTGGAGCTGGTTGAGCACGGCAAAGAACTTATTCACCAGAATCTCCACTGGATCCTTTTGGGGTGTACAGCCTTTTTTGCCGTCTATGTGTACGTTCATAAGCTAATCATGCGCTCCACCAGCCACAAACCAACACCCGATGTGGGGGTGTGACAGCGAAGCATGTCGGCGATGAGTCGGTTGCAAAAAGATGGCTTGAGGAAATTTGCCCTACCAACGTGTCGTGTTGACTTTTCTTACGAAGCGTGAGCTGGCATGAAATCTCATGAGATGCTGGCTAATCCATTTTCTCAGTGCCTTGGCCTTTGGTCTCGTGACCGCAACACTGGCCTCTCCAGGGGGGGGATTGCCATCGCAGCTCAATCTGCCCCCACGTCCAGCCGACGCGCCGACTGGAAGTCAGCTCAGTTCTTTGCTGGCTCCCTTATCTCTTGAGGAGCGCGAAGAGAGAATATGGTCGGAAGTCGTTCGTGGCAATGTCCCAAGTTTTTTGCGAGCCCTTGTGCCAGTAGAAATCGAGGCGAACGTGGGTGATAAAGTCTCTTCGGCAGTCGTTGTGGTTACACCCGATTACTTCGCACTGGGGTCAGACTCCGATTTTTTCCGTCTGCCAATGACGCCGCAATTGGCGCAGTGGATTTGCGATTACCTGGACTGCTCACTACCCACGCCAAAGCTCGTGAATGAAATTTGGACCAATGCTGCGGCGCAGCTTATGCCCCAGCCCATTCCACCTTCTCCTGAAATGGCAAACGTTGAGGTATTTTACCAACACCACCTGATGGTTGAAACGCAACGCGTGGCGAAGGGATTCGCAGTTGGCCTTCTCATGGCGGGAATAAAGAAGGATGTAGTGCTGACCCCACAACTGGCGCGACGCCCCCCACCGCCACGCGTTGCAATTTACGGTTGGCACTATCCCAACGGCACCCCCATCCAGCCTGTCTCGCTGGTTCACAAGGCGTACTATGCGGACTACAGTCACGGCATCCGCCTGGTGGCCAACAACATGCTGGTCAACGGTAGGGCGGCTCGTCTGCCCAATCTACTTCGCACTCCGCAAATGGCCACACTTTTAAGCGATGAAGGACACTTTGAAACCCAACCTCGATACCCCCTGGAAAAAATGCCGCCAGCCACCTCTTTCTGGGACCTAGAACTATTGCCTTAGCGGATGTGGTCCAGCCCGAAAAAGGCTCGTCATACCGAGGCTGCCATGGTACGCACCTTCACTCAAAGAGGGCCCAGTCCTGCGCCGCGGTTGGTACGGGGCGTCCGGTAAACGTCCAAAGCCCCCACGGCTTAGTCCGGAAGCCAGCAGTCGCGGTCGGATTCCATTTGCTTGCCGCGGTATTGTTGCCCGCATCGTGCACACGACACACTTGTACCGACCAGACATCATTGTTGGCTGGCGGAAGGTTAAAAGGTTGTGTGTTGACGAGAGCAACGTCGAAAACGCTCCACGGAATCGCCAGTTCAGCTGCATAGCCGGCCGGCGAAGAGATGGGCACCATCTTTACGGTGATGCCCAGACCAGACACCCAGCTAGTGGGCGGGAATGGGAAGTCGGTGTCGCCGGCGGCCACCCATTTGAATGCAACGGGCGGATTGGCAAACTGACCAGACGCGTTCGTTTGCGGATAAATAACGAGCTGATATTTGTGAGTCGGATTGGCCTCATTGTTGCGCGATGAGATTGGGTCGAGGAAGAGCTCGAAATCGTCCTTGCTAAAGCTCAACGTCTGATTATCCGTGGTGAGATTCGCATCAAAGACGGGCGACGTATCTTGTGTTTGGAGATAAATATACAGGTTGTTATCGTCCCACAATGCCTTAAAAGTGGTTTGTTGGCCGGATAACGTTCCGGGGATTCCCGTATCATGACCGACGAAATCGCCGCCCCCCGCGGTTGCAGCAGCCCATGCTGCTTCCGTGGCATTGCCGTCCACCGTTACAGGTCCCGAGGTAAAGGGAACCGTGTAGGTTTTTGCACCCATCAGCGCCGTGACAGCGATCGCCCATAGCAGCCCAACTCCCATTGTCCGTTTCATAAACACACCCTCCTTGCAAGCAAGATCGACTTTTGCAAAGATTCTTTGTGCCCTGCCTATGAAGATAAGAAACGTGTGCACAGGTTCAACTAAAAACAGGTTCAGAAGACCTTGCTATCCCCATGGAAAAGAAGCTGACCGGAGGCTCCCTCTCACGGCAAGCTGACAAAACTAGCAGAGCCACTGAAGGGCAAACTAAAGTCTTTTCACAACGGCATCGGCTACGGCAAGAGCACGACGGGCAGCTCGGACGTTATGTGTGCGAACGATGGAAGCTCCGTGAAGCACAGCGATGGTTTGAGCGGCAATCGTGGCCTCTTCGCGTTCCTGCACCCCCAAGCCCCCAGTGAGTGCTCCGAGAAATCTCTTGCGCGACACGCCGATGCAGATGGGCCTTTGGAGCAGCCGGAAATACTCGAGATTTGCCAATAGCTCGACGTTGTGTTCGACGGTTTTCCCAAATCCAAAACCGGGATCCACGACAATAGCATCCTCTGGCACCCCTCGCGCCAAGGCTTGCTCGATTGCCTGCCGCAGCTCGTTTTTTATATCCACCACAAGATTTTCATAACGGGGATTTTCCTGCATCGTTTCGGGGGTGCCTTGCATGTGCATGAGGATGAGACCGCCCCCCTCACGTGCCACAAGATTGGCAATAGACGGAGCGAACCGAAGAGCATAGATGTCGTTGATAATATCAGCGCCGGCCTGCAACGCTTTTTCGGCGACTTCGGCTTTGTATGTGTCCACGGAAATAAGAGCCTGAGGGGCTTTACTCCGCAAAGCCTCCAGAACAGGCATGATGCGGCTCAGCTCAACATCCACACTCACGGGTCCGGAGCGATCCGGACGGGAGCTTTCCCCGCCAATATCAACGATGTCTGCCCCCTCGTCGAGCATTTGGAGACCTGCCCCCACAGCATCGTCTACGCTTCGGTAAAGCCCGCCATTGGAGAAACTGTCGGGGGTGACATTAAGTATGCCCATAATGAGCGTGCGAGTGGCCGGCAGAATTTGTCGGCCACGAACCACCCACGACCATGCAGTCATTTTTCTGCTCCGATCTGCTGAACTTGCGCGCCTGTGGGCATTTCACGTGGCAACGCCCATGGCTTATCGTACATCCACCATCGGCGGTTTTGCACTTCTTCCAATCGGCCAAAATAATAATAAGCTGCTAACTTGTTTTCTTCCCGCAGAAGTCGGTGGCCGGGATCAAGATCCATGAGATAATAGAACCATTCGCGAGCACGATCGTGGTTCCCTGCCATGTGGTACCCAAAAAAGATTGAGTAAACACCATTTCCTACCATCGGATGGTTGGGATAGCGCTTGGCAAACTGCCGGAGCAACGCGACACCGTCCTCAAGCCGTTTGGAATCCAACGTCAGGGAACTGCCAGCAACATAGGCGCACATGGGCGCGTATACCGACTCGGGGAACTTTTTGGCCAAAGTTTGAAATTTCTCCAATACATCGGCGTCGTCGGTCGCCTGTTGCTGAAGGGCCAAAGCAAACTTCTTCCCATCAATGAGGCGGAAGGCTTCAAGGTTTTGTCCCTCGGGTGTGCGCACAGTAATCTTTGTGGGGGGAATTTCGGTGAATGTGCGCGTTTGATCGCGCATAATACTGTGCCAGATTTTCACAGAGACCACGTATTCCCCCGCCTTGTCAAAGAGGTATCCCGTCGCCGACTTGCGCTCATAGATTATTGGGAGCTCGAAATGTGTGGAAGCATCCTTTTTGTTTCCTATTTCAACGGTTGCGAAAACTGCCGGGTCCTCGTGCGCCTGATAGCGGTACGCCAGCTCATTGGGCGGCTGCACCTGCATCTCAATATCTCCTCCTTCAGGGAAGTGGAGCGAGGCAATGAAATTGCCAATCACGAGGGGAGCATTACGATTGGTCACACGAATCTTTAGGAAAAGTGGCTCTCCCACGAGCAGTTCCGTCTTATCTAGCTCAGCGACCACTTCTACTCCGTTGATCAATGAAGATCCCTGACGTGCTTCAACCGCAGTGCCGAAAGCCATAATGGAGAGGAGAAGTGCCCCTATTTTGGAAACTACCGTTTTCATTGTGCTTGTTCACCTTGTGTCGGTTGTGCTTCTTGAGTCGCGCCTTCGAGATGCCCCTTGGAATCCACAGGAGCCACTCGATGTTGCGCGGTAGCATAGTTGCGCCAGAGCCAGATTCGGGCCAAGGCCAAGGCAAGCCCCACGCAAACGAATATAGCCGCATTGAGCAACAGAGCGTCAACGCTATCTAAGCCGTACGCGTCCATGATGGCGTTGTAAACCCGCCAGAGCAAGTACGCGAGAGGCCCAGCAAATAGAAGCAGCCACCAATCTGGCCCGACTCGCTCGACGAAACGCCACCGCCGTCCCCACCGAACCATGGCGGCAACCATTAACGGTCCCACAACCGCTAGCAGTGCAAGTGTATAGTCCACCGCCTTAGTGCGTTCGAGATATTCAAAGAAACTGTCTTCCATCGTTTCTTACCTTGCACAACGAAACTTCTCACTCGACCATGACAAACTAAAAGGAATAAATCGGCGCCACAAGCTACGAAAACAAGTAGCGCAATCGTCAGCATGCACTCAACGGCCAAATTCGATTATAGCCGCCGAACCCGCATCCTTAATGCGGTGGTGACTACCCTTTATTTCCTTATACTGGCTCTCGTGCTCTATGAACTCGACCGCCAACATTACACGGGAGAAAAAGAAAATCTTATTCGGGAACACTTTCGCGAAATATTTCATTTGCCCGACAGCCTCGCAGAGTATGCTGGCGATGTGCTTTTTGCACCGACTCCGGCAATGCGTAAGGCTGCAGCTGATCGGTTGCGCGAGGAGATGCAGCGCATAGTGGAAGGCCCCACTAGCATCTTCTCTTTTGAACTCCAGGACGCTAGCCGACAGGTAGTGGACGGGCTGCGCGTCGTCGATCCAGAAAAGCCCAAGCGTCTACAGAACTGGCGAAACTGCCTTTTTCTGCGAAACTTTGAAAGGATTACGGACCTCGGGGTGAGACGCGAACGCGGTGCTCCAGGCGCGGGCAGACTTGTAGCCCGATACACAACGCCAGCCAACTATCCACCGATCGAGGAGCTCACACGCCGCTACTGGATGATCTGCGGAGCCCTAGTGCTTGTCTGGGCCGCAGGTTACTATTTCCTATATCGCTATATCCTTCGCCCCATGCACAACGTAACAATCCATTTGCAGGGCGCCCAGCAGGCTCGACCACGCCTAATTGCCCGCCCTGCGGCAGGCCTTGAAGCGGCGTACAATGAAATGGCTCGTCGTGCCCTCATTCAGGAACTCGATGAAAAGATGAGTGAGTTGCTCAAGAAAACCGATCGCCCCACTGCGGATGGTCAGGTCATTCAAGGTGCCCTGGAACTAGTGGCGTCCGCGTTTGACACCAGTGAGCTGCACATGACCGAGTTCTATCGCCAAAACGAGGAGATTATCCTCTTTCGAACTTACAGCGTTCCGGCCAAAGAAAGCGCCACTGAAAACGAGACGGGCTATACACAGGCGCGAGAACTAGCCCAGGAGGTCATTTCCCGTTCTCCTAGCGTCACTCTTCATAGGACGCATCCAAATGGCACTTTGGACTTTGCTGCGAATCTTGGCAACAGTATTGTCGTTATGACGGCACGCCTCGCTGACCCGAGCCGTGACATGCCCCTGCGCCTGGAGGGACTCCGGTTAGCTTGCGATTCTATCACCAGGGGTTTGCTTGCATTCTCAGCACTAGAAAGCTCCATCTCGGAACAACGCCAACAGGCAAACATCTCTCTCGCTCGGTGCATCGGACACGATCTTACCAACGTCCTAGCTTCGGTGCGCCTGAACACATCCACGGCACGTGATCTGCTGCAGCGCCACCCCCAAGACATTACGGACCAGGAATGGGAGATCCTGCGCGAGGTGATCGAGGCCATTGCCGATACAATGCGCCTAATGCAAGATATCGTGGATCTCTATAGCTCCTTCGGCTCTATTCGCCGCCCCGTGTACAAACGCTGGTCTCTGGATGCTCTCGTTTCCGACCTAATTTCGAAATTTGAGCGGACGACTTCCCTGCGTGTCGTTTTTCAGAAAGAAATAGATCCCAATTTGCCCATGCCGGTTGTGGAGCGGCGCCTTCTTATGTTGGCGCTGTTTAACGTTCTTACAAATGCGTTGGATGCGTTCCGCAGTATGAGAGCACATCTTTCCGCCTCGCCTCGCATCGTGGTCCGCGTGCGGTACGATGCCACGCAACACTGCTATCGAATCGAAGTAGAGGACAACGGTCCCGGCATACGCGATGCAAGCGGTCGTCTGTTGGCTCGCGGCGAGATCGAGCAGATCTTTCACCACGGATACTCCACAAAGGCGGACTCATCCGAGGGCTTTGGGCTATATTGGGTCCGCACAATAGTGGAAAGCTTCCATGGAGGAGTCGTGAATGCCGAGAATTTGCCAGAAGGCGGAGCAAGGTTTACGCTCGTCATTCGTTCCATGGAAGAACGGGAAGCCCGCGTGGGCGACGCAACAGTTGTGCAATAAATCTGGGCGCGCAATTGTTCACTATTGCTCGAGATAACAATGCCCAGCCCGATAGATGAGCTGCTGCCCCGCTTCCATCCTTATGGGGTCGGGGAGAAGGAGTTCGCGAAATCTGTCGGGGTAATCCGGATCGGCGGTAATTAGATGCCGGAAATAGAGCGCTTTGCCATCCCTTTCTGACCTAAAACGATAAATGCTGAGCTTCCACTCGCCTTCCCGGGAATCGAACTCAAGAAGTCCATGAAAATGTGGTGTGAAGACAGGGAGAAAGACGTGGTCGCCCAATTCGAACGGCAATCGGGGAACTACGCGCAGTGTTTCACGCGATGGATCATAACGAACTCCTACAACAGCGTCCAGGATAGCCCACATGCCTACGGCTGCCACATCGTTGAACCCACCGACGGGAAGCCCGCTCCCAACGTCCACATAGTAAGCAGGTCCCCAGGGATTGTTCTGCGGATGCGCGGCTAAACGCGCTTGGCGTGCAGCTATTTCAAAGCCCGCATTAGCATAGCCGAGTTCAATCGCCTCGGCGGCCAACCACGGATTTAGTAGCAAGGGGCAGCTGATCGCCCCCTGCGCCGGGGGATACTCAAGGGGCACGACATTGTCAGCAGGCAAGTGCCTAACGACGAGACTGCGGACGAGATCGCGAAACCCGTCGTCCAATATACCTTTACCACAAGCCTCACGATAGGCGTAATCAGCCGCAAAAAGCGGCGCAAATGAGGAAGGCCCCGTTGTTTCTCCACTGTTCCAACTCGTCTCCAGGTAATTCAACTGACGAAGAGCTTGATCCTTCAGTTGCTGAGCTATATCGGAATACGGTGCGCTATCAGCTGCCGGGTCCGATCCCTCCAAAGCAGCGAGCGCTTGGGCTGTGGCAACTGCCCATAGTAATTTGTAAGCCCGCAGATCGCCAGTGATCGTTGTGGGCAAGTCAGCGAAGACGGTTCCAAATGTGTCGCTGCGGGACACTACTGCGTTCGCCAGTGCGCGCAATGATTCGCCTGAAGCATTGAGGGATAAAGAAACTTTCCCAGGCTCGGTGGTGGCCTCATCGAGCCGCTTGAGTAAGCGCAAGGCTCTTGCCCCCAGAACGTCAATCAAACTTGCCGCATTGCCGCACAAAGCCCGAGTCGTCTCACTCGTTGATCCTATACCCTGCACTGATTCACCGTTTTGATCACAACACGGGTTTGCAGCTGCAAGCTCTCCGAAGAAGCGATGGAACCACGCTTCAGGAGCGAGAGTGTTAAGATCGTCGGCCCAGACTCCTTTCCCGAAATTCGTCGAGCGCCACCAGCGCACCGACTCGCCGCGCCACCACACAGAATTCGCCACGCAGCGCGCTGCGCTGTTAAGTAGGGAATTGCGTAACCACGAAGGCAAGTCGCAATCAGCTAGTTCCGAATGCCAAGAGTTTATTTTTATTAATAATTCGTCAAGTTTGCTAGTTAAGTAAAATGCAGCACCTACACTGGAGGCAAATCTGCCCACGTAGGAGGGGGTGTGCGATTGAGTCGCTCCTCGCTCGAGGAAGTGAGGATAGTACCAGGCTACGACGAACGGAATACGGCGGCTTTCCTTAGGGGCAAGGTTGAAAGCGACGGCCACGACCGCTGCAGAGCTGCCACTGCGTCCCTGCGAGGTACTCCAGTACTCCGGGTGTTCTCGGCGCGAAGTCAGACGTCCCGAGCGGATAAAGTCTTTCAACCAAGGGACGGTAGGTGTCGAGGGGTCCCAGTGCAGGAGACGCGTTACGACAACTCCCGTGGTGACCGTACCCACAAATTGGTCGCCCAAGAAGCTGCCTCGACGGCCCAGCTGCGGCTCAAGGCTGCTCAAATGAACACCCATAAGCTCGGCCGATCCAGCATCGTTGTGCACGAGTAACGACGCCTGACCGAAGACATCGCCCGGCTCGCCACTGCCTCCTCGCCCAATAAAATCTTCCCACGATAGGGCTACCCCTGACGCCACGGGATAGGTGTTGGGATTCGACACCTCGACAAACAGAAGTGCCGCGGGAACCGAGGAGAGAGTTAAGTCGTAGGGCACGACAGGCGCCACCGCTTGCACTCTAACCTCGAGAGGGAAACTGCCGTCGAAGAGCTCCAATTCTGCACACGGAAACCGGGCCGAATAGTAACTCGATTCCATAGCTTTGAGGTTTCCGTAGGGCGAAGCCTGCTTTCCCACGCGAAGCATTCGTGCATCGCCGGAAAACGAGCGATGCTTGGCCCGGACAACAATAAATGTTCCTTGCAGCCCAGTGACGGGATTTTCCCACGAATTGCCAATCGTGAAATTTGAAAAACCACCGTCGGGCAGCAGCTCAAAAGACCCTGTTCCAATTCCGCCAATTGGCATTCCATGCGCAGGCGTAACAGAATCTCCAGTCATCGCTACTTGTGCTCTGTCCAAGTCGTAAGTTGCTGTCGCGGGAGGTGAAAGCAAACGTCCGGCTGCAGGCCCAAGGATTATCTCCTGCCCTAAGCCGAGCACACGAACATAATTTACGATAGCCACACCGCGCTTGCCAATGAAGCGCAATTCAAGCCTGGCAGTCGGCTCTAACTCTGTGCGTAAAACAAGGGCACGCTGAGGTCCTCCTGCCGCCGCCACAACGTCAAGATTGTCATAAAGCACACGGCCATTGGCCTGAACCAGAAAGGCTCGCTCACCGGGTTGATGAGCGAGAAGTTCCGCAAAACCTAACTCCAGATGTAAGTTTCTGTTAGAGGGCAAATTTTCCAGAACGTAGGTGAAATCGGGGCCATACCGCACACTCTGGAAGAGTCCTAGGGACTCAAGCGGCGCGCCTACAACGGGCACGCGACGCGTAAAGACATGGCTTTCGCCAAAAAGGCGGAATTGAAAGGGAATAGAGCGTGCCTGGGGCTGGGGCGTAGCGACCGAAGCAACGGCACACCGCTGAGCCACGGCGTAGTTGTCGCGCGAAGAGTAAACAAAGAGACAAGAAAATAAGATTAGAAGACAACACAGCCTGACTGGGGGTCTAGCGCTCCTCATCGGGAAAATCAGGATCCTCCGGCCCCTCGTCCTCATTGTACCCTAGATCGGAATCATCGTCTTCCCCGTATTCGGAGTCTTCCATATCGCTATTTTCTACAACACCGACTTCGTTAAGCACTTTTTCTTCCACGAATATGGGCACCTGACATTTGGTGGCCAATACAATGGAGTCGCTGGGGCGTGCATCAATCCTGACGATTTCGCCTTGGGCTGTTTGCAGCTCCAGTGCACCGTAATAAGTGTCGCGTTCCAGCTTTACAACAAGCACACGCACCAGCTGTGCACCTAGTCCCTCCAAAACGTTGAGGATGAGATCGTGCGTCAACGGGCGCGGGGCCCGTTCGCGCCGAGCGGCCATTTCCAAAGCTAAGGCCTCGTGCATCCCAATGTAGATAGGAAAACTTCTTTCACCTTCTTTTTCGGCAAGGACGATGATCTGCGCGCGCAGGGGATCCTCCGCAAGGTGAATCTCGCGAAGCTCAACTTCGATATAATGCTCACTCATGCTCGTCCACCCATCCCTCAAAAGTAACGTTGAACTGCCTAAAGCATCGCGACATGGCGCTTGAACTCGTCCACTTTCCGCGCATGGAGGAAGGCCGTTTCTCGGGTAATCTTACCCCGCTTGAAAAGGTCGGCAATGGCACGATCCATGGTTTGCATCCCCAACGCGCCACCCGCTTCAATTTGTGTATAGATTTGGTGCGTTTTCGCTTCGCGGATTAGGTTGCGAATGCCATCGGTGCAGACCATCACTTCACAGGCAAGCTCGCGGCCGCGCCCCGAAGCGGAAGGCAGAAGACATTGGCAAATGACCCCCTCGAGCACGCCAGCCAACTGGATCCGCACTTGTTCCTGCTGGTGCGGTGGGAAGACGTCAATGATGCGGTCGATCGTCTGAGGAACATCTACCGTGTGCAGTGTCGAGAAGACCAAGTGCCCTGTTTCAGCTGCCGTCAGGGCAGCGCCAATGGTCTCAAGATCGCGCATTTCCCCCACCATGATTACGTCGGGATCTTGGCGGAGCACATACTTAAGAGCATTGGCAAAAGATAGAGTGTCCTCGCCCACTTCGCGCTGTTCCACAAGTGCTTTCTTATGTTGGTGAAGGTACTCAATGGGATCCTCAATTGTGATGATGTGGCATTCGCGCTCCGAGTTGATAAGATCGATGAGAGCCGCGAGTGTGGTGGATTTGCCCGATCCTGTGGGACCCGTGATGAGTACCAGTCCCGCGGGTCGGCGCGCGAAGCGTTCACACACTTTCGTGGGCAAGTGCAATTCCTCGAAAGACCTGATGGCGGCCGAAATGACGCGGAATGCTGCAGCCACACTTCCCCGCTGGAAATGAACGTTAACACGAAACCGGCTGATGTTTGAGATACTCAGCGAAAAGTCGAGTTCCCGGTTTTCTTCAAAACGCA
This sequence comes from Candidatus Sumerlaeaceae bacterium, assembly GCA_026419455.1. Taxonomy (GTDB): domain Bacteria; phylum Sumerlaeota; class Sumerlaeia; order Sumerlaeales; family Sumerlaeaceae; genus DRVG01. The sequence goes on along the minus strand of JANZZJ010000189.1, from coordinate 1,353 downwards.
ATTTTTGGGCATCAGTGAGAATGCCATAAACAAGGCGCCTGGTATCGGCAGCGGTCAGCGGAGGTCCTTCTAGATTACGAAGCTTGCCGTGGACGCGCACCACGGGCGGGCGCCCCACCGCCAAATGCAAATCAGAAGCATCCAAATCTACTGTCATGCGTAAAAGATCGGCTATTTCCACTTGTCCGTGCTCCTCGTAAAACGCGTTTAAGCGAGCGCGAGGTGTTCTTGCAACGATTTACCGCTCTTAGGAGGTAACCCCCCGATCGTTAACAACTTCTGTGCTAGCGCTTTTGTGCTCTAAATTTCCAAAACAACGGGCAAAATATAAGGAAAACGTCCTGTTTCATTTTTGATAAACTTCTTTAATTTACTACGAACTTTATCCTGAACGATGGCCCACTCCTGCTTTTCGTCTTTGGCGCATTCTTCAAAAGCGCGTCGAACGACCTCAACACACCGTTGGAAGAATTCGGCGCTTTCCTCTTCCCGCAAGAATCCGCGCGAAACAATGTCGGGCCCCGCAACGAGCTGTCCCGTACTTTGTTCCACTGCCAGGACCGCGAGGACCATTCCATCCTCACTTAGCCTGCGGCGGTCGCGCAGGACAACTTCGTCGAAACTGGACACGTCGTAACCATCCACGAGAACGCGGCTAACCTCCACGCGCTCTTTTCGAACCGCCTGGGCGCTATCAATTTCCAACACGTCGCCATTCTGAAGGATAATCACATCTTCATCCCGGTAGCCCATTTCCATTGCCAAGCGCTTGTGCTGCACCAGGTGACGGAGTTCACCGTGAATCGGGATAACGTAGCGCGGTTTGCACAGGGCAATGAGTGTGGCCATATCGTCGCGATAAGCATGGCCAGACACGTGCACATTGGCTATGCCCTCGTAATAGACATCGGCCCCCCGGCGATAGAGCTGATTGATAACATGATAGATGGCACGCTCGTTTCCCGGAATGATACGTGAGGAGAGGATGACGACGTCCTTTTCATGTATTTTCACCTCGCGGTGCTGCCCGACGGCGATGCGGCTTAGGGCGCTCAGCGGCTCGCCTTGGCTCCCTGTAGTGAGGATGATCCGTCGGTCGGGAGAGACTTTTTTCAAGTGGCCGAGGTCCAGCAGAACGTCGGTGCAGCGGTCAACGATTCCGAGTTCCCGTCCAACACTGAGATTGCGACTCATGTTAAGACCAGAGACGAATACCTTACGGCGGTGCCGCTCGGCCAGCTCGAGAACGATTTGCATGCGGTGGAGAGCACTTGCAAAGCACGAGAAAAAAATGGTTCGGGGAGCAGCGGCGAAAATCTCATCGAGGGGTTCATACAGTGTGCGTTCCGAGGG
>JANZZJ010000133.1 GCA_026419455.1 Candidatus Sumerlaeaceae bacterium | reverse complement strand
GTTTGTCACTGTTTGCCCATTCGCGTGTGGCAGGAGTCTTACTGCTATCGGTCATCATTCTTTTCGGGTTGTGCCTTCAGCAAAAGCAGTGGCTGTGGCGTCACCAGGCTGCATTCTGGATTCCGGCAGTGATGCCATCTTTGTTGTGGGCGTTGCGCAACCGCATTCTCTGGGGCAAGTGGGTATTCAGTTCAACATCGTTTGGTTATAATTTTTACGTGGGGTTCAATCCTGTTGCCACTGGCTCATTTATGCCCCAGCCCCCCTATCCGCCGCTCGATAAAGCTGCAAGCATGGCTTGGGATTTCATCCGAAGTCATCCGGCGCGAGCCGTAGAACTTATAGCCTGGAAGCTTGTTAGGTTCTGGGAAATATCTGAAGCAAAGCTCTTCGGCCCAAGCTGGCTACTGTGGCAGGAATGGCTGCTCATGCCACTCGGGCTGATTGCATCAGCCGTGGGATTGGGTCAGGTGGCCAGGCATTTGCGCTCCTTACGTATCATCCCTTTCCCAAAAGCGGAGGATACACTTATTTTCAACGCCGTCTTTGTGCTCCTCTATTTTCAGCTCTTTCACGTTGTGTTTTATGTTTTCACACCACGTTTCCGGCTCCCAGTAATGCCCATAATTTGCCTGCTGGCGGTGTGGCTAATCTTCAACGGCTGGCAAGCGCAAAAGTGCCGCGCCCTCAGCTCTTGAGGAACGCACGCGCGGTTCTTTCTTCTTTGCAATCATGTATCACGCTTCGCTTGCTGAAAGGCAATGAACTCGATGGAAACGATGTGGTGGTACCTCAAGGCAGTCCTGGAAACTTTACCGTGGTACGGTGCCTTGCAGCTGTGGGGCATTGTGGCATGGCCTTTCTTTTTTGGGGTGTTTAATCGCCTGCCGGACCGAGGATATGCTGCTTCCAAAGCCGTCGGTTTGCTGATCGTGGCGTATGCAACATATCTCCTTTCTCACGGAGCCGGCCAAGGATTCCAGTGGACGACAGTAGCCATTGCGTCAGGATTTCTGGCATTTATTTCGCTCATTCGTTTGCTGCGGACGTACGAGTACCTTGCTGAGTTCGTTCGGTTGCGATGGCAGGTGTGTCTGACCTATGAACTTGTCTTCCTCGCGGCCTTCATTGCCATGGTATTGTTTCGGGCTCAAGTTCCCCAGATCACGTACGAGATTTCTGACTTTGCAGCCGAGAAGTTTACCGATTTTGCCGTCCTCAATAGTCTCCTAAGTTCGCCGGTATTTCCTCCGCACGATGCGTGGGTTAGCGGATTCACGCTAAATTACTACTACTTTGGCCACTTTCTGTGGGCCACTGTGGCCAGATTTTGCAGCATTGGTTCTGAAATAGCCTTCAATTTGGGGCTCGCTTCCATTTTTGCATACACTTTGCTGTTAGCCTTCTCACTTGGTTATAATCTGACGGCGAAGTTGCGTTGGGGGCTTTTCAGCGCGTTCTTCATCGGACTCAGTTCGAATATTGACGGTGGACTTCAGATTTTAGGCGTGTTGCGCGAAGTGCTCGATGGTGAGGTTGCGCCCGCACGCTGGTACATGGCCTACGATTTCTGGAGAAGCTCGAGAGCAATTGAAAACACAATTAATGAATTCCCAGCCTTCAGTTTTATTTTAGGCGACCTCCATGCTCATGTGTCATCGCTGGTTGTTTTTCTTCTCGGCCTGCTGCTAGGCTTACAGGTTTGGCGAAGCGTGCGGCATGCTGGCTCGCTTCTGCGCTACGAATGGCAGAACCTTGATGAACTCTTGCTCCTGGGCCTAATCTTCGGTGCCTTGTATGCAGCAAATAGCTGGGACGTTGTTACGTTCGCTGCCTACGTTGTGGGAGTGTTTTGGTCAGCTGCAGTCTGCCGCCAAAGCGGCTGGACACAGCGTTCACTCAAGGGGTGGCCCCTGTTCATGTTGTCATGCGCTGTCCTAGCTGAGAGCATTCTCCTAACCGCGATCGTGGCCATCGTTGGAATAACAGTTCTCTTTCGTCCCTATTGGGTAGAGTTTTCCCCGCCAAACGCGCGCCTGCTCCGCCTTCCAGTTGAGTTATCTAGCGCGCCTCTCGAATTCGCGGCACACTGGTTTCTTCTGCTCATGTTACCCCTCGTCACTACTGGCGTGTTAATACGGCGCATTTATGCTCATACCGGCTTTGGAGTGGTGGGGGAAAGCCTATCGCGCGAGAAATTGCACGGCTGGCTGGTTGCCGGAGCGGCCGTTTTTACATTAGTCATCGTGAGCGGATGCGGCGTAGTCGCTGGAGGGTGCGCAACAGCATTGGTGTACCTTAGCTACGTCCTCTTCAGCTGCGATCTCGCTTCAGGCATTAGGTTCCTGCTCACGATGCTTGGCCTTTTTGCAGGGCTTGCTGGTTTTTCAGAATTATATTATTTTGATGATATTTTTACTGGAGCGATTGAAAGAATCAATACTGTTTTCAAAATCTATTATGGTCTTTGGCCTATTGCCGTGATAGCTTCGGTAATGGCTGGGTCACGCCTGTGCCGCTACGTTAACAACCCCCAAGGACGTCGCCGGGTAAGAATGCTTTTGGTACTGATTTGCACTTTGGGTGCAATCTATCCCATTGCCGGGACATTGCAGCGCATTGGGATGTCGAAACACTATCCGCGACCGAAAGACCCAGCAAAAGCACTCGATGGGATGCGGTATCTTGGATTTATTCAACCGGACGACTATGCGGCTATTTTATGGATTCGTGCTTTTACGCCCCCGGAAACGCGTATTGTCGAAGCGCCGGGGAAACAATACGAATACGCTGGACGAATTTCCACGAACACAGGACGACAATCACTGGGGGGTTGGCTTTATCACGAGTGGGGCTGGCGTGGGCCCGATTTTGAAATCGAGCGTGATGAACGCCTTAAGGCCGCTGAACTTATTTATACTAGCAGGTCACTGAGCGAAACGGCAAAAGCTCTCTTAAAAGGGAAATTTTCTTATGTGGTCGTGGGCGATGTTGAGCGTGAGCGCTATCCCCTGCTCATTGAGGACAAGTTCTCTAAATTAGGTGCAGAGGTTTACCGGCGCGGCCGCACTGTTATCTACGCCCTGTCTCAACCACTTCTCCAATCTTGGGCGCAGGGCGCTGAAGAAATTTCAGAGTCAGAAAAGTTGTTAGCAGGCGAAAACCAAACCACGGAAACAGAACACGCCCCTTCTTTGGCTCTGGCGGAAAGCATTGAAACGCCCCTAACATCCTCTCAAACCATGGTGTTGCCTCGCGAAACATCCGCACCGCTGTCGTCTTACTCGGAAACTACCTCACCAATACAAGGGGGAGAGTCTTGCTCGCTGCCGGAGATTACACCCGACCCTACCACACAGCCAGGACCATCGGCTGACACTTTAGGCGCGAAATCCGCGAGCGAACAACAAAAGCTCACGCCCCTTGCCCCATCGGATACCGTCAATTCATCCAGCGAGGCTATGCCTGACACAATGACGGTGGATGCGGAAGGTACGCTGGCTGCGAATATGGTGAGCGAAAATTTTGGCTTAATAAGCAGTAAAACTTCCGAAGCACAGACCACACTTTCGTTATCAATTAACGAGGATAAGCCTCAGACATCTGGAAGCGTATTAAGTGAGTAACGCCAGACATGAACGACCGCGAAACCGAAAAAGCCATCATGCAGGACCAATTAGCGGCTGTGTCACCACCGGGCTTTAAGTCAGGTTTTGTGGCGATTCTAGGGAAACCGAATGCCGGCAAATCTACGCTGCTCAACGCTCTTGTAGGCGAACGTCTCTCTATTGTGTCCGAAAAGCCACAGACGACACGCGACCGAATTGCTGGAATTTTAACCACTGAGCAGCACCAAATTGTCTTTCTCGACACTCCGGGTATTATCGTTCCTCGGGACAAGTTTAATGAAGCACTTGTTGACCGGGTAGATGAAGCAATCGAGGATGCCGATGTTCTCTACCATCTCGTCGACGCGATGGATACGGACCCGCCGAATGAAAGGTTGCGTGAAGCCCTTCAGCAAGCGAACGTGCGGGCTCGTTTTCTGGTGCTCAACAAGATAGACAAACTTGCTCCCAAAGACGCAGAGAGCATTCCTCCCGGAGTTGATGTGAGGAGTTATGATCGCGTATTTCGTATTTCTGCGCTCCTAAAGCAAGGTCTTGACGAGTTACTCTCGGCCACTGTGGACTGTCTTTCAGAAGGGCCACTTTACTATGATCCAGATCAGCTCACCGACCGCGACGAGCGTTTTTTTGCGGCAGAAGCTGTGCGCGAAAAGATCTTCCTTTATACCGGCGAAGAGATTCCGTACGCCGTCTTCACTAAGGTCGAATCATTCGAGGAAAGACCGGACAAAGATTTCATTCGCGTCGTTATCTACGTCGAGCGCGAATCCCAGAAGCCAATCATCATTGGCAAGGGTGGGCAACTGCTCAAACGTATTGGAACCGAAGCTCGCTGTGATATCGAGAAGCTGACAGGACGTCCCACCTACCTTGAGCTGTGGGTCAAAGTGCGCAAGAATTGGAGAAAAAATGAATCCGATTTGCGCAACTTTGGGTTCAAGACCCGCCCGAAAAAGCGTTGATAGGTTTGTAGGCACTTCGGAAATACCCAAAGAACAAGAAAAGGAATCATTTATGATAATAAGATTAAAAGCGATAATGTTTTTTATGGCGTGCTTGTTCCTGTTCCAATTGCCATTATACGCCCAGCCGCCGGCTCCAGTCGGCCAGTCGGAGAGTCTCTCCAGCAGCCCAATCATTACCAATAGTGATGCATCAACGGATTTTCTAAGTGATGATCAGTGGAGGCAGCTTCCGCGACAAGAGCGACAAGGGCGTTTCCGCCGTGCTTTTCTCAGTCGCCTGGAGCCTGCGGGGCAGCCTGCCGCCGAGCGTCTCGAGCAGTACATTCAAAGGTACAAAGATATTGTCGTATTTGACAATCGCCTGGGAGTGTTTAACGTGCGAGCAGCCCTCTTGGACAAAACTAGCTGGACCGTGCAACTTCAGGGAGAGGTCTCGCTGGCACAATACGCGCAAGGTTTGGTCAACGCTCTGCAAGCTCTCGGATTCCACGTTGCGAGTAACACAGTGGAAATACTCCCCCACAAATGTCTTGGAAAAGAATTCTACGGCATTTCTACAACCATGGCTGCAACGATGCGCCGCGAACCGCGGCTCACTGCGGAACAGGTGAACTCGGTTGCGTTAGGGTGGCCGATCAGACTTCTGCGACCGGCACGTCACGATGATCTTACAACCTTCGCCAGAAATGAAGCGGCCCAACGATGGGCCCGCCGACACCGCGCCAATGGCATGGGTTTAGCGGAAAGAGCGGATGCCCCCGACGTCGGAGAGTGGTTTCTCGCCCAGAGTGCAGAAGGATACGTAGGCTTTGTGCGCGGCAATGAGTTTCGGCGACTTGATCATTATGATTTGCCGGACGGCATTCTTGGCGAGCCCACTACAGTTCCAGTGACCCGGGATGAATCCATGGTCGTGCCTATGGGGGCGGGACTGTACCAAAAAGCGTTATCATGGGAAATTCCTTTTGCAGACTCCTGGCTTTCATTTGTTCCGGAGAAAAAACGACCGGAGCTTCTTCCGTTTGCCATCACTGATACGAGGATCATAGAGATAACCAGGCCGCTTATGGGCACAAGATACGTTTGGGGCGGCGTTACGGAACAGGGCATAGACTGCTCAGGTTTTACGCAGCTGGTGTATCGAATGTTGGGGGTTAATCTGCCACGCGATGCCGAGGAGCAAGCCATTGTGGGTTCGATCGTCGCTTTTGGTCCGGACGTGATCAGCCACGCCAAGCCGGGCGATTTGATCTTCTTCGTCAATGATTATGGGAGAATCTCGCACGTCGCCATTTCGCTGGGTGGGGAGCGAATCATTCATTCCTCACAACGCGACGTACATATAAGCACACTCTACGAAACGCGCGAAGATTCGAGTGCTCGGCTTCTCGATCGCGTCCTTTATGCTCGGCGGCCCGCAGGCCTTCACGTTATGAGAGCAAAAAGAGCCACAGAGGTAAATTGATAGGAAATACGCTAGAGTGGAATGACAAACAGTCAATGGATGAATCGAGCCCCACACTTATGGTGAGTGAGATCTATCTCTCCATTCAGGGAGAGTCGAGCTGGGCAGGCTATCCTTGCGCATTTATTAGGCTGAGCGGCTGCCCGTTGCGATGCTCTTACTGCGACACCGAGTACGCCTTCACTGGGGGGCAGCGCTTGCGTATTACGGAAATCCTTGTGCGGGTTCAAAAGTTTCAGTGCCCACTTGTGGAGGTCACGGGCGGCGAACCACTTGCACAACCACGGTGCACCGAGCTCCTGCAAGCGCTTCTGGAACAAGGCTATCGGGTTCTCCTTGAGACGAGTGGAGCTTTCTCCATCGAAAAGGTTCCGCGGGATGTTTATAAGATCGTAGACATCAAGTGCCCATCCAGCGGGGAGATGGAACGAAACCAATGGCGGAATCTCGACCTGCTTGCGCCCCACGACGAGATAAAATTTGTGATTGGCACACGGGATGATTACGAGTGGGCAAAAGCAATTTGTGCCCAGTACAGCTTAAGCAGTCGCTGTCGCGTCGTGCATTTCAGTCCGGTTTTTGGTAAATTGCCGCCCGCCGATTTAAGCCACTGGATTCTTGATGACCGGCTCTATGACGTGCGACTGCAACTTCAACTGCACAAATTCATTTGGCCGCCCGACACCCAAGGCGTTTAAGGCGCATTTCACTCCTCTCCTCGAATCCACTGCTCGGCATCAAGCACAAACGCCGTAACAAGCTGTTTTGTGTGCTCATAGTCTGCAATGCGCATGATAGACGATGGCGAGTGAATGTAGCGACAAGGTACACTGACAATGGCGGTGGCAACACCAGCACGCGTCGTTTGAATACGGGCGGCGTTAGTTCCACCAAAAATGGGCCGCTTGAATTGATAAGGCAAATTATTCTGTTGGGCCGTAGCTTCAAGGGCGCGTACCAGCCGAGGATGACAATGAGTGTATTTGTCCATCAATGTTAGCGCCGGCCCCTCTCCCAGGCGCGTGGGGCATCGCGTTTCCGGAACGGATGGGACGTCGGCAGCCACGGTAGCTTCCAACACGAGAGCAGCGGCAGGATTCACTGTAAATGCTCCTACCATTGCCCCACGTGCATTGAGTTCCTCGAAGGTCGAGAACAAAGCCACGACCTCGACACCAAGGCGAGGCTGATCCGCAAGAAAAGTCATAAGTTCGACCAGCAGGGCACAGCCGATGCGGTCATCAAATGCCTTTCCTGAGACAACGTTCGAAGAAAGGGTCTTAAAACTCTCTGCAGGAACAACACTGTCACCAATTCTGATACCAAGCGCAAAAACCTCATCGCGGCTGCCGCATCCAACATCGAGGAAAAGCTGCTCGAGTGTCAGGGGGTTGCGCTTTTCATCGGATGACTGGATGTGGGGAGGCGTCGTGCCAATCACACCGACGATCTTTTTGCGTTCACGCGTGCACACTTGCAGGCACATTCCAGGCAGAACCCGTTCGTCCCACCCACCGATCGGCGCTAGCCGCAGAAATCCGCTGGTTTCGACGTGCGATACAACGAAGCCGACTTCGTCCATGTGTGCGTCAATGAGGAGCACCGGAGCGTCCTTGCGGCTGGCATGGCGCCAAACCATTAGATTTCCCAAAGCGTCACCTTTTACTTCATCAGCAAAAGGTGAGACGACTTCCCTAATAATCTCGCGGACCTCATCTTCGTAGCCACTTGGACCGTGCGCTTCGCTAAGTTTTTTGAGAAGTTCCATAGATTCCATCTTTTTGACTCTCCGACGACCTCCCTTGTGCCCATTAAGGAAATCGCACTTGGCAAATACGGATGCCAGAAAACATGATACATAAAATGGTCGCGGCCGTAAACTTTCAAAACGTTTTTTCGAAGCGATTCGCCGCAAGTGTCCCCGTGAGGCTAGTGGGGTGGCTGTGCGTTGTGCTCTTGAGTGGCGCACTGCTCAGCGGTTCCGATTCGATTCTACGCTGGGCTCTGTTTCTTTTCGCAGGTCTTTCGCCTGCTCTCGCTTTGAAAACGTCGTACACTGTCACCGAGCTAGCGGCCGCCAGTGTGGCACTTTCCTTGGGACTTTTAGCGGCAGTTGCCGGCACAACGGCACTTATCGGCTGTTATTCTACCATCGTGCCTTATATGCTGGTCATATCCGTTGCCGCTGCTTGTGCTGTCCTAGTCTCACGACGGACCAGGGTCGTTCTTGCGAAGCGAGAGCTATATGCCGCGCTGGTGGCCATAAGCGTAAGCGCCGCACTCGCTTTGACGTATGGCTCAAACGGCCCCGTGGCGACTCCGACGGGGTTATCGTACATCGTACGTCATTGGCTTCGCCGTGACGGAGCATATTTCTTCGCCCTAGTGCAGCAGGCTATCGAACGCGGCGCCATTCCGCATGAAAATCCGTTCATTGCAGGGATTCCCGCATACTACGCCACTCTTGGACATTGCGGCTTGGCCCTGCTCGCGCCGGGTAAGAGCGTGCCGGCAGCGGTATCGTTGTGGGGGGTGCTGCCGCTACTCCATGTAGCAGCTGTCTTGCTGTTTTATCATTTCACCGTTCGGCTGTTGGTGCAATATCGCGCACAACGACCCGAACGTTGGGCACTTGCTGCAATAGCACTTTTTTGCGCATGGCGTCCCGATTTTTATACCTATCCACAAAGTCAGAGCGCGTTCATGCCCCTGCTGGCTTGGTTCTGCTGGTGGACGTTACGGCCGGCCTTCTTGCGGCGTAGTTTTGACCAGGGACTAGCGCTTCTATGGCTTATACTCATGGCGTGGATCCATACCGTAAGTAGCGTTGTGGCTTTGTGCTTTGCGTGTGGTGCCACTGTGAGCAGGTGGCGTTCAACTCGGGAACAAAAGCCAAAGCGACGACGACTATTCCCTGTGTTCATGTGGCTTAGCGGCATTGCTGTTGCGGCGTGGCTAACCACGCATGTCGGCGATGCGCCATATCGTGATCCTGTTACGAAGCTATCCTTCCTTGGCGTGCATCTGCTTAATAATCATCTTTTCCCAAACAGCATCCTGTATATCGCAGGCGCTCTAGCTCTTTTTGCAGCATGGCAACATAGACGATATGGGGAATTCTCGACGCTGGCCTTGTTGCTCGCCTGTGGCATGGGTTACACTGCTCGCGGTGTGTGCAATGTCGAGGCTTTCTC
>JANZZJ010000115.1 GCA_026419455.1 Candidatus Sumerlaeaceae bacterium | reverse complement strand
CCCCTCGCCGCTGCCCGGCTGGCTGAACTGGTTGTTGCAGCTGGTGGGGTTGGCGCCTTCGGCCCCCGCCGCTGCTCCCTCCCCGGCGTTTACCCCCACGCCTTCGGTCACGGAGTACAAAATTTCGACTCTGGAGGAACTCGAGCGCCTGCCTGCGCTGCTCCAACCTGGTAAGCGCGTGCGCGTATCTGCCTCCGCAGCCGATGTGGATGCGATGATCGGCGCGTATCTTGCCACGCCAAAAGCCGCCAGGAATGGCCTGCTGAACGGCAAAGTGACCCTGCTCGATGGCGCGGTGAAGGTCGAAGGCGCCGTTTCGCGAGCATTGTTGGAAAAGAAAGGTATTCCTGTCTTTTCGCGCGGTGATGCGATTCCTGTTGCTGCGGAAGGTAGTATACAAGCAGCAGAATGTCGACCCAACATTCGCCTGACTTCAGTCCAAATCGGAGGCATTTCGGTGCCGTTGACGAATCTACTTGCCGAATTATTGAACGAAACCCTGCGCGAAGAGTGGCCGGCGGAGATCTGCCTGGAAGCGGTGACGATTACGCCACAAGAAATCAGCGCGCAAGGTTATCGGAAATAACCCGGCTCGAAACGTCTGTTCGAATTCGCTAAAAATCTTGACACATCTTTTACCCCTATGATATAAACCAAGGCGAGATGCTTCGTTTATGCTCCACTAGCACTACCCTGACCTTCCCCGCCCCACGCATGCGGGGGATGGGCTACTGCTAGGAGAGCACCTTCTGAAGGCTCTATCCTAACTATCCTAACCCCGCTTCTGGCGGGGTTATTTTTTTTTGCAGGAGGTAGCTATGCAAACACCTACATTGGTGATCAAATTCGGCGGTACTTCAGTTGGAACAGCCGATGCAATGGCTCGGGCCGTGAGCATCATCGCAGATTTGCATCGCAAATGGCCGTGGCTGGTGGTCGTCACATCCGCCTTGGCAGGAGTCACCGACCGTTTGCTCAACGAAGCGCTTCAAGCGGCGAAGCATGGGAGAACCGAAGCGTTAGAGGCAGCTGAAGCCGAGCTTTTTTCTCATCATCATTCGATTATTGCAGAGCTCTTGCCAAACGAACTTGCCTGGCCGGTAGAGCAAGAAATCAAAGAGCTGCTCAGTTTGTTTGTCAGCCTCGTGCGCGCTATAGCTGTCTTGGGCGAGGCTACACCTCGTGCTCTTGATGCCGTGGCCTCCTTAGGAGAGCGAATGAGCACCCGACTGCTTGCTTCAGCTTGTCGTGCTCAAGGATTAGCTGCAGAAGCAGTGGATGCTACCCAGCTCATTGTGACTGATCACCGTTTTCAGAACGCTCATCCAGATTTTGATGCCACCACGAAGCGCGTTCGGACTCATCTAAGGCCACTCCTAGAAGCTGGGCGGGTTCCCATCATCACGGGATTCATCGGCGCTACCCCCGAGGGGATAACCACCACCTTGGGCCGAGGCGGCTCGGATTACTCCGCTGCCATTTTAGGGGCAACGCTTCCCGCACAGGAGGTATGGATTTACACCGATGTCGATGGTGTCATGACCGCCGATCCGCGGCTGGTGCCACAGGCGCGCACGCTTGCTGAGATTTCGTATCGTGAGCTTTCGGAACTGGCCTACTATGGAGCCAAAGTGGTGCATCCCAAAACAGTGCGCCCTGCCATCGAGGCAGGGATTGGTCTGCGCATTCTGAATACGTTCAACCCTCAGCATCCAGGCACGCGTGTCGTCCGTGAGAAAGGGGAAGCAAACTCCCAAGGAATTGGTGCAGTGACAGCTATACGCAAACAACGGCTTGTGACGATTGATGGACGAGGCATGATCGGCATCCCAGGCGTAGCAGCACGTGCGTTTGGCGCTGTGGCTTCGACCGGCACCAGCGTTCCCTTCATTACCCAAGCTTCCTCGGAACAATCCATTTGCTTTTCGATTCCCGCAGAGAACGTCGAGCATGTTCTTCCAGCGCTGGAACATGCCTTTGCGCTTGAGCTAGCCAATAGGGATATTGATCGCATCTGGGCGAGCGAAGAAATTGCTATCGTGACGGTGGTTGGAGACGGAATGCGCGAAACCCCAGGTGTGGCAGGGAAGATTTTCAGCGCCTTAGGACAAGAGAACATCAATGTTTGGGCGATTGCACACGGTTCGTCGGATGTCTCGATGAGCCTGGTCGTGGCACTGGCAGATATGGAGAGCGCAGTGCGAGCCATTCATCGCTTGATCGAGGAGCATTAACAGAGGCATTTATTGAGATTGATTTGCTCTGTTGCAAGGAGTCAAACTCTCATGTTTGAGTATCTTTGCAAGGCGCGTAGCCGCCGAAGCAATCTCCTGGCAATCCAGGAGACTGCTTCCCTCCCGCTTCGCTCGGGGCAGGCGCTGCGCTTGCAGTGACACAATAACCGATGTTTGCAACAGAGCAAGGTTGACAGTATTCTCATCACGTTATGGAGGAACAATGAAAATTCCTGTTGCTATCCTAGGTGCTACGGGGATGGTAGGACAACGCTTTGTTTCGCTGCTAGCTCATCACCCCTGGTTTGAGGTGGTTGCGCTTGCAGCTTCCGAACGTTCGGAGGGAAAACGTTATGGCGAAACCGTCCACTGGCTTTTGCCCGATCCTTTGCCGCCGAAGCTGGCGGAGATGCGCATCCTTTCACCCGATCCCGAGCAGCTGGCTGAGGCAAAATTGGTCTTTTCTGCTCTGCCCGCCGAGGAAGCCCGTCAGATTGAGCCGCACTTCGCTCGCGCCGGCAAGGTGGTCTGTTCGAATGCTTCAGCCTTCCGGATGGAGCCAGATATTCCCTTGCTCATGCCCGAGGTCAATCCCGATCACATCGCGCTGATCGAGATCCAGCGCAAAAACCGTGGCTGGCAAGGTGCTATTCTTACGAATCCGAATTGCACGAGCAGTGGGCTGACAGTCGCCCTTAAAGCTCTGGATTCTGCTTTTGGCGTGCAGCGTGCTTTTGTTGTCTCATTACAAGCTCTTTCCGGCGCAGGCTACCCCGGCGTGGCCTCACTGGATATTCTAGACAACCTGATTCCGTACATTCCAGGAGAAGAGAGCAAAGTGGAAACAGAGCCACGGAAGATGCTCGGCCAGCTCTCGCAAGGAAAAGTTGTGGAGGCGCCGTTACGCCTTTCTGCCCATACCAATCGTGTGCCCGTTCTGGAAGGACATACCGTATGCGCTAGTGTGGAACTAGAGCAGCCAGCTGATGTGGAAAGTGCTGCCGCCGTTCTAGAAAACTACCAAGCTCCCTCCCTGGCGCGCGATTTGCCTTCTGCTCCACGCCCAATTATCCTGCTACGCCGTGAGCCAGATCGCCCTCAACCTCGTTTAGATCGAATGAGTGGTCACGGAATGACTACCGTGGTTGGGCGTTTGCGCCCCGACCCCCTCTTTCATCTCAAGTTCGTTGTCCTTTCCCACAACACATTACGTGGGGCTGCCGGTGGTTCAATTTACAACGCTGAGCTTTATGCGCGTTATGTGGGCTGGAAATGACACCTTGCTCCTTGCAAAGATCCCAGAAAAAGAAGAGGCGCGGGATGAGGATACAGGCAAGTTAGCCATACAGAAGCCAGAAGGGTCGATTCAACGAATCCTCATTTCGCGTTCGCGCTCTCGTTCGGCATCGCGGCGCGCTATCGCTTCGCGTTTATCATACAGTTTTTTACCTTTTGCAATGGCGATTTCTAATTTTGCGCGACCACGCTTGAGGTAGACGCGCGTCGGAATCACCGTTACCCCCTTCTGACGGACGGCGTTCCATAATTCACGGATCTCTTTTTTATGCAGAAGCAAGCGCCGAGGTCGCTTAGGATCATGATTGAAACGGCTGGCTTGCTCATAGGGAGCAATATGGGCTTCCACCAACCACGCATTCCGACCATCCACTTCCACGTAGGCTTCATTAATGCTCATTCTGCCGGCGCGGATGGATTTGATTTCGCTGCCCTGTAAAGCCAGTCCGGCTTCGAACGTTTCCAACAAAAAATATTCAAAGCGGGCTTTTTTATTCGTTGCGACAACTTTGATAGTCTCTGTCATGGCATCCTGAAAGTCCTATTCTAATACAAATTCTGCCGAATACCCCATAAAGACTTAGGACAACTCGTGCAAGTTGTCCTAATTCATAGATGTTCTGTCAAAACATGTAGGGCGAGCGCTCAAATGATCCGCTCATCCCAGTCACACCCTTGACTTGCTAGGAATTGTTTTCAGAGACTATGGGGTTTGGATAACCTCAATGACGCCCAGAAACATGTTGGTATGCCAAAAGTTAACCGAGGAAGCAGTAACCCGATACAGCCAAAAAGGAGCTTTCTTTAAGTCACCTTTCTCATCGAAATTGATGGTTTGCCCAAGGCCCGGAAAATCCCGCAAAGTACGAATCGCTACCCC
>JANZZJ010000106.1 GCA_026419455.1 Candidatus Sumerlaeaceae bacterium | reverse complement strand
AGATGTGTATAAGAGACAGACGTAGCGTCGCCAGGTCGAGCGCGAGTCATCTACACGGTCACTCACGCCGACGGTGAGACGAGCATTTCTGTTGACCAACAAAAAGTCCACGATCGTTGGATAAAGCTCGGAGATTTCCGATTACCGAGAGGGAAGGGCTCCGTCACACTTAGGCATCATCCTGACTCCCCTACGACCGCAACCCTTTGCGCATGGGTCGTCAGGGCAATACGTCACCCATAAGGGAATGCAGGTGTTCTGGGGGACGACCGATGGTAATGGAAACAAATTTCAAGGTCGGAAAATAGGAGGTTAAGTTACACCAATGAACGTACGATCCGAACGTTCTCTCTCAGCAGCCAGCACGTGGCTAGAATCAAGCCACGTACTCATAAGCGTTCTCCTGTCACTTGTCATTATGGCTTTCATCCTGGCAAGCGTAGCGCTTTTGGGCGCCCTAAATACCCAGCATACCGCTGCGATGTATCTGTACGACCTTGTCTTTCGTCGAGGACCAATCCAATACCTGGAACTTGCCGCATTTTCTCTGGCGAGTGGTATGCTAATTATTCGGACAATACTTGCTTTCCTAGAAAGACAATCCATAAAAACGGTCACAGCTAGTTTGACCGCCAACCCCGAAGCTCCCATTCCTGAAAGCACCATTCTGAACAGACCATCCCTCATTTCAGCGATATGGGATAGTCTCTCTCATAGGGGCGGTGAAACTAGCCCTGAGACCTTAGATATCGTCATAGACCTGCGAGAATCGGAGATGATTAATGCTCTGACGCCGGTTCGTTATGTTATTTGGCTTATACCCTCACTTGGTTTTATGGGAACTGTTTTGGGCATATCGTTGGCCGTTGGCGAGTTTGGGCGAGCTATTGTTAGTGAGGGCGATATTAACATCCAAAAATATCTTGGGCCGGTCTGTGCAAATTTAAGCATAGCATTTGATACAACGTTTTTAGCCCTAGTGCTCAGTGCCTTTTTGATGCTTATGTTAAGTTTTGTGGAAAGGCAAGAACGCAACCTAGTCAACTGGTTGCGAAAATTCTTTGCATTTGCTGTGAAGACGACACGAGTTTTCGAGCGTTCTGCGTCTCTCGTTCCCACCACACCGGCGGCATCGGTTACAGGTGTGTTTTCGGACGAATCGTTGAACCGGCTCAGCGAGTGCATTACCAATGCTGTCAACAGGGCATTGCAGCAATTAGTCGACGATGCAGCCCAGACGGTTGATGAGTTCAAGAACATTTCCGCTTTAAGTGCACTATCAGAACAACTCCAAGCTTTACGGAATACAATTGCGGAATCTGCTCGTAGGTGGGAAGTTAATGTTCAAAACCTGGAAGAAATAAAGGCCATCGCACTGCAGCTGGCAGCTGTGCTAACGCAAGTTAATACTTTAATGACGCAAACTCAATCCCAAATGGTGCAGGATGTTTCGGAATTAAAACAAACACTGAGGTTACTTGCTGAGAGGCTTATAGTAGTCTGTTCCATCGTAGAGAAGCTTAATAATGGGGCTCTTCGCCCGCAATTTGTTCTTACACTCGGTCAATAGTCAACGTTTGGAGAGATATATCTTCGTTACTGGAGGTTCCCTCTTGTGAGGAGGACTAACGGCAATAGTAGTCTACAAACAGGTCTTTCGCTATCGTTTCTAGACGTATTTGCGAACGCAGTAGGGATGCTGTTGTTATTAATTATATCGGTCTTACTTTTGGCGAAGTCTCTTTTGAGCAAAGAACAAATAGCACTCGAGTGTGAAGAATTTAATAAAAAGAAGGAGGCGGTCGCACAGGCCGTGCTAACATACTCCTCTGAGAGTGTAAAAAAATCATTAAAGGAATGGGAAACTATTGCTGAGCACTACAACGTCGAGACTACGGAGCAACTCGTTGCTCAACTGGACGCATTAGTCAATGACGCTCAGAAAGAGCTTGAAGCATTGCGTTCTGGGAAAGCTGTTCAGAAAAGATGGGACGATTATCTCTTCGACGCTTTGCCGCAAGTGTTGGGTGTCAATGCAACAGATAAGCGGGCAATGCTGGCCGTGGTAAGAGACAATCAAGTCACGTGTTACCTCATCTCTCAACAAAAGACACAAAAGTTTCAAGACGGATTCGGCTACTTTAACCTTATTGATCAGATAAAGAAGGTTGTAACTCAGCAAGAGCTTTTTGTTCTTGTACTAGCTGACGGAGGACAAATGGGAGCTGCATGGAAGTTTATTAAAGATCTACGCAAGGCCAAAATTGATTGTTGCCTTGACGTTATAACGCCGGAATGGGAGCCAATTTTAGAAAAACTTAAACAGCCTTGAGGGCACGATGGCAACCCGAGTAAAAGGAAATGTAACAGCGACTTCGGAGTCGGATGTTTCGCTTTCATTCTTAGATGTTTTCGCTTGTACAACTGGCATTCTAATAGTTATACTTATCCTTGTGGCCATGCTTGCTCGTAGCGAAATCCCGGAAGAACTGGAAAAGTGTCTTAAGGAAGTGAAAGAGAATCTGCGTACTGTCGAAAGAATGGAAAGAGAAGTAACCGAGCAAAAGTCGAAACTCGAAGCAGCGTTGTGGGTAGAACGTCACAGTGGTGAGTTGGTGCAGAAAAATGCAATGTTAGAGAACTTAAAGGCACAAATGCAAGCTTATACTCAATCAATGGCGCGTCAAGAAGCGGCTACTGCGGCTGGAGTTGCACGGCGGCTTCAAGAATCGGTTCGCTATGCCAAAGGAAGTGTCATTCGAGACACTTCGGCCGACGTGGCCGGGTTGATTGTGCTTCTTGATAACCGCCGCGTTCGGGTGGTCAGGGGGAGTTACATAATGGAAAGCGACGATTATGAAGTAGAATACGGATGGGATGGGATCTATCTTGTCCCAAAAGGGAGCGGCCGAAGCTTTGAAAATGTTCTACAAGGGGTCATTTATGATCGGCTATTTAACCGCTCGGCGGGCCGGCAAATTAACGTCGTTATTGGCAAAACCGCCTCTAAGGATATCATGGTGAATTTTAAGCTCCTCCGCCAAGCGCTTCTGCAAAAAGGTTGGATCGTAGGCTTTGTTGTCTTAGACGGCGAGGATAACACACTAGTTCTTGGCCAGGGTGAGCGCGTTGTGGTTCAGTAATGTTCTTGGGTGAGGGTGGCCCACTCTCCCGTGTTTGTGAGAAAAAAGCAACCGCCCTACCGGTAGAGATCCGGTAGGGCGGCATGTTTTGATCATCGAATTCGTGTTCTTCTCACCATGGTATGCACGGCTTGCGCGGGGGGCGGAATGAAAGCCTCACAGCCCTTGCGGGAGAACTAAGTCTTACTTGCCCGCGACTTCCGTGCATCCAGCTGCCGTTCGTCTCAGCGATAGCGACAAAGAGCCGTTTCACACTACCGCCGGCGGGCGACCGAACAGCCGGTCTATTTCGCGTATTCCACGAATCGCGTTTCGCGGAGTACCGTGACTTTGATTTGACCAGGATACTGAACTTCACTTTCGATGCGTTTGGTAACCTCGCGCGCCAATAAGGCAGCTTCGGCGTCGCTTATGGCTTCCGGCTTGACCATAATGCGTAGCTCGCGTCCTGCCATCATGGCATAGGACTTTTCAACGCCTGGAAAGCTCGCCGCGATCTCCTCAAGTTTCTCGAGTCGTTTGATATAGGCCTCAAGGGTTTCGCGCCGTGCTCCAGGCCGGCTTGCCGATAAAGCATCCGCCGCTTGAACAAGCACTGCCACGAGCGTGCGAGGTTCTTCCTCGTTGTGATGGGCGGCTACCGCATGTACCACTGGCATGCTTTCGCCGTATTTCTTGCACAGATCAGCCCCGATTAACGCATGAGTTCCTTCAATTTCGTGACTCACTGCTTTGCCGATATCATGAAGCAATCCTGCCCGTTTGGCCAGCTGAACGTCCCCGCCCAGCTCCGATGCCATGACACCGCACAGGATCGCTACCTCTTTCACATGCATGAGGATGTTTTGCCCGTAAGAAGCGCGGTATTTCAGACGTCCGAGCAGTTTATGGAGTTCGGGATGAAGATCAGGAATGCCCAGCTCAAGCGCCGCAAGCTCGCCTTCCTGCCGCAGATGTTCCCAGAACTCACGCTCGGTCTTCTTCACCACTTCTTCGATGCGCACCGGATTGATGCGTCCGTCAGCGATGAGCTTCTCGAGCGATTGTCGAGCGATTTCGCGTCGTAGAGGATCGAACGAACTGAGCACGATGGCATCGGGCGTGTCATCGATGATGACATTGACGCCGGTCGCTGCCTCAAGGGCCCGGATGTTACGTCCCTCGCGGCCAATGATCCGGCCCTTCATCTCATCCGAAGGAAGGGTAAGCACCGAGCACGTTGTTTCCGACACCTGTTCGGTGGCGCATCGCTGGATCGCCAAGGTGATAATTTGGCGTGCTTTGCGCTCGGCCTGCTCCTTCGTTTCAATCTCGATGCGCCGCACCAAAGCCGCGGCCTCCTGACGCACGTCGTTCTCGAGACTCTCCAGCAGGAACCGCTTGGCTTCCTCAGCTGTTAGCCCCGAAATTTCCTCGGCGCGCTGGCGAGCCAGCTTCTCAAGTTCTGCGAGCTCTGCTTCGCGCTTGCAAATGTTCTGAAGTCGCTCCTCGAGCTCCTGTTCCTTGCGGGCAAGAACGCGCTCGCGCTGTTCACAATTTTCAAGCTTCTGATCCAGTGTGCGCTCTTTATTGCGAACGCGATTTTCGAGCTTCTCGTACTCGAGTCGCTTGCGCGTAAGCTCCCGATCCGCCTGCTTCGTCTTCTGAAACACCAGTTCTTTGGCTTCAAGCTCTGCATCCTTGCGGAGTCTCTCCGCCTCTTTCTGGGCTTCCTGCAAAATGATCTCGGCTTCTCGTTTGGCTGAGCTGATCTGCACTCCCATCCGCTTGGCGAGGAACCAATACGTGCCAGCGATGGCGGCTACAATCGCGATTGCCACCACGCCAGCCACAGCTAGGATGGTTACCAAGCTCATGGGAGAAAGTCACCTCCGTGTTGGTTATGTCAAAGAACTGCTGTACTTCAGCCCCAGTTTTGGAGCGTGTCGAATCGCGGTATCAACGCCCCCTCCACAGAAAGGCGCAAATCCCGCTTCTAGAACTTACAAAAACAATTTCGCACGTTTGTCATTCCAATTTAATTTGGATTTGCCCTTTTGTCCTTGATCACGCTCTTGCATAGTCGAGTAGCTACGCCGTCACCGCGGAAGCTATATGCCGCTGGCGCCTCGGAGAAATGGACCCGAAATGGTAGGACCTCGCCAACCTTCACCCCTCATCTCCATTCTTTTGCCAGCTCGCAATGCCCAGACCACTCTCAGCGAGGCGCTTCAGAGTCTTGCCCAGCAGACCTGGCGAAATCATGAGGTCATTGTGGTAGATGACCATTCTGAGGACGAAACGCCCATTGTGGCGAAGTCTTGGTGCCAGCGTGACCCAAGGTTCAGGTTTCTCGCAAGTCGGGGCAAAGGGCTGATTGCTGCTCTCCAAACAGCGCATGCGGCAGCGCAAGGCGATTTTGTGGGCCGCATGGACGCCGATGATATATCTCACCCCATGCGCCTGGCGCGACAAATGGAAGTTCTTTTGAGAGACGACGCTGTGGGGCTGTGCGCCACTCATGTTTGCGATCTCGACTGCATGGGTGAAGGCCGTAGGGTTTACACCCGATGGCTTAACACGATCCGTTCCCACGAGGATGTCGTTCGGAATCTTTTCGTGGAATGTCCGCTCGCCCACCCAACCTTCCTCTTGCCTCGCCAGGTTTTCGATTCGGTCGGTGGATATCGTGACGTTCTATGGCCCGAGGACTACGACCTCGTTTTCCGACTCTGGCTCGCTGGCTGGAAGTTTGCCGTCGTGTCGCAGCCATTACTGAGCTGGCGCGATCGTCCCAACCGCCTGTCCAGAACGCATACGCGTTACAGCGAAAACGCGTTTCGCGAGTGCAAATTCTACTTTCTTCTTCGTTCTCCCTACTTCGAGACCGGGCGTCCGCTTGTGCAATGGGGTGCAGGGAAGGAAGGGAAGTGGTGGCTTCGTCGCTGGCCGGATCAATATCGCCCGCTGGCAGTTGTGGACGTTGACCCGCGAAAAATAGGCCAGCGCATCTACGGAGTCCCAGTGATTTCACCCGAGAATCTGGGAGCGCCAGAGGGAAGGTTTCTCATAGTAACCGTCGGGGTTAGGGGCGCCCGAGAGGAAATTCGTGATTTTCTCGGCCGTCGTGGCTGGTATGAATTGCAGGACTATATTTTCGTCCGCTAAATCACCCCAGTAACGTCCTAAAGGCGAGGCACAAAAATAAAAAATACACACAGGGTATGAGCAGCGCCGGTATGAATATAACACTACTAGATTTGTAGATAATTTTACCGTTCGCACAGGAGGTTGTTACTCTCAACGGATGATTGGATGATTCTTTAGCTAACGTTGCTCGCAATGGAAGGGAACCATGAAATTGACTGACTCAACGAATGTCCCCCATCTTATCGAGCCCCATGGCGGACGGCTCGTCAACCGCGTGTTGGAAGGTGCTGCCCGAAGTGAGGCTCTTGCCCGAGCTGCTTCTTTGCCCAAGATAACCGTGGGCGAATGGGAAGCATCAGACATCGAGTTAATCGCCGTAGGCGCTGTCTCTCCGCTCGAAGGCTTCATGACTTATGATGATTACACGGCCGTCGTTAACGGCATGCACTTAAGCGACGGCCTGCCGTGGACTATTCCCATCACATTGGCCGTCGAAGAAGCTTTCGCCTCTGCCGTGAAGGAAGGCGACGATGTTGCCATTTACGACATGGCGGGGACGCTTCTCGCTATCCTCCACGTGAGGTCAAAGTTTCGCTATCACAAAGCCAACGAAGCTGTACGGGTTTATGGCACGGACGACGATCACCACCCTGGGGTAGCAGCTCTCTTAAAGCGTGGAGATGTGGCTCTCGGAGGGCCTTTAGACGTTGTGAATTTGCCACCCCACGCAGACTTCCAGCACTACCGCCTGACGCCAACTCAAACACGTGAAATCTTTCGCAAACGTGGCTGGCGTCGCGTGGTCGGTTTTCAAACACGCAATCCCATCCATCGGGCTCACGAGTACATGCAAAAAGTGGCAATGGAAATTACCGACGGGCTTTTTCTCCATCCTCTGGTGGGCAAGACCAAGGATGATGACGTATCGGCTGACCTTCGCATGAGAACCTATGAAGTCATCGTCGAGAAATATTACCCGCGTGAGCGTGTCGTGATTGGTGTCAATCCGGCTGCGATGCGCTATGCTGGCCCGCGCGAAGCCGTCTTCCATGCCCTTATAAGAAAAAACTATGGATGCTCGCACTTTATTGTGGGGCGGGACCACGCGGGAGTAGGCAATTATTACGGCACGTTCGACGCCCACTACATTTTTGACAACTTTGACCCGCAGGCCATCGGCATCACCCCACTGTTCTTCGACTACACGTTTTACTGCCGTGCGTGTGGAAACATGGCTAGCGTCAAAACCTGTCCACACTCCAAGGAAAACCACGTCACTCTGAGTGGTACGAAAGTGCGCGAAATGCTCTCCGCCGGCGTAATGCCGCCGCCAGAATTCACGCGGCCCGAGGTGGCCCAGATCCTCATCGAAGGCTATGCCGCAGCGCAGCGAGGTGCGGGAATTTAAATTCGCCGCATCAAGGACTTCCTTTCCTGCTTCCCCACACTGGCGCGGGGGACCGCCCAAAGCGGGTCACCGCCCGCACGTTGTTAGTTTCTCCCCGCCAAGGGAATTCTTGCAATTGCCTACGTACCTTGCCGAAGCATAAGCGCTCAGTCAGTTTCATCGAAGCCACTTATTGCTAATGGCACGGAAGGAGTGCACGTAATATGTTAAACCATGTTTTTGCGTTCCTCATCATAGTAGGCGTTCTCGTTGCCCTCATATCCTCCGCCTATCAAGCCCAGTCTGGGATTCCTGTGAAAAAGGTAGTGGATGGGAAAGAGATTGTAGAGTACCATCCCTATGAATCGCTCAGCGAGAAACTGAAAGCGATCGCTGCGGCCGGGGACAGGATTACGCAGGAAGCGATCAATACGGCCGGCTTTCGCTATGTGGATCCAGCTACGAAAAAAGAGAAGTCTGGAGCTGTGGGGCTGGCCATTGATTACATCGGCATCATGGCCTTGTGGTTGGGCTTTATGAAAATTGCCGAAGCTGCTGGGCTGATTCAACTTTTGGCGCGCAGCATTGCGCCGATTTTCCGATTCCTCTTTCCGCGAGTTCCCGTCGATCACCCTGCAGCGGGTGCTATGCTCATGAATATGGCAGCCAATATTTTGGGGCTCGACAACGCGGCTACGCCTCTTGGCATCAAAGCGATGAAGGAATTGCAGGAACTCAACGGCCGCAAAGACACCGCATCAAACGCCATGTGCATGTTCCTTGCTCTCAACACTTCGAGTCTCACTCTCTTGCCAGTATCGGTCATTGGTTGGCGGGTAGCGTCAGGGTCAGCGGCTCCCACAACAATTGTTGTGCCCATCCTCATCGCCACGCTTTGCGGGAAAATTGCTGCAATCGTTGCCTGCAAACTTTTGGAACGTCTCAGTGCGGACACTCCAACTACGCTTGAGGAGTACTCCGCCCAACATCGCGACGAGGAGGTGCGCCTATGAGGGAATACATCGAACTCATCAATAGTTGGGTCATCCCGATGGTGTTCCTGTTGATTGTTGCTTACGCCTACAGTCGCCGCGTCAAAGTATACGAGGTCTTCGTCGAAGGAGCAAAAGAGGGCTTCAATGTTGCCGTAATGATTATCCCTTATCTCGTTGTCATTCTGTGCTCAATAGCGATCTTCCGCGCTAGCGGCGCGATGGACCTACTTGCTCGCGGAATCGGATATTTTTTGCCGCCATCCGTAGTGCCGCCGGATATCATCCTCCTGTCACTTGTGAAGCCTCTCAGCGGAAGTGCTGCACGCGGTGTGATGCTTGATATTTTTTCGCGCTACGGGGTGGACAGTATGCCAGGCTTCATGGCAAGTGTCATTCAAGGGAGCACCGAGACGACTTTTTATGTGATTGCCGTCTACTTTGGTTCCATCGGTGTAAAAAATCCGCGGCACACTATCGCTGCGGGCTTGACGGGCGAGTTCACCGGCATAGTAGTCTCAATAATTCTAGCTCATTTATATTTTGCTGGGAAATGAGACATGTGGCTATTGTTCCGTTGAGGGACCTTCAAGAATGAAGACATTAGGCATCGTCTATCTGGCCTACGTTGCGGCAACAATCGTTTACTGCCTGGCGACGGGGCGGCGCCGCTTGCTCCTTACACACTTGAAATACAACGTGCTCGTCCTAGGCGCCATCATCATGGTCTTGCCTTTTTACTGGATGGTTATCACCTCGTTTAAAGATTACGCCGAGGCGATGGCGTCGCCCCCCACCTGGTGGCCTCGAAGATTCCTATGGCAGAATTACGTCGAAGCGTGGCGCAAGCCAGAAGTCGGTTTCACCCGTTATTTCTTTGTTAGCACCTACACAGCGGTTGTGAGCACAGCAGGCACTTTGGTCACCAGCGTCCTTGCAGGCTATGCTTTCGCCCGCATGGATTTCATAGGCAAAGGTTTGTTCTTCTACATTGTTTTGGCAACGCTCATGGTGCCGGGCGAGGTGCTCCTCATCCCCAAGTACATCATCTTGGCAAATCTCGGTTGGCTAGATACTTACAAGGCTCTGATCGTGCCCTGGCTAGCCAGTGTTTTCACGATCTTTCTGGTGCGCCAGTTTTTCATGACCATTCCCAACGACTTGTGGGATGCTGCTCAAATTGACGGGGCCGGACGCTGGCGCTTTCTCTGGCTGGTCATGGTGCCGCTTTCGAAACCAGTTCTTATCACCAGTGGCATTTTTTCGTTTATCGGAACGTGGAACTCGCTTCTCTGGCCTATCGTAGTCACTTCCAAACCAGAAATGCGAACCCTCATGGTTGGTCTCCAAGTCATGAACACCGAAGCTGGTAGCGAATTCCATCTGCTGATGGCCGCTTCCACGTTCTGCATTCTGCCTATCGTGATCATCTTTTTTGTTCTCCAGCGTTTCTTTATCGAGGGGATCGCACGCAGTGGACTGAAATCATAACCAACGGAGCACACGTTCCGAATAGAACGGCGCTCGTTCTCTACATGATCGGTGATGAACTTTAAAGAAACTCACTACCCGGCTCCGGGAACACCAAAAGATGAGTGTGGACGCCCGCTGATGGTTGGTGGGCAGGCGCTTATTGAAGGCGTGATGATGCGTGCTCCCAACGGCGTGGCCATGGCCGTTAGACGCCCCGACGGCTCGATCGTTGTTAGGTCTGAACCTTATGTTCCCATCGCAAAACGCTGCAAATGGCTTGGAGTCCTGGTGCTACGTGGTGCAGCCACACTTGTGGAGATGCTTGTGGTTGGATTCCGTGCTCTAGAATTTTCCGCTTTGGAATCTAGCCGCAGCGCGGGTCAGGCTTCTGATGAAAAGGCATCCTCCTCCAAGGCTGAGCTAGCCTTCTCGGTTATACTCGGTGTTGCTCTCGCGGTTGTCTTGTTTATAGTCATCCCCAACCTAGCTACTCATTTTAGCGCTTTGCCGTTCGCTGGTGGTGACAAGCGGTTGCTCGAGGAGCAATCGCCCATCCTCTACAATTTGATTTCCGGGTTGATCCGAATCGGCATCTTTGTCGCGTATGTGTGGCTCATCTCACGCCTTCCGGAAGTGCGCCGCATGTTCCAGTATCATGGCGCTGAACACAAGACGGTAAGTGCCTACGAGGCTGGCGTGCCGCTAGAAGTCGCTCAAGTGCGCCGCTTTTCCACGTTTCATCCCCGGTGTGGCACCACATTTATTGCCATCGTGCTCATTGTGGCGATCCTCGTGTTTGCAGTTTTTGCGAGGGTGCTGTTGGGGATATGGCCAAGTTTTGCCAGTCTCCCATTTGCAGCTCGCAAAGCTATTTTGATTGTAGGCCACATCTTGCTCATGCCTATCGTGGCTGGCGTGTGCTTTGAGCTTTTGCGGCTCGGCGGCAAGTTTCCCAACAACCCATTAATGAAAGTTTTCCTTTTGCCGGGTTATTGGTTCCAGCGCCTAACGACCAAGGAACCTGACGATACCATGCTCGAAGTGGCTATCGTTTCTCTCCAGCAAGCATTTGCAACCGCGGAACATCCCCAAATGCTCGTGCTAGGAGCGCCTGCCCTGGCCGAGCAGCGCGAGGAACTCGCCGCAAGTTGAATTGGCAGCACCGGACGTCTACCTGCAGACGATGGTACGCCCCATGAGTAGGGGGCTTTCGTGAAGCCACTTCGCGTGTATTCAACTCCCTCTTATAATCCGTGAAAAAGCTCTGTGCTGCGGAAAATTGTTTCCTCGCGGTCTGGTCCCACGGAGACAAAGTCCATTCGGGCACCAATCATCTCTTCAAGCCCCAGAACATACTCTTGTGCTTCTCTGGGCAAGTCTTCGAATTTGCGTACTGCGTCCAACGGCTGGCGCCATCCCTTAAATGTGCGATAAATCGGTGTAACTCCCTCGGTGGATTCGAGCCCGAAAGGCAGGATGTCCACCGCCTTACCGTTAATCTCATAG
>JANZZJ010000084.1 GCA_026419455.1 Candidatus Sumerlaeaceae bacterium | reverse complement strand
CGTGGATTGTGCAGGCCTGTAGTGCGCAGAGAAGCGCGTTACTACAGCGTCGCCTCTGGCTAGCATCTCAACAAAAGGCGGGAAGGCTATGTTAGCCGCTTAGCGTTTACGAAATTGCTTGTTAACTTGATGATTTATATTATTTTCATTATGAAGTCTTAGAACACGAGTCATGATTTGTCACGCCCCTGCCCTAAAACAGACAAACCGTGAAAGACATTAGGCCCCACCTGGGGCATGCAATAAAACGCCACTCCTTCGTTTGCTCAACGCTTGGCAGTCCCTTATCTGCTATGCCGACGTTGCTAGAGTCCCAAGCTTTCTCTCAGCGGACAGAAGTGCTAGCGTTTAGCTGAACGTGAGGCCGAATTTGCCTTTGCCGCCGTGCTGCTGGCATTCGACGCACGTGCCTGGATGAGAGCGGCTGCCTCGATAAATTTCTCCTGCCGGTCAAGCCGCTCAGGATTACGTTCAGCTTCGCGCCGAAGCGTTTCGATAGCCCGCAAATCGGCCTGAGGAATTTTCGCGCGGACGTCAGGTTTGGAAAGCATTGAGGCCACGTAGGCATGGGCTGTTACAATTTCGATAGCCCGCTTAAAGCCGTCGCCGCGGGCAAGAATCTGGTCGTACGAGCCTTTTTGAAAATCTTCTTTCATGGCTTTGAACCCAGCCTCCACTGAGGCAATCTGTTCGGCAACGGCACCCGAACTGAATTTGCCACCAAAGCGCCGTTTCAGCTCCTTGAACACGCCTTCGACGGCCTGCACTTTCTCGGCAGCAAGCTCGCGCTTTGATTTCGCGGCCGGCTGCTCGAGCTGTCGCGCCGTGGCACGAAGGCTTTCCGAAAGTGTTGACGGGTCCTCAGGCTGGGCAATTGAGTTTGTCGTTTGATCGGGCCGGCCACGCAGAAGACGCGTCGCATCGGTTTCACGCGCCACGGTTTCGATACGCGAATCTTGTTTATTAGTGTCGGCGATTGTGGCTTCTGCATAGGTTCCATTGCCGCGATCGCTGGGACTGCGCGGCAGTAGCATCGGCACGTCCGCGGCGCTTCGCGAGACGGTGTTAGGGGCAAACTCCACCCGTTTCGCATCAGCCACCTCAAGAGAACTTCCTACGGGCGCCGGTGTAGGGACATTTCCAGGCGCGGGGGCCATGTTTTCCGATCTTGCCGGATGTGCCACGTTTGCGGCGTCTGCGGGTGGCGGTGTCGGAGATAACGACTGGTCCGCACTCTGGGGACGGCTGGACCCAGAACCAGCGGAACGAAGTTCCTTCGCGGAGGAATCCGCCGATGGCGTGGGCGAGACACTCATCGCGCTCGCCGTTCCCACTTTTGTCGTGACAGCTGGGACAGCATCCTCGCGGCGCTCCGCGAATGTACCACCCGATGCTTTTTCGCCCGTAAGCGAAGGCGCCAGACGCTGCGGAGCTGGAGTGTACCAGACTATGCCCTCACCCAAACGCACCTTTTTGAGCACTCTCGACACAGGGGCCACCACCAATAGGTCTGGCAAGGGGGTCGGCGTAGGCCCAGCAGCCAACACGAGACGCTTCCACGCATCGCTATCAATTTTGGTCGTGGCCTTTAGTCCTTGGGCCCGCTGGAAGGCATTGAGGGCACTGAGCGACTCCTTGCCCCAGCGACCATCTATCTCGCCTTTATAAAAACCGGCGGCAGCAAGAGCACTCTGGAGACGTTTGACATCCGCCTTATTGTCTAGCTTGGGAACATCGCTGAGCGTCTCGTCCACAGTACGGCCTTTGACGACAATGAGTTGTGGTTCCCCGGGATTTTTGGGAGTGGGGATCACTCCGGCTGAGAGAAGCGATGTTGTTGTGACAGCAACACGACTGCCAGTGGTGGACGTGGACGTCACTTTGGCATTTGGGGTCGGCGTGAGCGACGCAGCTTGAGCGGCTTGGAGGGCCACAGCCCGACGTTTGACTTCCTCCTCAAGTTTGGCCAGCGTCGCGGCGTCGGGCTTTTTCGTGCGAGCCAAGGCATGCTCACGCTGAAAGGCTTCCAGTGCACTTTCCGTACGCGTCCCCAGCTTGCCGTC
Organism: Candidatus Sumerlaeaceae bacterium; assembly: GCA_026419455.1. Lineage (GTDB taxonomy): Bacteria > Sumerlaeota > Sumerlaeia > Sumerlaeales > Sumerlaeaceae > DRVG01. The sequence goes on along the minus strand of JANZZJ010000084.1, from coordinate 16,366 downwards.
GGCTTTGCCTACCGGATAACCCAACTCAGCCAACCATCGCTGAGCTTTTTGCACTGCTGGATCAAAGAGCAGCGCAGGAGCTGGCGAAGGCGACGGGCTCGAGCTCGCTACCGGCGTTGCAGTCGGTTTGGGCGTATTCTCAGCGAGTATGGCGGGCGCAGGCAAGCGCCCAATCGGTGTCGGTGGAACGAAAGGGGTGGGAGAAGGCGTCGCCACGACCTCGCGCGGACTATGCTTGTCGTTGGCCACCGTTGCCACGGAAACGCCCGGCGGCATGTGCGGCGACGCTATAGAAGGACTAAGCCGCGACACCCCCTGCACCGGCGTGACAGCCTTCCGCACCAAAAAAACACAAACAACACATAAAACAGCACTTACGATCGCAACCAGCATCCACTTTAACAGCTTCATTCTCCAACGACCTCAGCGTCTGGACTTACAAGAGCACCCCAGAGATACATTCAACTGCCACTAGATTCTTTGACACGAAAATTCTCAATTATTTTCCGAGTTAAAGCAGAAAAAATCGATTCGCTTAAGAACACGGAGAAGACCTGGCCTCCCTTCGCCACCTGTCCACCAAAAAGTGGATCACATTGCTACGTAAAGGTGAGGGATTTCAATTACGCGCTCGGAAGGAATGACGGTTGCGCTCGGCACAACATCAGGTCGTAGGAGTTGCATCAATCTCGTTGGTGAAAGCATGTTTACAATACCTTGACCCTCGCCTCTGATGCCTCAGAAGCCAGCAATGCGACGCGCTGGCGCCCGGTCAGCCATTAGTGGATTGCAGGACAATCTAATTGGCCCAAAATGCCACTTCGCTGAGGACATGTCCAGCTTTGCAGAAGCAAGCTGGCCGCGAGACTCTACTCACTTGGAGAAAAATCCCTAGACTGGGGTGAAAAGCTAGCTCGCTCGCTGTAGATCATCACTGCGGAGACAAGGTAGGAGCACCGTAAAAGTGGTTCCCCTGCCCTGGTGAGTTTCAAGGAGGATCTTCCCACCATGCTCACTAATGACTTTCCTCGCAGCAGGCAGACCAATGCCTGTCCCCTTGGACCCCTTAGTACTGTAAAAGAGATCCCACAGATGCGGCAAGGCCTCGGGCGCAATGCCGGGACCATTATCGGAAACCTCGAAGACAGTCCAGCCTTGAACCTGCCCTCTTTGCTCCGGCGTAACCGGATATTCATTTGCTTCCGCCTGGCGGGCGCTGACACGCACACACGGCTGCTCATCGAGCGGATAGCTTTTCTCCAAGCATGCTTCCACGGCATTGAGCAGCAGATTGAGTAGCGCTCGCGTTAGCTGATCACGGTCTGCCCAAAATTCGAAATCACCGCTGTTGCACGAAGCCTCAAAAACGATTCCAAGGTTTTCGGCTTTCGGGGCGACCATGTCGCTGAGTACGGCAAGCACTTCAGCTGCGCGGCATGGTTGTTTCACAGGTTGCCGTTCCTTTGACAGGTCCAAAAGATCGAGTAGAAGATTTGAAAGAATCGTTAGACTGCGGGAGAGAATGGCCACCCCCTTGTCGACCAGATCACAGTTTTGTGTACTGCTGCCCATCCTGACAAGCCCAAGCCCACCCTGCACACCAGCGAGCATGTTCTTCACGCTGTGCGCCACTCCTGCAACCACTTGTCCAATCGCTGCGAGACGTTCGCGATGCTGCAATTCTTCGTGAAGACGATGGTTCTCAATCACCATTGCAGCCTGGGAGGCAATCATCTCGGCAATTTTCAGCTCGCGGCCGGTGAACTCGACAGCGTCGGGACTTGTGCGGTTGATATTCATGGTCCCCAGAAGTCGTCCCTGCGCAATAAGGGGCACGCAAATTGCCGAACGTATGGGCCTCGGCGGAAGGTTATCTTTGCCATTGAGAAAACCTTCAGACGAAACGGTTCCGTTTACGATGATAGGTCGGCACTCGGTTATCACTCGCTCGCTGATAGAACCAGCGCGGGGAACATAGCCGCGCTTGCGGATTTCCTCCGGCACTCCGCGTGCGGCCAACATTTTTAAGGTCCCGCATTCGCCATCAATGAGTAGTAGCGACCCCTCATGCGCCTCCAATTCGCGCAGCGCCACAGACAGGATGCAGTCGAGCATTTCCTCGAAACGCCACGCGCTGGCAATACCCTGAAAGATGTCGCTGAACGTGAAGCGCGTTCCTGTAAGGCTGTGGTTTCCTTGTCCTTGGCTGTCCATGCTCCACCTCCCGTACGGGTCTGCCACATGCTCTCACGGCAGGAAGCCAATATTTTGTTCCCCCAGAGCTTGGCTCATTGCAGCACCCACAGGGCACTTTCGATTATCCAACCCGTAAACTAGCACGGAAAGTGATGCTAGCGCAACGAAATGCGCATGGCCTGACGAAAAAAGTTCCTACTAAAGCTCGTTGTTCGTTTCCCGCTTGAAGTTTTTTGCGTTTTCGCACCATAAAATAATGCACACCGATGATGCGACGCCTCAGAAACGAAACGCGTCTTTTGGCCGCAAGGCCAACATTCCCCAGTGGAGGCAGCAACTATGTCTGTGCGCATTACAGGTCGTCACTGCGAAATCACCGACAAGATCCGCAACTACGTGGAAAAGAAGCTCGCAAGGCTGGAGCGCTATATGGACCGCGTCCAGTCTGTGGATGTCATCATTGATCATCATCACGGGTACGAGTACAAGACCGAGTTACTTGTGAAGGATGGGCCGATCTCGATTACCGCCAAGACGAAGGATTCGGAACTAGATAGAGCCTTGGATACACTGATCGACAAAGCTGAACGACAACTTAAGAAGAAGTGGGAGAAGCTGCGCGGTGCCACGAAGAAACAAAAAACCAAGGGCAACGCGAAGCGCGCGGTGGCGCTGGCGGCAGGCGTGGAGTCCGCCACGGAGGAGGAGGAAGCCGAGGAGGAAGAGGAAACAGAGCGACTGAGCGCCGCTGTGGCCACCTTGAAGCGGGCAAAGGCGGCGCAACGCAAAAATCCTTTCGAACTCGAGAAATTCGGCATTCTCGTGTTCCCCCCCGAGGATACCGAAATCCAATCGCTTTCGCTGGAAGAAGCAGCGGAAGAACTCTTCTACACCGATGACCCGTTTCTGTGCTTCCGCGAAGAAGATTCGGGAGATCTGTGCGTGATGTATAGGCGTCGTGATGGGAATTTCGGTGTTGTGAGACCAGTAATTCCGTGAGGGATCAGCGGCTGCTCAAGCAGCACTGAAGAAAACGATCAACAACCCCGCAGTAACAAAAAATGCTGCGGGGTTATTTCTTCCTCAACTAGGAGCAATGCTCATTTGACGCGCCTTCATTAAGCGGCCAAAACTCACAGAGTTAATGAATGGAAGAACCCTACATACCTACTACCGCACTGGGACAGGAATCCAGCTTGCAGCCGTAGTTATCGGCGGTGTAGTGCATGAATGGCGGTCGGCATGGCTATGAAAAAACGAGTTAAAAAGAAATCGCAAAAGCACCAACAACGGCGGAGTTTATTCGGATTATTTCGCCGTCAGCACGACACCATGCCGTCGGAAAAGCCCAACGCGCCTCAGAGCGATGCAACAAGCATAGCTGATGGAGATACCACTGAGCGGGCAGCGGGGCCTGTTGACGTTCCAGCTGGTTACCGCGATGATCTATCTAATTCGCCCGAGTCTGCCGTTTTTATTCCGCCTCCCCCGGAGCAGAAAGAGCGCCCCATTCCTACAACAGCACGCCTACCAGCCATTACGGAAGAGGAGTTGGCCGCAGCGCAAAGAGCGGCCCAGTCGTACAAGGAAGTCCTCGCTGAGCGCCAGCAACGCGCCAAAGCCAAACGCCCGTCCGAGAGAAAACGGGTGGCTGAGGTCCGTCCGCGGCGCAGCGAAGGCGGTTTGTTCTCTTTCATCTTCAGCGTGATCGGTCTCATCATTCGTATGGCCGTCGTCATTGTGCTTGTCGCGGCGATTGGTGGCTTTGTTGGCTATGAAGCCGTACGCATGTACGTGCGAACGCCTGAGGTGGTCGTTCCCAATGTGAAAGGCATGAAGCTCGTTGATGCCTTCGATGCCTTGGGACAAAAAAAACTTGGACTTCTCAAAGAACGTGTAGAGCCCAATTCCCTGGTCGCGCCGGGCGAAATCATTGAGCAGAAGCCCCCGCCCGGAACCAAGGCGAAACAGGGCACGGTGGTCCGTGTCGTGGTAAGCAGTGGTCGAGCAAACTATATAGTCCCCGACGTCATCGGAGAACGTCGCGAAAATGCCGAGAACAAGATTCGCGGAGCGGGACTTGAGGTCGGCGACATCTCGTACTTAGAAAGTGAAACAGTGCCTAGGGACTGTGTCATCAGTCAAAATCCCGAACCAAACAAGGGGTTGCAGCAGCCTGCGCCCGTTCATCTTCTCTTAAGTAAGGGCCCACCCCGGACAAGCACCGCGACTCTTCCTTCGCCGTCTCCAACTCCGAACCCATAAGCTGCGACTTTGTGCACGTCGTGAGTACGTCTGAATGGCGAACAATTTTATGAAATACTAGCTTGGCTATTGTCGCCAAGAATTACGGGGGGCTCCTGCTAAACAAGAATTTGCCCGTTCAGGAAGCCTTTTGCCTCACTTTAGTCTCGAGCTAAGATGAGCGTGGGAAAATTCACCGCATAGCTTCTGCCGGCTTTTGTTTCCTCGTGCTCGCAGTAGCAACTTTAGCTTGCGTTGGCGGCACGCCCTTTTCTGAATCTCGGTTATGAGCACTCAACCTATGATCAGCGTTGCGGGAATTCGAGGAATCGTTGGCAATTCCCTGACCCCAGAATCGTTCATCCGTTACGTGTTAGCCTTTGGCACCCTCATTGAGGGTGGGCCGGTGGTCGTGGGGAGCGACACACGGCTCACGCGCGACATGATGCGCCATCTTGCGTTTGCGGCGCTCGAATCGTGCGGTTGTCAGATATACGATATCGGATTGGTGCCGACACCCACTGTAGGACTCATGGTTCGTGAACTAGGAGCATCGGGCGGTATTGCCATTACTGCTAGCCACAATCCTGCAGAATGGAATGCTTACAAATTCTTCGATGAACAGGGCTCCTTTCTCACGAAGGAACAGAACCTTCGTATGCTCGAGATAGCAAACTGCGGCACCTTTCGGCGTGCCAGTTATAAAACGGTCGGAAAAGTTACTCGCTGTACGACGGCAATCGAACGCCACATCGAGCGAGTACTTGCGCAGGTTGACGTTGAGGCGATACGTAACCGCGGTTTTCGCGTCGTTGCCGACTGCGTCAATGGCGTAGGAAATCTCATACTTCCGCCACTGCTCGAACAGTTGGGCTGCACCTATAAAATTCTTTTTGACGACATCAATCGCGAATTCGCCCATAATCCGGAGCCATTGCCAGAAAATCTCCGCGAACTTTGTTCTGAGGTGCAGAGATTCCATGCCGATCTTGGGCTGGCTGTGGACCCTGATGCCGACCGTTTGGCGCTTGTGGATGAGACGGGAAGCCCACTTGGCGAAGAACGCACAATCACACTCGCCGCAGCTTCGATCCTTGAGCATAAAAAAGGGCCTGTTGTCGTGAATCTTTCCACCACACGTGCTATGGACGATGTAACAAAAGCCGCGGGAGTTCCGCTGTACCGCACACCGATCGGCGAAGCCAACGTGGTGGCGAAAATTCGTGCCACAAACGCCGTCATTGGCGGCGAAGGCAACGGCGGAGTGATCTATCCCCCCGTCCATTGTGGGCGCGACGCCGCAACCGGCGTTGCTCTGATTCTCCATACTTTGGCGAAAAAGGGACTCACACTTTCTCAGCTTAACGGCGCAATCCCTAACTATAAGATTGTGAAAACCAAGTTTGCACGCGGGGAGCGCAATGTAGCCGAAATTCTGGCCCGCATGCGCGAAGAATTCCGCGACGCTCTGGAACTTGTGAGCGAGGATGGTCTCAAGGCTGTTTTTGCCGATTCGTGGGTGCATCTCCGACCCTCGGGAACCGAGCCGGTTGTGCGCGTTTTTGCGGAAGCACCAACCGAAGCCGCAGCGCAGCGGCTGGTGGATCGGGTGTGGGAGCGCGTTATCAATACTCCCTAGTTGCGTCTTCGAACTCGGAGCAGCTCAATCACCGCCACAAGAATAAGGGATCGGGCCTGCTGCTCATCGGGGCGAGCCGGTCCACAACGACACAGCGGAGGACATCAGGACGGAACAATGAGCATTCATCCACAGCGCAAGACCACCTACCATGTCCTGATGGCAAGGCAACCGTTGATCACTCTCCTTGCCGGTGTTTTCTGTGCGGCATACTGTCATCTGACTTGCCAGGCGTTCTCGGCGGAACTCTCTGCCGATGATCTCATCGCTTTGCCCGTGCGGCCAGCCGGCAAGACGTTCATCCCGCAAGCATCTTCAGTTCGCGAAGAAGACTCTCCGACACTTACACACGAAACCAACAAGTCCCTTGGCGCGCCAGCTCAGGCCGCGTCCGCGAAAAACATCGTTCCGACCTTTTACGGCGACTTTGTCCCCGCGGCAAAGCTGCCGTCAAACATTCCCGATGAGAACACAAAACCCACTCATCTACCACCCGAATCTCCCTCGTTAGAACAGCTTCGGAGCGAAAACAGGACATCTCTGTTAGCGTACGACCGGACGCGCGAGATCTTTCGGCGCCTTGTGCCAAGTGCCCCCACCTTCAACACCGATTACCGCACGAGGGCGGCAAATTGTGAGATCCCGCTCACTGTGCGAGGCCGGGGCCTAAACGGACGTGATTTGCCCATTGGTTGCGAGGATGCGTACCGCGACCAGCTTCCAGCCAATTTCACGCCCACCGACCTTGTTCTTGTTCCTGCCGAGTATTGCTACGCCAACCAACCCATCTACTTGAGGCGTGAAGCTGCTGAATCGGTGGTGCGGATGATTCGCGATGCAGAGCGGCAGGGTTTGACCCTGCGCATTGTAAGCGGCTATCGCGACTACAGTCATCAAAATCGTTTGTATCGGCAGAACGGTGGAAGGCGCGGGTCGCGCACTGTCGGCCGGCCTGGGAAAAGTGAGCATATGCTTGGCACCACTGTGGATTTTACTTCCACTGAGCGCTATCTGCTGAAGCCATCATTTGCTGGCACTGCCGAAGGGAAATGGCTGGCGCGCAACGCCCACCGCTACGGTTGGAAACGCACCGTTGTGAGTGGGACACGTGTCATTGAGCCGTGGCACTTTCGCTATTTCGGAAGCGCCCTCGGTAAGGAGATCCCTACAAAAGCGTCATCTTCCCCGAACTTTGTTAAGGCCGTAGAAAATGTCACTAAACCGGTTCGTGCCGCAACCGGTGTGGTAGGGAAAATCCTGGGAAAGTAAAATAAGCGCTGCGGCGTTTGCGCTAATTCATCTGGCCATCTCTATTTTCGCGCCTTGGTCGCGCGGTCGCGCGGATGCCTATTCTGCCAATCTCACCTCTGCAGATCCATGACCGCAAAGAATCACAGAGCGTGCCTTAAAGGCAGCAGAACACCGGCCATGGCGACGCTTGGAGTGGCCCTGTGGCACAGCAAGTTGTCCTAAGTGCCGTGGGAGCTACCATGCGTGAGCTCTGGCATCGTTAGCGCCCGATTTCATGTTGGCAGCTACCGCTTGCTGTGGGCATTGAGGACCTCTAATTACTGCCGATGCCGCCCGAAGAAACGATGCACCGGCTGCATTTGTTGCATGCGAGAGGCAGGTGAGTTCCCAGGCTGATCAGCCGAGATGCCCCCCAAGCCTTAATTTGTGTTTCTCGAGTGCGATAGCGGTGCCGTGGTGGTCGTGGAGTTCATGACGACTCCCTCTTCGTCCACAATAGCGAGAGCAAGCTCATCAATCATACGAATAACGCGATCACCTCCACCCTCAAAACCATTCACAATGATACTATAGTAACGCTCGTCACCGCGAACAGTCGTCGCAATGCCTGAGAGCGATCGCACCTTATCAATGAGCCCCGTTTTGCCCATGATGTTAGGGGCCAATGCCTGAGTCGCACTTGTTTGCTGGAAGCGGGCACGCAAGCTTCCTCGCACCCCGCCTACCGGCAAACTGGCCCGCCATTCCGCACGATGGGGACCCTTGTCCATAAAGCGAATTGTTTCCACAAGCTGGCGCGCACTGACACGATTGCCTTCGGAAAGGCCGGACCCATCGACCATCCGATGTCCTTCGTGATAGATGTGATTATTGCGTATGAAATCGCTGACCACTTTGCACCCAGCCTTGAAGCTTCCCTCCCCAGCAAACTGGCGTCCGAGCATCTTCACGAGGCACTCGGCGTAGAAATTTTGACTCACTAGATTGATGACCTTGACGACTTCGCTCAATGGCGGAGAAACCCGCTCGGCAATGAGTGCGCGCCGGTGGCGACGGCTTTCCGTGGGAGTATACCGCACATGGCGCGGCTTGCCCGTGACTTTGATACCTGCACTTGTCAAGACTTCTTGAAAAACAGTGGCGAAGTAAAGTGCACCATTGTCTATGCTCGCACTATCGTCCTTGCGCGCACCTACGTTGAGAGTGCCAGTCGCAAGAATATCGTTGGAGCCAGGTTTGCGTATATAGAAGCGGCCGGCTGGGCGTCCCGCCGCAATGAGACGCACTTCGTTGCGCACGCGTGCGTAGCGCGTGGGCGGATTTATGGTTAATGCCGCTCTGTTGCCCGGCAGCCCGCTCTCACCTGACCACAGCAAATCCACACAGTTATCATTGAAAGCAAGTGCTGAGACCTCGGCTTCATACCACTCACCGCGCTCATCGGGATACCATGTGGGGTGGAAGTACTGCTTATCGAAAAGCGAGTCGTCCGCGAGAATGTTGCCTTCAATGCGTGTAACACCGAGGGAAGTCAGCGCGTCGGCCCAACGGCGTAGTGGCGCCGTAACATCGCGCTTGTCTGGCTCAAACCTCCCAGAGATCGTCGGATCTCCACCTCCAACAATGTAAAGGTTGGCCCGTAATGTCGGAGTTGTAATTGGCGCATCAGCATACAAGTAGGTATGGAAGGTGAAGGCTGGCCCGAGCAATGTTAGCCCTGCCGCGGTAGTAAGCAATTTGTTGCACGAAGCCGGCTTGAGCGGCCTCTCCCCAAGACGATTCACGAGCACTTTGCCGCTCACTGCGTCCTCAACGTAGATTGCCACAGTGACATTGCCTTTCAACGGATACGCCGTGACGATACGTTCTAAACGCTCAACGAGCGGCGAAGTGGTCGTCGCCAGCGTTGCCTGAGCATAGCCCACTGAAATGAGCAACAAAGATAAGAGAACAAAGAGGAGGCGGTGGTGATAAAATGATAAATTGATATTATTGCGGCCATATAACAAGTTTGTTTTCATTGTCTTCCCAGCCTATTTTGCTTCGCTTGCCAGAGCGCGATCGCTCCGGATTTAATATGCCCAGCGCCCACACGGTCGCACAACCAGAGTTCGAGTCAAGCTCTGACGATACGCAATTCATCCGTCTAAGTCGGCGACATTCCAGCCCCACGTGGTGCATTGGATCTTTTCTTCTGGTTCCCCCTCTGCCGATCCGAAAGCTATAATGCGTCCTGCTGAGTTCCGTATTACTCATTGATCCTTTACTCGCTGTCTCCGGAGATGACGGCGCCCGAGGATCTGGCATCTGTTTCCCTACATGAGAAACGGCGCAACAGGGCACGCACGCTGGCACACTTCCTATTCCGAATGCCAAAAGTGAAGACAATGGCTCCGTCCCCCCGCCGAGCAAGCTCTTTGTTTTTCCACCAGATACTTGCGCCAACTAACGGCTGCCACTAAGGTGTTATTGTAAGGCGGCTGCCTACCACGATATGCAGCCTTTTCTCCCGAACATTACCCCAAGCATCAACCGTAGCGAACCTGTCGGGGCGGACATCGAAAATCAGACGCCTTTGAGCGTGCTCGCCGGCACAGTTCTTGTTCAGGTAAAGGCACGGGAGGCAGGCAATGTATCCACCGCCGCCGTGCACAACATCGTCAAAGACCACAGTCTTCGTGCGTTGGCTCGGGCGTCGCTCTTGGCGAATGGGTGGCTGCCGCCACGAGTCTCTCTTTGAACGCAGCCTCTCTGGAATCCCAGGGCATCGCTGCCATAGTCTCTGAAATGGCTGAAAGCATACTGATTGCCAACTAACGCCACGCTATTAGTCCCGCGAGCACAACGTCGCTTAACGCTCTCCATGGAGTTCCCCCGCCTTGTTTAAATGGAGGCCCCACATCGCTTTAGCGCTCTTTCTCCTTGTGACACCTGGCTCTGCCGGATTGGCAAGTGCAGCATCCCGCTGTCCCCGCTACGAACTTATCCACGCTTCATTAGCCACTTGCGAGGATTGTCCTTTTTCACCTCTTCGATGACTCGTCAGCCGTAATCGTTTTCAACGGCCAAGTAGCCAAGATAAGCAAATACGGCCGGGCCCATCGGGCGTCTTCTCGCTGACGGTGACTCGGTCCTAAGAAGTGGGCATGGCCTAGCGGTTCCTCGGAAAGACACTGATTAGCGGTGTGCCGGCTCTATCGGCGGTAGGACGCCCCCTTGCCTTGCCTCATGCTATTAACGCTCAGAATCTTCTCTCTGCGCCACGAATTGCTGTTTAAAATTGGCAAGCGCTTTTTTGAGGCGTTCAGCCACGGCGTCGCTTAAATCCTTAGTTGTTTCAATTTCATGCACGATATCGGCATGATTCTTTTCGAGGAACGGATAGAGCTCTGCCTCAAACGGCCGTACCCACTCCAGCGGCATATCGTCGAGGAAACCTTGAGTGGCTGCAAAGATGATCGCCACCTGTTTCCAAAGGGGGTAGGGCGTAAAGAGGTCCTGCTTGAGGACCTCCACAAGGCGCTCGCCACGCGTGAGCTGGGCGCGTGTGGCCGCGTCGAGGTCTGAGCCAAATTGAGCGAAAGCCGCAAGCTCGCGATACTGCGCTAGTTCAAGCCGCAGCTTCCCACCAACTCTTTTCATTGCTTTGTACTGAGCATTGCCACCCACCCGGCTGACCGAAAGGCCGACGTTAATGGCTGGTTTCACGCCTGAGTAGAAAAGGTCCGGCTCGAGGTAAATCTGCCCATCCGTAATCGAGATGACGTTTGTTGGGATATAGGCCGAGACGTCGCCCGCTTGTGTTTCAATGAACGGCAGCGCCGTGAGACTGCCACCGGGCTTTTTCGCTTCAGGGCACGACTGACGAATAACCCCGGGGTCTTCGCTTAGCTTGGCGGCGCGCTCGAGCAAGCGCGAATGCAAGTAGAAGACATCGCCAGGATAGGCCTCGCGTCCCGGCGGACGCCGCAACAGCAGCGATAACTGGCGATAAGCTGCTGCATGTTTGGATAAGTCGTCGTAGATACAAACGGCATGGCCGCCATTATACATAAAGTACTCACCCATCGCACAGCCCGCGTAAGGAGCGATGTAGAGGAGTGAGGCCGCTTCTTCGGCGCTTGCCGAGACCACAATCGTATAGTCCATCGCACCATACTTTTCCAGCGTCTGAACAAGCCCAGCCACCGTCGAGGCCTTCTGGCCGATAGCGACGTAAATACAGATGACGTCCTGCCCTTTCTGGTTGATGATAGTGTCGACGGCAATGGAGGTTTTGCCCGTTTGACGGTCGCCAATGATTAGCTCACGCTGCCCGCGACCAATGGGAATCATCGCATCAATGGCTTTGATGCCGGTCATGAGCGGCTGCTTCACCGATTGACGAGAGATAACATTGGGAGCTGGAAACTCAATGGCGCGGTATTCCTTAGCTACGATGGGGCCCTTTCCGTCAATGGGCTGGCCCAATGCATTAACGACGCGTCCGATAAGGGCTTCGCCCACGGGCACGCTTGCAATGCGCCCCGTACAGCGCACAGTGTCGCCTTCTTTGATGTCGCGATCGCTGCCAAAAATTGCCGCTCCGACGGTTGCTTCCTCGAGATTAAGCACCATGCCGAGTGTTCCGCCGGGAAATTCCAGCAACTCGCCTGCCATGGCTTCGGTCAATCCGTAGATGGTGGCGATGGAATCGCCGACGCGGAGAATCGTTCCAACCTTCTGGACGTCGAGCTCAGCCTGATAGCCTTCGAGTTCCCGCTCAATGATATTGGTAATTTCTTCCGGCCTGATTGCCATAGGGTTATCCTCTCGGTGTTTCCTCCAAAATTTCCTCAGAGACGGGGGCGTATAAATCGGGCGGGGCCATGCCGGCAACACGCGCGTAAACGCTGAGCTGCCCTCGGTGATGAATCTCATGCTCGAGCATGAGCAGCGCCATATCGAAGCGCGACATTTGCCAGTCCGGACCGAAGGGTGCAATGATGGTTTCCAGCCATGCCTCCGGCATGTTGTCTAAAGCAGCTAACACTTCACGGTAAGTATCGGCCAGCGCACCAAGCAAAGCAGCTGCAGAATCTTTTCGGACGGGTACTTTGAAAAGCTCCACGCGCGGCTCCGTCTCGCTCAAAACACCCCGCAGAAAATGACGACTCGCCACTATATGGGCGAGAAGCTCTGCGCAACTCATGCTCCCTGCAGCGGGTGTTAGCGAGAGTTCCTTGTCGCCAAAAAGCCGTGCCAACCGGTGAGTGCGAAGGAGCTCTGTTGCTAATTTATTACGAAGTTTATCTTTTGTGCTCATCGAGTCACCACCGCCTCAAGCATGGATTTGAGTTTGTCGAGTTTGCCGCGAATCGTATCGTCCACAAGAAGATCGCCACACTGGAAACGCACACCGCCGAGGACTCGCGGGTCCACTAAGAATTGGATCTCCAAACGTGCTCGCATGTACTGCTCAAGGGTGGCACGTAGGCGGGCACGCTCACCGTCACCAAGTGCCACGGCGGATGTTACGCTTGCATCGAAAATGCCGCGGTCCTCACGCACCATCCTTTTCACGCGCTGCAAAATCGCCACGGCACACTCCGTACGGCCCTTGTCGAGCAACAGGTGGAACAGCCGGCCGGTGATCGGTGCTACAAAAGGCACTATAGCCTTGTCGAGGAGGTCGCGCTTGGCTTCGGTCGAAATCTGCGGACTATCAAAAAATATCTGAAGCCTGCTATACAAGCCCAGCAGAGGCGTCAGAGTGTCAATATCCGCCAGCACTGCCTCAACCTGTTGCGCCCGCTTCGCAGCTGCAAAAACAGCACGTGCATAACGCTCAGTGATGACTGGGTCCACGTACTTCATCGCTGGCTAAGTTCCTCAACGAAACGTGCCACGAGTTCACGATGTTTCGCATCGTCGAGGCGCTCGCGGATGATGCGTTCGGTTGCAGCGAGCGTCAGGCGTACCACTTCGCCCTTGAGCTCGGCTTTCACCCGGTCAACTTCTAACTCGAGGATTTCGTGCATGCGCGCAATTTCCGCTTTGGCTTCGCGCCGCGCCTGTTCTTTTATCTCTTCTGCGATTCGCTTGCCCTCGGCGATTTCCTGCTGCTTGCGCTGGTTGGCTTCGCGTTCGATTTGCGCCAGATGGGTCTGGTACTCGGCCTCGAGGGCCTGCACCTTTGCACGCAGCTCGTCGATACGCTCGAGCTCAGTCCGAATGCGCTGCTGACGCTCCTCAATAGCGGCGAGGATACTCGTCCAGAATAGGCGCTTCGCCACTATATAGAAAATCGCGAACGCCAAGACGCTCGTCAGAACTTGTGCTACAATCGTCTGCATAATGGTCAGCCTTTCGCCTCATCGGCGGTGGGAAATAGCAAGCCCTTGGAAATTGCTCACCCATTCCCACCGCCTGCAAAAATCTTTGCACGCCTACTTCATAAAGGTGAGCGATGCGATAAAGGGGCTGATCAACGCATAGATCGTGAGCGCCTCGATAAACGCCGAGCCAATAATCATAGCTGTCTGGATCTTGCCTGAAGCCTCTGGCTGACGCCCGATTGCTTCCATCGCGCTGCCCACAGCTTTGCCCAGACCCAACCCTGAACCCAGGGCTGCAATGCCGAGTCCGATACTGTAGGCTAACGCCATCGCTGTAACTTTATCCATGCTCGCTAATGCCTCCTTATTTGTACTTGGCCGCTGCTCGGCGACCACAAACTTATCGTTTCACCATCGCTGGCATTGACCGACTTCTTCCAACTCAGTGCGCCTCCTCCGCCGCATGGTTCCCTCCATGGTCATGTTCATCGTGCGGCAGGAAAAGCGCCAGATAAATCGTGGAAAGCAAGGTAAACACCGTTGCCTGAATCGTGCCGACTAATAGCGACAGAAATAAAAATGGAAGATGCAAGGGGACGCCCACCCACGGCTGGGGCCAGATCGCGCTCATCAGAAGAAGCCCCAAAATGAGAAAGACTCCACTGAGGATATGCTCGCCTGTGATATTGCCAAAGAGACGTAGCGAGAGTGACAGCGGTTTCGCCAGTTCCCCTATTACATGGAGCACGAAAAACACGGGGGCGAGGACCCAACCGATAACGTCCTTTGGGTCCTGCAAAAGATGCATAAACCAGTGCTTGAAGCCGGCTTCGCGAATCGCGTTCAAATGCACATAAAAGAACACAAGGACAGCCAACGACGCCGTGAGCTGAAATGTTGATGTGGCCCCCGTGAAAAGCGGCACAATCCCAAACATGTTGTTGAACCAGATGAAAAGAAAAATAGATCCAAAAAACGGCATGTGACGTCTTGCGCGTTCGTGACTGCCGAGAACACCTGCGAAAAAGTTATAGAACCCTTCCACAATGATTTCGAGAAGCGCTTGGGTCGGCCCCGGAATCAAAGCTCGCAGGCCGGCTGTTGCCAGCACCAGAGCGCACAGAAATGACGTGATGAGCACCAGAAATACCTGATATTCAAAAGTATGAAGAAAATGACCAAACTCAGTTTCCGCAAGGGGCTTTCCGTTCACCTCGAGCTGGAGGAGAACCGTAACGATATTGGGCAACTCAGGCTTTGCCGCGTGTTGCTCTGGCTGAGGTGAAGCTTCCACCTCGCCATGATTTGTGGCTTCGTGCGGGCTCATAGCGGGCTCTGATGGACCCGCATGGGTAGCAGTCACCGTTGCGGTGCTCGCTGCCGCCAGGGAATGCGCATCCGAAGCAGAGGGGGGCGGCGCACTAGCACGCGCATAAGCGCCCGCCAGGATTAGTCCAGCCATTAAAAAAACCGCCACAGCGGCTGGCGGACCCGCATGTGAGCCCGCAGCCGAAGGCGACGAATCCGACGGACGTTCCAAAAACGCCCCCAGAAATGCTAAAACCGTCGCTGCAAAAAGTACAGAAAACACGCCAACGGTAAGTGCAATCGTTTGACCAACACTCAGAGGCGCAGCAACCCAAACTGCCCCAAAACCACCTGCAAGCATAAGCACCTTAGTCATAGACCAGCCGAATACGGCGAACGGGCGACGGCGACCCACGCAGAGAATCACCTGGATGAGGCGCGTCCAAATGAGAACGTTCCCAATAGCCCATGCGACCGCCAGCACAAAGGTAAGTCCTGCCCGCCAATCCCAGTAGGACCACACACCCGCGCCAGCCACACCAGCCACCGCACTAACACCTAAAGTCTTCTTAATTGCACTTGGCACCATTTGTTAATGATCCAACTTTTTCAGCACACTTAAAATTTCGCGAATTCCTGCGATCAAACCCAACCCCAAAAATACAAGTGTCAGCCATGGCCCTGTCCCGAGCCAACGGTCAAGCCCATAGCCTATCACCACAGCTACGACGACTGATGCCGCAAAGGTGGTGGGCAAAGTCACGCCGAGCGAGATACGGCGTGCTTCTTGGCCGCGTTCTTCACTGCGTTTGCTGCTGCCGCCCTCAGCCATCTTCGCGCCTTGGCCATTTTCCCTGCGGCGAGCCATCACAGCAACGCCACGCACGAGTGTGCCCCAGTCCGAAACTGTGAAAAATGGCACAAACTAAGTCTATTTTTGCCGTCCGACGTTATTCGCAATACACAGTTTTTCATGCCTTGCCCTGCTGGGACGACGCTTCCGCTGAGACATGTCCGCCATGGCATTTGAACAAGTGCTCATAGGCGTGAAGAATCAACTCAACACACACATCATGGTCCAAGCACTGGGTGTTAACAGCTAAATCGTAGCACGTCGCGCCGGCTTCCTCCGCTCCGAAATAACGTTTGAGAAATTCCGCTCGTTCCTTTTCGATTCTCTCAAGGCGTTTCGCAGCCTCTTCCAGCGAAGTATTTTCATAGCGAGCGAAGTTGGCGATGCGCACGTCCCGCGGCGCAACCACACGAACGCGCAGTGCTTTACCGGGCTCAGCAAGAAAGGCTGCGCCCCGCCCCACTATGACAACACTGCCAAGCTTCAGTAGGGCTTTCAGGCCCGATTTCAGTAGCCGGTCGTAGTCCTCGGGGGCTGTCTCTTATACACATCTCCGAG
>JANZZJ010000070.1 GCA_026419455.1 Candidatus Sumerlaeaceae bacterium | reverse complement strand
CTCGGAGATGTGTATAAGAGACAGGTATGGGGGAGGGCGAAATGCGCCAGATTGCCTTGTGGATCGTCGAGATTCTGCGTCACCCTGAGGACGAAGCGTTGAGGAGACGCATCAGGGCAGCTGTGCTGGAACTGACGTCCCACTTTCCTTTGCATCAGATTTCATAACAAGCTCTTCGGCTTTTGCAAGATCGGGGCAACGTCGGAATAGCTCCTTGCGAAAAGGACTTTCCGGAAACAAGCGCAGATGGCGCCTATACTGTTCGCAAGCTTTATCTATCTCCCCGAGCTGAAAATAGGCGTCTCCAAGGAAGAGAGGGATTTCCGAATCATTCGGCGAGATTCGGGAGGCTGTGGACAAAACAGCTACCGCTTCATGAAGTCTGCCTTGCTTGGCGTAGCCCATGGCTAGGATTTTCTCGGATGTAGGGTCGATTTCTCCGCGCAACCGATTGAGCTCAAGAAAGCGAATCAACGCTTCCATTTTTTGTGCTGCAAGTGCCCCCGAGAAAAGAGACGATGGTTCAAGTGCTTTCTTAGGAAAACACGTCTTAAAGACACGATAGTAGTAATCGGCCATTGTTACCTGATTGAGGAGGATGGCATTGAGTATTCTGGATTGCAGAAGTTCGCTGCGGTAGGTCTCATACGAGTCGGCTTTGGCTAAAGCCACCGCTGCTCGGCCAAATTCCTGTGTTCGGCATAGTGATTGCGCCCAGAGTCTGAAGATATTGTCCGCACCGACCCTGGGGGTGGGTTCCATGGAGAGGTACCTATCAAACGCTTTGACTGCGGTCTCGAAACTGCCCGCGAAGTAGTAGGCCTGGGCGAGCATCTTAAGCAATTGGGTAAGGTGGGGCATATACGGCTCACCGGTCTTAAAGTTGCGTATGGCTTCATCGTGCCGGTCCTGCATGAGCTCGACGTAGCCAAGATAGTAGTACGCGTAGCCATTGCAGGGGTTTTGGGAAATGCTGAGTTGAGCCATCTCTCTGGCTTTGGAATAGAGTTGCCTCTTTGTCAGCACGTCGCTTTCAGAGGCCGTGACTTCGGAAGTGTAATACAGGATGCTGAGCCAACAGATCCCAGAGGCTAAACCCACAACGCAGCCAGCGACAAGCCGATGGAGCCAACGCTTTTCCAAGAAAGTCGTGAGTTTTGGGGCGTTAAGACTGTAGTTTTTTGGTGGTTGCATTGATGGCACAATACTTGCTCCGGGGAAATACGGTTAACTTGATGTTAGAGGATTTTCGCGACTCCTTCTCATTTACTCTGCGGGTTACTATTCCGACGGAGGAGAGGCACCGCTCACCTCGCAGCTATTCGTTGTTGTTCTTAGTGGTTTACCTAGGGCAATGCTTTTCACAGCGTCAAGGCAGGAGTTATTAGTCGATGGGCATTTCGCTCCAACAGGTTCAGAAACTCAGTCAGCGACTTGCCATGACGCCTCTCATGCAGCAAGCGCTGCGTCTTCTTCAATTGCCGACAACGGAACTTGAACAACTTGTGTTGGAAGAAGCGAA
>JANZZJ010000068.1 GCA_026419455.1 Candidatus Sumerlaeaceae bacterium | reverse complement strand
GTGGCGTTTGATCCAGTCGGAAACGTCATTATGGGTGAAAGTCTGTTCGACTGGCTTACTTTCACTTCGTCGGGCCGCATTTACGCCCTTGTTAACCTAAATAGCAATGAGACGATCGACCCAGGCGAAAGCCATGCCATCGTCCCAGAAAGCTCGCTGACCTTCGGGCTCAGCGATTTGGCAGTTTCAGCGGAAAACGATGTTTATTTTACTGAATCTTCGGGAAACATTCGTCGGTTTGCACTGCCGGCAAATCTTCGTTCGGACACTGCAACTCCGACAGTTTTTGCCAGCACCACCGCCTCTTATCTTTCAGTTTGCCATTTTGATGATGCCACGAAGACCTTCGCCCCCTATACGACACTACCACGCGCCCGACTGTACGTAGGCGGGTGGACACCATCATGGACTGCCGCCACCAATATCCTCTGGCTTGAGCCACTTCCAGCTACTAGTGGTGGCCAAGACTGGCTAGAGTAGTGAGCCACAGCTACTTATAACGCATGGCCGTCGTCCCAACGACGGCCGTGCGTTTTTCATGAAATTTCTTCTTGCATTATTCGTCCGAAATCTAATTTTTACATATCGCGCCAAGATGCAGAGGACCTAGACAATGCACCCTGCAATTATTGTCTAAAAACCCAGCTTGGCCCCCTGACACTCTGTATCTTGGCGCCTCGCTTTTGTACGACTGCCGTGGCGAGGTGCGGCTCACACACCTTCTTGCTGCCTCTGCCGGTCCATACGTCTAACGATGGCGTAGAGCATTTCCATTTTCGGCACAGCAATGCCAGCCTGCCGCGCTCGACGCACCGGTTCCCCAAGAATTGCTTCCACTTCGAGCGGGCGTCCTTGTTCGTAGTCAATCTGCATGGAACTTTTATATGCTCCCATGACGAGAGTTTTCTTAATGAGATCGGCCGGCAAGGCAGGATCAATTTCTACTCCGTCCGCCCGAGCTGCCGCCCGGACTTCCTCCATGATTTCTGTCGCTGCGCGGTAAAGTTCATCGTCTGAAAGAATCGCAGCTGTATCGGCATGATGAGCAGCCACGCCGAGACCATTGAACGGAATGTTCCAAAGCAATTTTTCCCAACGTATGGCCGACAGCGATTCCCGCACCTCACAGTCTATCCCTGCAGCGCGGAAGGACGCGGCAATTGCGTGGGTACGCGCTTGAGGTGTTCCACGAAACTCAGCAAGCCGAACGAAGCCGTGGGCAGTGTGGCATATTTCGTTCGGCGCCACGCGATTACTGCAAAGAAAAGCCGTCCCCCCGATGATCTGGCGCGAAGCGTCGGCTTCGTTGGACTGTACGCCACACTGCACCATCGCCCTTGCAATTGCCTCTTCGTTTCCAAGTCCATTCTGCAGTGTGAGAACGACAGTGCGTGATGTGCAAATGGGGCCGAGCAGATAGGGGAGAGTATCGTTGGCGAAGCTTTTCAACCCGACGAGAACCAGGTCGCAGAGTCCCATCTCCTCCACGCTATGATAAACCGGCGGCTTAATAACAAAATCACGGTCACACGAATTAATTTTATATCCTTCATTCCTGACAACTTCGTATCCGGTTCGGACGTAAAAATGGACGTCGAAACCCGCGCTGGAGAGCTTCGCTCCGTAAAAAATTCCTAAAGCACCAGCTCCAACCACTCCGATTCGCCCACGAAATACTTCAGACGGACCGTGCATGGAACCATCCCCGCGCATCTTTGAAATTTGACTCTGACATTTTTCTCGACCGACAAGCACTAGACAATAATCGACCGAATGAAGCAAAACTTAATTGTCGGAGGCAGTTCAGCGAATGCCGCGGCGGCCGGGAAATATTCGAGTTTATCGCAACGTCGTGCTTGGAGCCAACAGCTTTATCGAAGATTTTGTCATCATTGGGCGCCCCCCGAAAGGATTTGCTGACGGCGAACTCGAAACCCGTATTGGGACCGAGGCTGTGATTCGCTCCCACACAGTCATCTACGCGGGAAATTTAATTGGCGATCGTTTCGCCACTGGACATGGGGTGCTTATCCGCGAAGCAAATAAGATTGGTCATGATGTTAGTATTGGCTCGCACAGTATTGTCGAACATCACGTGACAATTGGCAACCGCGTGCGTGTTCATTCCAGCGCTTTTATCCCAGAGTTCTCCGTTTTGCAAGACGACGCGTGGATCGGCCCACACGTGGTCTTTACGAATGTTCTGCATCCTCTCTGTCCAGAAGTGCCCAAGTGCATCAAAGGTCCCACCATTGAAAGCGGAGCGAAAATAGGAGCTGGAGCGACTGTGCTGCCCTCCGTCACCGTAGGTAAGATGGCGCTTGTGGCGGCTGGGTCTGTAGTAACGCGCGATGTGCCGGCACGTGCCGTCGTTGCCGGGAATCCCGCACGATTCGTCAAGACCATTGATGAATTGACCTGTCCCTGGGAGTACATTGCAGCGCCATATCCTGGCGTTGGTCAGGACCTCTGAGGAAAGCTTCGGCGTTTCATGACCATCGCACGACAGATTTCATAGGCGAGTTCAGGGCTTACAATGCGAATCCTCTATATTTGTGGCGATCTAGGAATTGATGTCATGGGGAGGAAGGGCGCATCCACCCACATGCGGGAAACTTGCCGGCAGTTGGCGAATCGCGGCCACGAGGTGCTTTTGGTGACTCCTGTGCCCACCACTGCTCAGAACCTTAATTTTCGCATTCAATTTGTAGATCCTCCCCGCGCAAAATGGCTTGGAATAGACCTGCGGTATCAATTCCTGAACGCTCGCATACGGGCAATTCTTCCAAAACTTATTCGAGAATTTCGCCCGGATGCGGTGTATGAGCGCTATTCCCTTTATCAAACAGCTGCGCAAAACGTTTGTCAAACGTTCGGCCTGGCGCGCATTCTTGAAGTCAACAGCATCTTATCTCGAGAAATGCATCATCGATTGCGTTTCCCGAGATGGGCGTCTCGCTGTGAATCGCGGCTCTGGGCGGGCGAGCGTGCAATTATTTGCGTGTCCACGCTGCTAGAAGCACACATTCGCGAGTGTACCTCGCACCTGGACAGTAGGCTAGAACACGTTGTTATTTCGCCTGTCGGCGTGGATCCCGATCAGTTTCATCCTGGTGTGCCGCCGTTGGAATGGGGGCGTTATGGAATTCGGGCAAAAAAAGTCGTAGGTTATACTGGAACCCTGACGCGATGGCATGGCGTTGATCTGCTTTTTGATGCAGCGCTTCTGGCTAAACAGCTCTCCCTACCAGTGTGCTTCGTTGTAGTGGGAGGGGAGGAGGAGAAGGTCGCTGCACTTCGGAAAAGGTCGTGGGACCTTGGTGTCGGCGATTATTTGAAATTTCTTGGCAGCTTTCCTCATGACCAAATCCCACCTTTGCTTGCAGCCATGGATGTTTGCGTCATTCCTGATACGCAGGACTGGTCATCACCCACAAAGTACTTCGAGATGGCGGCAATGCAGCGCCCCGTGTTGGCTGCGAAAGCCCCAGCCATCACTGAGGTGGTTGGTGGTGATGGAGTGGGCGCACTCCTTTTCGAGCGGGGAAGTGCTGGAGACCTTATCCGCAAGCTAGAAATGATTTTGAGTGACGAAGCGCTGGCTTTGCGAGTGGGGCGCACAGCCCGGGAGCGAATCCTTCGGCACTACTCGTGGGATTGCAACATTGCCCGAATCATGAAGGCTTATGCTGCCATGGGGGTACCGCTAAATGAAGCTGACCGCAACCTCGTCGCTAAATGTCTTGGAGATTCAGCGGAATGAGCACATTCTCGAGACCATGGCAACAGCAGCTTGAGTTGATCCTTAGTCTCGCCAAGCGCGACTTGAAGGCACGCTACAAGGATTCAGTACTGGGATTTTTCTGGTCGCTGTTTCGCCCAGCTTTTTTGACTGTTATCTTGTGGCTAGTGTTTTCAAAAATTCTACACCTGCCGCCACCAAGTGAATCCGTGCCCTATTGGCTGCACATGCTGGTTTCTGTGCTAGTATGGAACTTTTTTGCGGGCTCACTCATTGAGGCAACCCACAGTGTCGTGGCAAATGCGAATTTGATCAAAAAGGTGCCGCTCGATGCGGAAGTATTTCCTCTCGCCGCGATCATCTCCAATGGCGTCCATTTCGTTCTTGCTATGAGCGTTGCTTTGTTCATCGCAGTTTACGTGACCGGGCATTTTTCATGGCAAATAATTCTCCTCCCGCTTGGTGTGGGCGTTCTCTCTTTGTTTGTTTTATCAATATCACTCTTCACATCCGCGCTTCAGGTCTACTTCCGCGATGTGGCGAATCTGTTGGACTTACTTATGATGGCTTGGTTTTACGTTACGCCCGTTCTCTATCCCGTTTGGATGGTTCGTGAGCGCTTAGCGGCCGGCGGCATTTCTTGGGCTTTTCCCCTCTACATGATCAATCCAGTGGCTCCAGCAGTGGTAGCCGGGCGTCATGCACTTCTCTATTCAGGGGCGGCTGGAGAAACCTCTGGTGCGGAGCTGACCTTTTTTTTGGGACTCACCGCTACCGCAAGTGTGTTGCTTCTTCTCCCTGCTTTTTTGTTTTTCCGGCGCATGAGCCGGCATTTTGCTGATGAACTCTGAGAAAAGCCTATGCCGTACAATATTAAAACGTTTGTCCTCACGCCTTTCGAAGAAAACTGCTATGTTCTGTACGATACCTCTGGTGCCTGTGTCATTATTGATCCGGGAGAAGCTGCGCTTGACCTTGTCGAGTTTATAGAAGCTGGAGGTCTCGAGCCGCGTGCAATTTTCCTAACACACGGACATTTTGATCACATGGGCGGGGCCGCGTTCTTAAAATCGCGCTGGGGAATTCCGCTCGCTATTCATGAGGGCGACGCAGACATGATTCGGACGCCCTTCGCTGGCGGAGCGGCAATGTTTGGTTTCAAGGTTTCCCCCGTTGAACCCGACAACCTGTTGCGTGGCGGGGAAGTGTGGCGCGATGGCGATATCGAGCTGCGGGTGATTCACACTCCGGGGCACAGTCCCGGGGGAATTACGTTGTACGACGAAAAACGGAACGCAGCCTTTTGTGGAGACCTCATCTTCCGAGGGGCCATTGGACGTTATGACCTTCCTGGAAGCGACGGGGCATTGCTGTTCAAGTCCATCCGCGAAGGAATTCTCTCCTTACCCGATGACGTAGCCCTTTATCCCGGCCATGGTCCGGTAACCTTGGTGGGTTACGAGAGGCGTCACAATCCTTTCTTACTCGAGTGCTAAAATGGCGGGGAGGAAAGGTATAAAGCGCAAGAGGGGAGAACGACCTTCCCAGGCGTCGTCGAAAACAGTAGATCAGGTCTCTGTCCGACGAAGTCCTTTGTCCAGCCTTCTGCGACAGGGAGCTATCGGATTCTTGTTAGTGGCACTGATAATTGCCGCCGCTCGCACGCTTTGGTCGCATCTGCAAATCCTTCGTTACCCCTATGAGGCCAATTTTGGAGAAGGGGGACTCCTCTATGATGCTCTCCTGATGGCTCGACATTCGACACTTTACGCTCCCGCAGAACTGGGCGGGTGGCTATCACCCTATCCGCCGCTTTACGCTTGGCTCGTGAGCTTCTGGCCCACCGAGACTTTCTTTTTTCCCCGTTTAATATCCCAGGTCTCGCACATGGGCAGTGGCATTGTTCTTCTAGTAGTCCTGCGGAGGTTGGGCATCAATGGGATTGCTGCTCTGTCAGCGGCCTTAATGTGGTATGCCAACCCTTTCATACGCACCTTTGCGGCCATGGGACGTGTGGACATGTTGGGAAGATTTCTCGAGGGACTATCGGTCGCCATCGGTGCCGTTATCCTCAACCGTCGAGGATCGGTTGTGGGTGCTTCAATCCTTTCTGTTTTGGCACTGGCCACAAAACAAACGATGTTTGCTGGTATTTTAAACCTCGTTGGCTACTGGTTCCGCGAAGATCGCACACGGGCTGTAAGAATTCTGCAATTCTGGCTTATTGGTACGGTAATTAGTTATATTTTTATCACATTTGCTTTTGGTCGCAGCTTTCTGACGAATGTGTTTGTAGATGTAAAACGCTCCCTATCTTTGGGAATGTGGTGGCCGTGGGTAGTTGGCTTCTTTTTGTGCAACATCCCTACACTCGGTTTCGCAGCTTACGCGCTGAAGCTGAGAAAGCACAGCCTTGCATTTCGCTTAGGCGTTTGGGCGACGCTAGCCGGTCTTCCTTCGATGTTGTTGGCTGCGCAAGATGGTGCCGACGTCAATTACTTCTTTGACCTCACGTGGGGAATATGCGTTTTGGCCGCTGTAGGTATTGATAGTATGATCACCTCTCGTGGGCCAAGTGCGCCCACGACCCTTTTTGTAATGAGCCTCATAGCTGTGGCTTTGGATTGGGCAATCCCCCCGCGCTATCCCACTCAACAACAGAGGAAGCAGGCGAAGGAAGTGGAGCAAATTCTTCTTTCCGCGCCTAAACCTGTCCTGTGTGAATTTGTAGGTTTTGGTCTAAAGGTTGGCAGCGCCCCCATAGCCGTACCTTACATTGATAAGAAACTCGAGGAAACCGGCCGCCGCTTGCCTGAGCGAGCCATCGAGTACATCAGTGAAAAACGTTTTGGCGCCGTGCAGGTAACAAGCCAAGCCGGTGCGCGCTGGCCCGCGGCGCTTCTGCGAGCACTTGAAACACATTATGAGCAGCAGTACGTTTTCCCCTCTATGTTTGCGGCCGAGGGCGAGCCCGACTTTGCAATTTTCCTTCCAAAGCGGGTAGAGAAATCGGGAGCGGAATGAGACGACTGGGAACTTTGTGAGTTCGATGACAAGGGGCGGCCGCGAAGCTCCTCGCAATGCTCGCGCCTACCGCTTATTCCGAGGGTGGACACTCCCAACAGATCCCATTCTTTTATTGCATCGTTTGGCGCGAGTGCGTGTGATGCCGCTGTATGAACATTGGGAAAACACAAACACGTGCCATCAGAATTGGCCACGTCCAAATTGGTGGACAAGCTCCTCTTGTGGCTATTGTTGGCCCATGCGTTATCGAATCGCTCGAGCACACACTTTTCTTAGCGACGGAAATAGCGCGGATTTCAGCGAGCCTGGGCATTCCATGTATCTTCAAAGCCAGTTTTGATAAAGCCAACAGAAGCTCGATCGACTCATTCCGTGGACCAGGTCTTGAGCGTGGCCTCGAAGTGCTTGCACGCGTCAAGGATGAGACCGGCCTTCCCGTCCTCACGGATATTCATACGGAAGCCCAAGCTCCCCTGGCTGCGGAAGTTGTCGACGTGCTGCAAATCCCCGCATTCCTTTGCCGGCAAACGGATTTGCTTTTAGCCGCCGCGCGGACGGGCAAGCCCGTCAATGTGAAAAAGGGCCAGTTTCTCGCTCCGTGGGATATGCGCAACGTTTGTGAGAAAATTGCTTCGACCGGCAATAACGAAATACTCCTCACTGAGCGCGGCGTGAGTTTCGGCTACAATAATCTCGTCAGCGATATGCGGTCGCTGGTGATCATGCGCGAGTTTGGCTATCCGATAGTCTTCGATGCCACCCATTCCGTCCAGTTGCCAGGAGGACTTGGCAAAGCCACCGGCGGCCAAAGACAATTTATTTTCCCGCTAGTCCGCGCGGCTGCTGCTGTCGGAATTGACGCCATTTTCGTGGAAACGCATGACGAACCAGAGCGAGCTCTCAGCGATGGTCCGAATTCGATGCCGCTGCAATTCCTCCGTCAGCTTCTCATTGAAGCCAAAGAACTTGATACATGGCTGCGCGAAGTTACCGATCGACTCGCATGACCCCGCGACAGAGTGGAACGTAGCAAAGCGCGGACACCTTCCGGCACACTACGCCGGCGTCTTCATAGTGTCAGACGGCACAGCGTAGCGTCATTCCGGGACTCGTGGGCTTATCAAGGCAACGAGTTTCGAACATAATTAGGATGGTTCAATGCTGCCTCAATGTTGACAATAGTTGTCAAGCGTATCGTCTCCAAAGGGTCGGTGGGCGGAATATTTTCGAGTTTCTTCGTGCCTGCGTAAACGCTCACCTCCAGCGCCACACTTATCGGCAAAGGTACTTGCGTTGCCGCATTGATGGTCGTCGCGTCCCACGACGTTTCCCATTTGCGCGTCGGCCCTGGGGGTTGATTCCCGTCCCAGAACAGTGCAGAAAAGGAAAGAACATTAAAAGCGATTGGGCCGGCCTCGGTCACCCCGCTGGTGATTCTTTCGCGGATGAGAACATTCGGTTGCCCGTCAAATGTTCCGACGTAATAACGCACCTCACTCACCGTTCCAGTGGTCTCGGCAGGCATGCGAAACAAAATCGAAGCGGACGTGAATTTGGTGTCCTCATCAACGTGCGCATCGCTAAAATCTGGAAAACCTCGGCTTGTGGGGCGTTCGTACAACGCGCCCGACAGTAAAACATGTCGATCATCAGCCGTTTGCCAGTCGCTATCGTTGTCTAGTCCGTCGAACTGTTCTTCATCCACGCTTCCGTCGCCGTCATCATCCTTTCTATTTCCATCCGAGAGATAGCTATTTGCCCCGTAAAAGAAGTTTGGGGGCGACATCCATGCGGGCCCGAGCTGCGCTTGGGCTAAATCACGCGACAGCGTGAGCAACGCATGCCGAGCTTCGCCAAGGGCCGTAAGGCGCGCCTGAGTTTGCTGGGAATGACGTTGCAAAGCCACAAAGGCGACTATGGCTCCACCTAGGACGGCTGCGACGAACAATAGAGCGACGAGGAGCTCCACCATCGTCAGCCCTCGTTTGCTTCCGGCCGAGTGCGCCATATACCGAGGCGTTCTAAGGCTTATAGAACTGGAGTTCATAGATTACATCCTCACTGGGCCGGAAGGTAGATGAATAGCGTATTATCACGCGTGCAATGTTGGGGGTTCCATACTGCACGTCGCTTTCAGGATAAAGAAGACTCTTCCCACAGAAGCAGTAACTAAGCGCGGGCTCATCGGGAAGTGCCAAGGGTGTTGTGGGGGTTGTCAGCGACGCGATGGTTGTCGCAAGAGTATGGCTCGTGTCATCGTCGCGCATGATTTCGCTGGCCTTCGCTTGAGCGAACATGGCTGCTCGCGTCTGTAGTACAGCCTTAGAGCTCGTCTCGAATAGCATGGGGAAAAAGCGCACAATCGCAACGACCCCCATGAGCAAAATGGTCATTGCAATCAGCGCCTCAAGCAGGCTGAATCCACGTCGGTTCCTGCGCCTTCCCATCACAAGGCTCCTTCCTCTGCTAGCGCCCGCCCTGTCGCTGGATACACCTTGACCGTGCCGAAACGGCTTGTGTCGTCCCGCGCGCGAGAATCCTCCAATTTTATCGAAGCGTACGTTGCCGAACCACTCGGGGAAAATACGACTAGGGCATAGACGGCATCTCCGGGCATACTTGATGCCGTTCCAGCAAGCACTTCACGAACAACGATCCCCTCTGGCGCCGTTATTATCCCGTGAACCTGCTGGCGTTTCACCCCTGTCGCCAGCTCGTTGGCAGATGGATAAAGCGTGGAAGTGGGCACTGACGGATCAAGTTCGTCAATCCAGAACGCCGATTCCGACACCCCGGACACAGGATTGCGGCGTTGAATGACAACGCGATACGGTGATTGGGTCGCAATAGCCTGGCTGCGGGCCGCCGAAAGAACGTTGACCAACATCTCTAAGCCATAATGGATGCGCCGACTCGCAGTAAAACTCAAATAAGCGTTAACTGAGAGAACGGAAAGCAAAATGACGATCGCTAAAACAACGACCAGCTCGGTAAGGGTAAACCCTCCTTTATTTTCTTTCCAACGCTGCATTGCTTTGTCAGTAAGAGAGCACGCTTATGAGCGCATCCTTTCCCTTTATATTTCCCACACTTCGCGAACGTCAACGCTGCGTGTGATCGCTAGATGAGAACGTGGTAGCGACGTTCATCCACTTGAGGCTCCAGCGTGCCAGCATGCAGAGCAATTGCAAGTCTGAACAGACCGGTGGGTGGAGAGCTGTTATCAGTGCTCCGTTTTGTTTTGCGTTTCCGAAAAAACACTAGACATATTAAAACGATCTAACAATGCATATCCCATGCCAAAAATAACTTTTGCTCGATTCGTTCTAACAGGACTTTTCCTCATCCTTACGGGGGGGCTAAACATGGCCATGGCCCAAGCGCCTCAGACGCATCAGGTAAGATTCGTTTTTTCTCCTCCCATTGACGCCACCACTGTCACCCTCACAGGTGATTTTTGGAAGTGGGATCCCTCGGCTGTGTCGATGGTAAAGCAACCTGATGGATCCTATGCCGTTACAGTTGATCTGCCAGAAGGCGTCTATTTGTACAAGTTTGTCGTGGATGGCGGCAAGCGCTGGTTTGATGATCCCAAAAATCCTAACAACGTTCCCGATGGATTCGGCGGTAGAAATTCGATTCTAGCAGTGGGCAACGCCAAAGTCGACCCCGCCAAGGTCAGACCCCGCGAGCTCCAGGTCGGAAGTCCTGTTTCCTTCACCGTACAAAATGTTCCAAAAGGATTCCGTGCGAAATGGATTCCCGTGCGCTTTATCAGGGGCGAAATTGTCTATGATGATCATGTCCCCACCCCCTCACGGGGCCAGTTATTGCTGAGCGCTAAGCGCTATTGGTACCCACCGGATGTTCCCGAAACCTCTGCGACGGTAGCGCCCCGGCCTCTTTTCGTTTATTTGCCCCCAGGCTATTCTTCCTCCCCCAAAAAACGGTATCCGGTCGTTTATTTACACGACGGGCAAAACGTGTGGGACGACGAATCGTGCTGTTTCGGCAATGGGGGGTGGTATCTCAACCGCCTCATGGAGGAAAACACGACGATGCCGCGTGCCATCCTCGTAGGGATTCCCAACTCCAACGCGCGCCGCACAGAATATGGCATCGGCGATGACATACTCGCCATGAAACCATCGCCCTACTTGCGCTATCTCGCCGAAGTGGTGAAGCCAGCCATTGATCGTGAATTCCGCACGCGTCCCGAACGGGAATTTACCTCCCTAATGGGTTCGAGTATGGGTGGTATGATTTCCATCTATGGTGGTTATGCCTACCCCAACATCTTTGGCAACGTGGCAGCGC
>JANZZJ010000065.1 GCA_026419455.1 Candidatus Sumerlaeaceae bacterium | reverse complement strand
CCGCTGCCCACGCGCAGATTGTGCCGCAGCCAATGAGAAAGCTGAGTACTTTCTATAGATGGGACTTGTTCGCCGCGAGAGCGCCCTGAGCGCTCGCTACCCTCCTCTTCGTCGGCAGCGGGCAAAACACCCAGGCGCTCACCTATAATCTCTTCATCCATGACGATGTTAGCATTTTCTTTCAACCGCGCTAGCACTTGCGAGGCAATCTCACGCAGTGTTTCACGAACGCCGATTCCTTCCGTCGCGATGGCCTCGAATTCCACAAACCTCCCCAGTGGATTAAGGTGGCTCCGCAACTGGTCCAGTGGCATCGCGTTCGGTAGGTCACGCTTGTTGTACTGAATCACGAGCGGCACTCGATCGAGACTCAGCCCATATTCTCGCAAATTTTCCTCGAGATTAGTCAGGCTGTCGATGTTATCCTGTAAGCGGTCGGCTTGGGAATCCGCTACAAAAACTATTCCGTCCACTCCGCGCAATACCAGCTTCCGCGTTGCATTGTAAAAAACCTGCCCCGGAACGGTATAGAGCTGAAATTTGGTTTTAAAACCTTTTACGTCGCCCACATCAAGCGGTAGGAAATCAAAGAATAACGTCTGATCCTGTTCAGTTGCGAGTGAAACAAGTTGTCCGCGATGTTTTTCCGGTACGTTGCTATGAACAAACTGGAGATTAGTGGTTTTACCACCAAAGCCAGGACCATAATAAACAATCTTGCATGCGATTTCACGGAAAGCGTAGTTGATATTGGCCATAAAGTTTGCCTCGCGCTTAGAGCGCTATAAAGATTTCGACTCAATCACCCTTTCGAAAGTACTAAAACGCAACACATGAAATCAAGAGACGACACAAATTCAAAGTGTCTAGAAATAAGCTATCCTGAGAATCCAACGGGCTTGCCTCATCCGCTGGACGACTATCCCTTGGTGCGCGATTGGCTCGCTGGGCTGGACAAAGCGCTCGAGCTTACCCAACCGTTTCCTGACACTTGGGCAGAGATCGTCGAACGGCGCACACTTCATCGTCCTCAACCTCTCACGAGCGAAGAGTTAAGGGAGTTGGCGGATTTCAACCTTGCGCATGGTAACGTTGCGGGAGCCGCATTGGTGCCCGCATTAGGTGACCCGACGACCTTTGTTGTTGTCACAGGTCAGCAGCCCAACTTGCTGGCATCACCCCTTTTTATTTTGGTAAAAGCGGTGGCCACTATTGAGCTTGCGCGTTCTATCGCTGCGACAACGGGGCGGCGTGTGGTGCCGGTGTTCTGGGTGGCCTCCGATGACCACGATTTCAGCGAACTTGCACAATGTTATGTTTTGGGCAGAACGGGCGCCTTGCGCAATCTGGCTGTCCTCGTCGTTCGCCACGGCGCTTTTACGGAAGCGTCGCCGGCGTATGCCTGGAGCCTGGATCCCGTTCGAGAAGCAATCGTGGCCATGCTTCGCAGCGAATTGCCCACAGGAATAGCTCGCGGAGAAACTCTGGATGCGGTGGAGAAGGCGCTGGCGACGCCGGCGACCTTCGAAAGTGTTTTCTGTCGCCTGTTAGCCACTTACCTCGAGCACAATCCCATCATTTTTTTGGCTCCTCGATTGCGATTTATGCGCGATCGTCAGCGTTCCTTGCTCCAGCGCGAGTTAGAAATGCCCGAACAGACCAATCGCGCTGTGGAGGAAGGTGCCCGCATGTTGAGCCGGCGTGGCTATCGTCCACAAGTCCATCGCCGCCTCCACGACATGAATTTTTTTTATCTCCTCGACTCGGTACGCTGCCGTCTCGTGCGGCGCGGAAAGCGCATTGCTCTCGAACATCCGGGCAAGAAGACCATCCTTACAACGTTCCCCGAGTCCGATCTTGCTGGCCATGCCGAGCGCCACTGGGAAAATTTCTCTCCGAACGTGGTCATGAGGCCGCTGGTGCAAGATTTCGTTTTGCCAACCCTTGCCTATGTGGCAGGGCCGGCGGAGTTTACTTACCTGACCCAGATTCGTCCTGTCTATGAGCTCTTTGGGGTGCAGCCGGCGCTTCCTGTTTTGCGACCGATGGTGACCATTATCAGTAGAGGAGCACGTAGCACCTTGCAGCGGCTAGAGGCGTGGGAAGTGTTTGTGCGTAGTGGCCTAGCAAGCGTAGTTGAACACATCGCCATGGGTGATGCGCGCCTGGGCAATGTGCTTCGGCGTCTGCGAGAACACGAGGACAACCTCCAGCGTGAACTTGCCCAGCTCGGCAACAACTTGACCGCTCAATACCCTCATTTGGCTGTAGCGTTCGAGAAAACCCGACACCACGTCGCGAATGGACTTCAGAAGCTGCGCCACCGTATCATGCGGCAATTTCGACCCTCCGACGATGCCACGTGTCGCGACCTCTGCAGTGTTTTTACCGAGATAGCTCCCATGGCCACAGCACAGGAGCGTGTGCTGAGTCCTTTGAGTTTCGGCTATGAATTAACGCCTAGCGAGCTTGTGGAATTACTAGCGCAGACATTGCGTGGGTGGGTGCCGAAAGCTGATCCTTTCGTGCTAGCCTTGGGGGAACGGGCAAGCCTGAATAACGTGAGGAAAAGCAAAATCACTGGCTGAAACAACATTTTCCGCCGGTTGGTCAAGAATAAATCTGTTGGCCTAGCGTAAAAACACTTTCGCTGCACTTTGCCTAATGCAAAGAGGTAAAACTCTTATTACGGCACAAATCATTAGAAAAACACCACTTCTGATAAGCCAGCGCGCGCCGATGAAGCCCAACAGCCGCTCCGTTTTTCAAGGAGCGCCGAGGAGGATTTTTGTCTAATGGTCAAGACGTCTAGTCGTCGTTCGGCAACCTTGCCGACGGGTCGCTACAATTTCGCACGTCTCGCAGAGGTTCTCGACGTTCCCTACCTTCTCGAGACAATGAAGAAAAGCTATGATGAGTTTCTTCAAGCCCATGTGCCGCCCTCCGAGCGCAAAGACGTGGGATTGCAGGAAGCCTTCAAGAGCATCTTCCCTATCAAGGCGGCGAATTCCGAAAGCACGCTCGAATTTGTCGAGTACACGGTGGGTCGCCCCAAATATACCGAGCAGGAATGCCTCGAGCGCGGCATGACCTACAGTGCGCCGGTGCAAGCCAAATTACAGTTGATCGTGCGCGAGGTCAATGAGCAGACCGGCGAGGTGGACGTTCGCGACATCCGCGAACAGATGACCTATATCGGCGACATTCCACTCATGACCGACCGCGGCACGTTTATCATTAACGGTGCCGAACGTGTCATAGTCTCCCAACTCCACCGCTCTCCGGGCGTCTCATTCGGTTCTACAGTTCACTCTAACGGGAAAACGCTCTATGAAGCCCGTGTCATTCCCAACTACGGCGCGTGGATCGAGTTCAAAGTCGATATCAACGACGTCATGTACGTTGAAGTGGATCGCAAGCGCAAGATGCTTGCGACGACTTTCCTCAAATGTTTCGGGCTCTGCGACAACAACGAGATAGCGCGGCGGTTTTTTAACCTCACTACCGTTCCCCTCGACGACTTCAGCAAAGGGGCTGTTCCGGTTACGGATCTTGCGGAGAAGTACCTCGGGGCGCATTTTGTCGTGGATGTGGTGGCTCCTAAGACCGGGCAACTGCTCGTGCAAAAAGGGGCCAAGGTAACCAAGAAAGCAGCCCAATTGTTGCGCTCGCATGGTGTGGCGGAGGTTCATCTCGATGTGGCTCCCGCCTACGAAGGCATTGTCGGTCGGGTGCTCGGTGCCGATGTGGTGGATGAAAGGACGGGCGAGATCCTTGCCGAGTGCTTTGAGCGGCTGACGACGACGCATCTGCGCCTATTCGCCCGCGCGAATGTTCGTCAAATTACCATCATCGAATCGGCCGAAAACGAAGTCAACGTCATGTTGGCTACCGCCACGAAAGATAAGACTGCCAGCCGCGAGGAAGCATTACTTGAGCTGTTTAAACGGATGCGCCAAGGAACGCCACCGTCCATCCAAGGTGCCCAGCGGCTTTTTGAGGATCTTTTCATGAATCCTCGACGCTACGACTTGGGCATTGTGGGCCGCTACAAGCTCAATAAGCGCTTTGGTCTCAACGTGGACAAAGAGTGTCGCCTGTTGACCCAAGACGACGTTGTCGCGATTATGGCACACCTAGCAAAGATGGCCAAAGAAGGCGCCGAGGAGGACGACATTGATCACCTCGGCACACGCCGTGTGCGCAGCGTCGGAGAACTGCTCCAGAATCAAATCCGTGCAGCGCTAGCTGAGCTGGAGCGCACGGCACGGGAAAAAATGGGCCAAGGGGCGGAGCTCGAAAATCTGAATCCACAAAATCTCATCAACGCCAAGCCCATCATTGCAGCATTGAGGGATTTCTTCGGCCGTTCGCCGTTGAGTCAGTTCATGGATCAGGTTAACCCGCTGAGCGAGCTCACCCATAAGCGCCGCTTGAGTGCGTTGGGACCGGGCGGGTTAAGCCGCGAACGCGCCGGATTTGAGGTTCGCGACGTTCACCACACCCACTATGGACGTATCTGCCCGATTGAAACTCCTGAAGGACCTAACATCGGCCTGATCTCTTCTCTATCCACTTACGCACGCATTAATGAACTTGGCTTTATCGAGACGCCTTTCCGCCGTGTCAAGGGCGGGCGTGTCACCGACGAGATCGTCTACATGTCAGCAGACGAAGAAGACGAGTACGTTGTGGCGCAAGCCAATGCTCCCATAGACGATAAGGGGCATCTCATCGGGGAACTCGTGCTAGCGCGCAAACGTGGCGACTTCGTTGAAGTTCCGCCCCAGGAAGTGGATTTCATGGACGTCTCGCCGAAACAGCTCGTTTCTGTCAGCGCGGCCCTTATTCCATTCTTAGAGCACGACGATGCAAACCGTGCACTCATGGGATCGAACATGCAGCGTCAGGCAGTTCCGCTCCTCCGCACGGAAGCACCGATTGTGGGAACAGGACTGGAGTACAGGGCGGCAGTAGATTCCGGGGCCTGTGTCATCGCTCGCAACGACGGTGTAGTTGAGCGTGTCACCGCTTATGAAATCGTGGTGCGCAATCAGTTTGGCCAATTGGATTATTACCCGCTGCTGAAGTATCGGCGGTCCAACCAAGACACGTGCATCAACCAGAAGCCTATCGTCAGCGAAGGCGATGAGGTAAAGGCTGGCCAGGTGATTGCCGATGGTCCCGCAACCGATCGGGGTGAATTGGCACTAGGGGCAAACCTGTTGGTCGCTTTCATGCCCTTTGGTGGCTACAATTTTGAGGACGCCATTGTCATCAGCGAGCGCGTCGTCAAAGACGATGTTTACACATCAGTTCACATCGAGGAATTCACTCACGACGCGCGCGAGACCAAGACCGGCAAAGAAGAAATCACGCGCGACATTCCTAACGTCGCCGATGAAAAACTCGCCAAGCTCGATGAAAACGGGCTAATTATCATTGGCTCGGAGGTCAAACCGGGCGACTATCTGGTGGGCAAAGTGACGCCTCGGCCCGAACAAGAACGTGGCCCAGAGGACCGACTCCTTGCTGCAATTTTCGGCGATAAGAGCCATGACGTCCGCGACGCTTCTCTGAAAGCTCCTGCTGGATGCTACGGGACGGTGGTCGACGTAAAACTCTTCAGCCGCAAGGAACGCTCAGCCCGCACTGATAAACAGGACAAGATCGAGATCGATAAGGTTGAGCGGGAGAAAAACCGCTTGCTCGAAGATCTTGAGACGCAATTCACCGGCGAGTTGGCCTCTCTCCTGGCGCAGATCCAAAAGCCGATTCTCAACTACGAAACTGGCGAAGTGGTTCTCAAGCCAGGACACAAAGTCACCGAGGTAGCAATCGAATACGTCAAGCGAAGTCTTGCAGTCGGCGGGTTTATCCCCGTGGAAGGCGAAGTGGGCAATCGAGTGAAGGTTGCTTACCAGAAGTACTTCACGCGCAAACAACAGATCGAAGAGGATGCGCGCAACCGGATCGACAGAATTAAAGCAGGCGAGGAACTGCCCACCGGAGTACTGAAGACAGCAAAAGTTTACATCGCGGTTAAGCGCAAGCTCCAAGTGGGCGACAAGATGGCGGGGCGCCACGGGAACAAAGGTGTTGTGGCGAAAATCGTTCCCGAAGAAGATATGCCCTTCCTCGCCGACGGGCGGCGTGTCGACATCGTGCTCAACCCTCTGGGTGTGCCATCGCGCATGAACGTGGGACAGATCCTCGAGACGCATCTTGGCTGGGCTGCCCAGGCGTTGGGCATGAAGGTGGCCAGCCCTGTGTTCGACGGTGCCAAAGAAGAAGAAATCCGCAAACTTCTCATCGAAGCGCGCAACAAGAAACTTAAAGAAAGTGGCGACTCGCGAACTTTCGACGAGTTGCCCGACAAAGAAAAGATGCTCGACCTTAACCCCACAGGTCAGGTCACGCTCTTCGACGGAGCAACAGGTGAACCGTTCGATACGCCGGTTACGGTGGGCTACATCTACATGATGAAGCTGGCGCACCTGGTGGACGACAAGATGCATGCCCGTGCTACAGGACCCTACTCGCTCGTCACTCAGCAGCCACTGGGCGGCAAGGCCCAATCCGGCGGTCAGCGATTTGGAGAAATGGAGGTGTGGGCACTCGAAGCCTACGGCGCCGCCTACACGCTTCAGGAGATGCTCACCGTTAAGAGCGACGACGTGGTGGGGCGCACCAAGATGTACGAAAGCATCGTCCAGGGGCGCAATTACCTACAGCCCGGTATCCCCGAAAGCTTCAACGTGTTGGTCAAGGAGCTCCAGGGCTTGTGCCTGAACCTTGAGCTTCTCTGCGAGGAGGAAGACATCCCGCAAACAATCACGAGAACCATTGATGAAGAAATTCTCGCTCAACGGCGTGAGGCGGGAGATCTTCCCCCGGAAGAGTTCGATTATGCGTCGTCGTACGCCTTGGAAGACGAAGACTTTGGTGAGGACGAGGACGACGAACTCTGATTAGTCACCTCATGGGCGTGGTCTGGGTAGGCCGGCTATCCCATTCACGCTACTGAATTGAAACGCCGGTAATACTAAGTCATGTGAGCAAGATTATCCGGTAAGGGCGGACAAGTATGGCTAAACGCAAAGACACCAGCCACCAGAAAACCCCGCGGGCGGTACGGCGTGCTTCGCGCCGAATGCGCAGTCCCTTGATTGAGAACCTCGCTTTCGAAGGCGTGCGTGAACTCGATCAAACGGAAATGCCCAAATATCGGGTCATTCCTATCGGCACGGAAAGCGAAGAACGGGTGGACCTCAATTCCGTGACGCCGGTGGCGCGCATCAGTCTGGCGTCGCCAGAAATGATACTGAGCTGGTCGCAGCGCCATTCGCGAGCAGGCGAGAGTCGAGCTGCGCGCCTGTTCGAGGACCACGGCCGGGTTCTCGAGTCCCTGAGTTTTGGCGAGGTGAAAAAGGCCGAAACAATCAACTACCGAACATTCAAACCCGAGCGCGACGGTCTCTTTTGCGAACGCATCTTTGGCCCCATTAAAGACTGGGAGTGCTCATGCGGCAAATACAAGAAGATCAAGTATAAAGGTATCGTTTGTGACCGCTGCGGCGTGGAAGTCATCGAGTCCAAAGTGCGCCGTACGCGCATGGGCCACATCAAGCTCGCTTCGCCGGTATGCCACATCTGGTTCTATCACGGCACCGGCTGCCGCATTGGAGCCTTACTGGATATCAGCTCCAAGGACCTAGCAAAGATTGTTTATCTCCAAAATCACATCGTTGTTGATCCCGGCGACACACCCCTGAAAGAGCGCCAGATCTTGACGGACAGCGAAGCCCAGCAGTACCGCGAGATGTATGGCGACAAGGTGAAAATTGGCACTGGCGCGGAAGCGATCAAGGAACTGCTGGCCAAAATAGACATTGAACAGCTTGCGCGCGAGCTGGCGCTGGAAATGCGAAAAACTCCGTCGCTGCAACGCCGCGCCCGCATCATCAAACGGCTCAAGGTTGTGGAAGCTTTCCGCGGTTCGGGCAACCGTCCCGAGTGGATGGTGTTGGAAGTGTTGCCAGTTATTCCACCGGATCTTCGCCCGCTGGTTCATCTCGACGGCGGTCGTTTTGCCACAAGCGACCTGAACGACCTTTACCGGCGCATCATTCACCGCAATGAACGCCTGAAGAAGATGTTGGAAATTCAGGCGCCGGACGTGATCCTGCGCAATGATGAGCGAATGCTTCAGGAGGCTGTGGACGCGCTTCTCGACAATGCCAAACGGTCCCGCCCCACCAAGGGCCACAACAATCGTCCGCTGAAATCACTCAGCGACATGCTCAAAGGGAAAACGGGACGCTTCCGACAGAACTTGCTTGGAAAACGCGTGGACTACTCCGGCCGCTCGGTGATTGTTGTCGGCCCCGAGCTTAAGTTTAACGAGTGCGGTTTGCCGAAGAAAATGGCATTGGAGCTTTTTGATCCGTTCATTATTGGGGAGCTTCAACGCCGTGGCATCACCAACAACATTAAGGCCGCCAAGCGCCTCATCGAAGCCGAGGCGCCCGAGGTGTACGATTGCCTCGAGAGCATTATTGCCGATCACCCGGTTCTGCTCAATCGTGCACCGACACTCCACCGTTTGGGCGTGCAGGCATTTATGCCCAAACTGATTGAAGGCAAAGCGATCCAGCTGCACCCCTTGGCATGCGCTGCCTTCAACGCTGACTTCGACGGAGACCAGATGGCTGTCCATGTTCCGCTCTCGGTCGAGGCTATTCTTGAGGCAAAGCGCCTCATGATGGCGGAAAATAATATCCTGCTTCCAGCAAGCGGCAAACCCGTAGCCGTACCGTCGCAGGATGTCGTTTTGGGGCTGTTCTATCTTACCAAAGCCATCCCGAATGCGGAACGTTACGCCAATGCCGCTACCGAGGAAGAAAAAAAGGCGCTCAAGCCCAAATTTGCCTCACCCGAAGAAGTTATCATGGCCTTGAATTATGGGCGCGTCAGGCTCCACGAGGATATTGTGGTGCGCCTAGCCGACGGACGACGCGTGGAGACAACGCCGGGTCGTGTTGTCTTTGCCCAAATTCTGCCGCCAGAAGTCGGTTTCTTCGACAAGGAAAAGAATCCGACTTATGCGAACCAAGTCCAAACCAAGAAGACGTTGGCCCAAATCGTTGCCGTCGCGCACAAGCTCGTCGGCAAGAAACGCACGGCAGAGATGCTCGATCGGCTCAAGGATTTGGGATTCTCTTACGCCAAGCGCGCGGGAATATCCATGTGTGTGGATGACCTAGTGATCCCGCCGAAAAAGCAACAAATTATAGAAAAAACTCGTAAAAAAGTCGCAGAAATCCATGACCAGTTCAAGAACGGCCTGATTTCCAACCACGAGCGCTATCAAAAGGTGATCCACGAGTGGAACCTTGCGGCTGAGGAAGTCGCCCGTGAACTCATGAATCACCTTTCTCAAGACCAATTAGGGTTAAACCCGGTATTCATGATGGCGCACTCGGGCGCGCGTGGTAACGAGCAGCAGATTCGCCAGCTGGCAGGCATGCGCGGCCTCATGCAAAAGCCCACAAAGAAAATCACCGGCGGGATGGGCGAGATTATCGAATCGCCCATTACGTCGAACTTCCGTGAGGGCTTGAGCGTGTTGGAATACTTTATCTCTACACACGGAGCCCGCAAAGGCTTGGCCGATACAGCCCTAAAAACATCCGATGCTGGTTATCTTACGCGCCGTCTGGTGGACGTTGCTCAGGACCTTATCATTCGTGAGCAGGACTGCGGGACGATGGACGGTATCGAAGCGACTTCGCTCAAGGAAATTACGCATACAGGCGAGCGCGAGCTCGTGCCCCTGTCCGAGCGTATCGTCGGACGCGTGGCGGCACGCACTGTCCTGCATCCCAAGACCGGTGCTACTATCGTCGCGCGTAATCAGGAAATCACCGAAGAAATTGCGCGCGAGATCGAAACAGCCGGCGTAGACAAGGTGATGATTCGCAGCGTGCTTACTTGCGAGTCGAGGCGAGGAATTTGTGCCATGTGTTATGGGCGTAATCTCGCCACGGGGCGCCTCGTGGAGCCTGGCGAAGCTGTGGGAGTCATCGCTGCCCAGTCCATCGGCGAGCCTGGAACTCAGCTCACCCTGCGAACTTTCCACATCGGCGGCATGGCTTCGCTCACCGTGGAAGGTTGGTACCAGGCTTCAGCGAATGGACGCGTGAAGTTTGTGGATCTGGAATTCGTGGAACGTGTCGACGGCGAACGCATTGTGATCAACCGTGGTGGTTCCATCCTGGTGGAATCGAAGGATGGCACACTCGTCCAAACATTGCCCAATGTGCCTTACGGCGCCCGCCTCAAAGTCAAAGATGGCGATGAGGTTACCCAGGGCAAGCGCATCGTCGAATGGGATCCTCATTATACCCCCATTTTGACGGAGGTTGACGGGACTGTACGCCTCAACGACATTATCCCGGGCACAACCCTTCGTGAAGAAGAGGATCCCAGCACGGGTGCTGTTGTGCGCGTCATCAGTGAACATCGAGCAGATTATCACCCTGCCATCGAGATTTATGATAAAGAGGGCAAGAAGGTTGCTTCCTACGCCCTCAGCTCAGGAACAATTCTCGACCGCGACCTCGACGAGGGAGCGTATGTGCGTGCTGGTGACGTCCTTGCACGTATTCCTCGCGTCCATGCTCGATCGAAGGACATCACTGGCGGTCTCCCGCGCGTTGAGGAGCTTTTCGAGGCCCGAAAACCCAAGGATGCCGCCGTGCTTGCGGAAATAGATGGGCGCCTTGAGCTCCGCGGAACGACGCGTGGCATTCGCCGCGTGGCAATTATTGGTTCTGACGGTGAGGAGCGGCTGTACGCCATTCCGGCCAACAGACACCTTATCTACTCCGATGGTCAGCATGTTAAAGCAGGCGATCCGATCACTGATGGGACGCCCTCGCCGCACGACATCCTCGATATTCTCGGCGAAAAGGCGGTCATGGAGTATCTCCTCAGTGAAGTGCAAGAGGTCTACCGCCTGCAGAACGTGAGCATCAACGACAAGCACATCGAGTGCATTATCCGCCAGATGCTTAAAAAGGTCATCATCACAGAGGTCGGGAACACCCGCTTCTACTATGGCCAGCAGGTGGATAAAGCGGAGTTCGAGGAAGAAAACCGTCTCACTGTCAGCAAGGGCGGAACACCGGCGAAGGCCAAGCCCAAGCTCCTTGGTATCACCAAAGCGTCGCTTGAAACCGAATCGTTTATCGCGGCGGCAGGCTTCCAAGAAACACCACGTGTTCTTGCTGATGCCGCTGTGCGCGGACGCTATGACTACCTGCGCGGTCTCAAGGAGAACGTCATTATGGGCCTATTGATTCCTGCCGGTACAGGTCTCCCTGCCTACCGCAATATCGAGGTTGTCCCGAAAGAAAACGGAAAAAAGATTCCGGCGGATAGCTCATCCGAGACCGTCGAAACAGTGTAGTTTTGCGTTAATTAGTTCTTCGTGCCGCAGGACGCCCCGCAGCGCGCTCCTGCGGCTTTTCTTTTGGCTAGCTAACGGGGTGGGGACTGCGCCCAATAGTATCATGACGGCAGGATTTGTGTTTTTTGCAAAGAACGCCTGGAGGTAACTGCGGCGGCCGCTACAGACATCCATGAGCTGGAAATCTATTTAAATTTGACACTCGGCGATAACCGCCGTGCTTTACCTACCTAATCAATTAAGGGGATACGATGATGGGTGTGGTTGGAAAACGTCTCGGCTTTGCGCTGGCTTTGTTGGCGTGTGTCATGTTTGTCGCCTGCACCGGAAGAGACGATTATAGGCTAGGCAAAGAGGCTTTTGATCGGGGAGACTTCGCAAAAGCGGCCGCACACTTCCAAAAAGCTGCTGAGCAGAATCCGGGGGATATTCGTCCCTTGAAAAAACTTGCGACCATCTACTGGCGCGAGGAAAAGTACGACGAGGCAGCACGCGTTTTAGAGAAAGCGCGTGAGCTCGACCCTCAGGATGGAGAGTTGGCGGTGCGGCTGGCTTACGCACTCGCCAAGGCAGGCAGGTCTAATGACGCTCTCGTTGCTTCCCATCATGCGTTGGAAGTCGAGGCTATTCAGAAGGACGAAAAACTACGCAAACGCCTGGAAGAACTGATTGCTGAGCTGGAGGGTGGAAGTCGGCGCAACGCAACCCAAGCAGCAAGTCCGTCTAGCGTTAACGCTAAGGCGGATGGACTTCTGTCCGCACCGTTGAATAGTCGTTCTCAACTTACTACTGCGGCCCGTGATTTATCGCCGTGTGCGCCCCTCCCCACACCTCCTATTCGGCGTGAAGACCTCTTGGTCCTCGTGCCGGACGATTCACCGGGGCGGGTCATTATCAGGTGGCGCACGGAAACACAGGAAGAGAATTTGGGATTCAATATCTATCGTTCCGAAAATCCTGATGGGCCCTATGAGCGAATCAACCGAGCTCTTATTCCTGGGGAAGGATCAACGAACATTCCCAAGGATTACTGCTTCGAGGACAAACCCCTGCCGCGCGGCCAAGTGTACTATTATTACATTGAAACAGTATCCACTGCAGGTGTGCGCGAGATCTTGGAGGGGACAAAGGGAACTCGCGTTAAGGTGAAATCCGTGGAGGAAGAGCGCGAATGGTTATGGCGCAAAGTTATGGGAGATGATAAGACAAGTACCCAAACCTCGATTGCAAAGCCGTCCACAGCTACACGGTCCGTGCCGACAACTAATGTCGTAAGTTCGGTGGCACATTTCACACTTACTGCCGACAATCCTACATCGCACCCCGCGGCGGGCGATCCACTAAACTGATAAGGAGAGACTAATTAGGTATGCCGGTAACTCTGATAACAGGCGGAGCTGGCTTCATCGGTTCGCACCTGTGCGAACGCTTTCTTGCCGAAGGACACCACGTTATTGCGATGGATAACCTTCTCACCGGCTCGGTGGCGAACATCGAGCATATCCGAGATCCTCGCTTCCATTTCATCCATCACGATGTGACAGAGTATATCTACGTTAAAGGTCCGGTTCATAACGTTCTTCATTTTGCTTCGCCTGCGAGTCCGGCGGATTACCTGCGTATGCCCATTCAGACGCTTAAAGTGGGCTCATTGGGGACGCATAAAGCATTGGGCCTGGCGCGCGAGAAGGGGGCTCGATTTCTCCTTGCCAGCACGAGTGAGGTTTATGG
>JANZZJ010000009.1 GCA_026419455.1 Candidatus Sumerlaeaceae bacterium | reverse complement strand
GCTCGGAGATGTGTATAAGAGACAGAACCGGTACTACTCATCGTGATTGATGGCTCACAACGAATGGAGACCATAAGAGTAACGGGCCACAAGATCTGGGATCCTTATTCAGTCATCAGGCGACTCTATGACATTGGGACTATGCGGCCGCTGGCATTTTATGGCTCGGCACTCAGAGAGTTCCATGACCCGAGGGCATTCGACGGCGTGTTTATCCGCATGGAAGGTTATGAGCCAGGGATGGACGAGTTCTTGCAGAGCATTCCCACATTATTCAAGTTGTCACGTCGCCACCGTGCAGCGCTTGATCGAGCCGCAGCAGAAAACGTGGCGCGTATGGAAAGATCCCTGGAGAAAGCTTACCGTCGCTTGCTGGCCAGATAACGGGTGCTGCCATGGGTGGACGTTCTTGCCTGCTTAACAAAGCTCCAGAGGACGTGTCACATCATGCTGCCACAAATAGGGCAAATCTTGGCCTTTTTAGGAACGGTAGCGCCACAAATGAGGCACATCGTGAGTTCTTCAGCTGGCTCGCGTACCTGACGTTCGAGAAGGTCGCGCACGTCTGACACATTTTGCCAAAAGGCGCTTCGCTGGA
The DNA here is from genome assembly GCA_026419455.1 of Candidatus Sumerlaeaceae bacterium. Classification (GTDB taxonomy): domain Bacteria; phylum Sumerlaeota; class Sumerlaeia; order Sumerlaeales; family Sumerlaeaceae; genus DRVG01. The sequence goes on along the minus strand of JANZZJ010000009.1, from coordinate 1,694 downwards.
ACGGTTCTTGCCTTTTTTCAAAAACTTCTTCTGGCTGCGGGGCTGTTTTCTTTCCGGGCAGCGTTGCATCCGATGCTTCTGTTTGCGTCTGCATGCGATGCTCAACGAGGTAGAGAGCGAGTTCAACGATGTAGTCAACAAACTCGTCTTCGTCTTTGAAGAGATTCACGTTGCGGCGGAGAATCTCTATGATTTCTTCTTTGGTAAACTGCTGTTTGCCCTTCTTGTAGGTCATTGGTATGCAGCGACACCCTTACAATTTGCCCTTCGTCGAGAGGACCCCCACGATGCGCGGGTCATAGCTCGTTGCTTTCCCGAAAGCTCGTCCCACCGCCTTGAAGGCGGCTTCCAAAATGTGGTGGAGATTGGAGCCGTAGAAAAGATGGACGTGCATCGTTATGCCGCCATTGAAAGCAAATGCCCTGAAGAATTCCTCCGCAAGCTCGACATCGAACTCGCCTACTTTCGATTTTGGAACAGGGACTTCGTAGCGCAAGTACGGGCGATTGCACAAATCCAGCACGCAGCGCACTAGCGCCTCCTCCATTGGGACATAGGCTTCGCCGTAACGCTGAATGCCAGCTTTACCGCCTAAGGCTTGGCGCACAGCTTGGCCGAGTACAATTCCGACATCCTCTACCGTATGATGCGCATCTATCTGAAGGTCTCCCTTTCCATGAATTGAGAGATCCATCAGGGCGTGACGTGAAAAGAGATCGAGCATATGCTCAAAAAACGGAACTCCCAAGGTGGAGGAAAACTTGCCCGAGCCATCCAAATTGACACGGATACTCAACTGAGTTTCGTTGGTTTGGCGACTCATTTCCGCAACGCGCGGCGGAGGCCCAACCGTTGGCTTAGGGGTCACGGTCACACTCCTTTGCTACCGTATTTGAGGCAGGTGTTTGCTCTGGGGTATTCTTCCCACCCTTTAATCTCGTCAGCAGGGGCCGCTCTGAGAAAAGCAATTCCTCGATCTCATCCTCCATACCACTGCCACTAGAAATAACCGCTTTTCTGCCCATCCGCTGACAGTGGCGGCCTTTTCTCAAATCCGATTTCTTCACAGCAGCAGGAATTATGTGACGGGAATGGATTTCATTGCTAGGAAAAAGACGAGTACTTACGACGATTGCGAGGCGTTACCGTTTTGCAGCCATGTCCTCCTGGCGCGCGATAGTCTCAGCCTCATTCACTGGTTTGAGAATTCGCTCGTCGAGCTGACGAGCTATGCGCTCCAAGGCCTCCTGCGGAGTGGTTTTTCTCTGGAGGATGAGACTAAATTCTGGGTTAAAAATCTGGGGTTCAAAGATATTGGCGAGTGGAATGGCAGGGAAAGCCTTTGATGTGTTGATCTGCTGGATAAAGATTGGCACTTCAGGAAACCGCGATAGGTTGAGATTTCGCTGGGCTTCAAGCACGACGGGGATTTCACCCATTTCCTCAGCCCAACGGCGCTGAACTGGAGGACTGGAAAAAAACAATAGAAACTCTAAAGCAATGTCCGGGTGCTGACAGGTCGTGGCCACAATACCGTTCATGCCCCCCACATTCCCGGCGGTGAGCTTTTCCGTATCAGATGAATCCTCTGTAGCATCGGGCGGAACAAGCTTTAATGTTTTGGCTTCCCAAAGAGGAACACGGGGAATCAGGCCCACTCCAAAATCGAGACCAGAAGAACGAAAATCCTCGAT
>JANZZJ010000233.1 GCA_026419455.1 Candidatus Sumerlaeaceae bacterium | reverse complement strand
GCCGACTACATTACCAAGGAAGCTGAGCGCCAGGAAATCATCATACGCATCGGGAAAGTTCTGGAGCAGTCGCAGCTTTTGCGTGAAAATCGGCTACTGCGCAACCAGCTTGCTGAACGCGATGAATTCCGCGAGATCATTGGTGAGAGCCCGCAAATTCGGCGCATCAAAGAGGAAATCGCCCAAATTGCCCAAAGCGATGTGACGGTGTTGATTACGGGCGAAACTGGAGTCGGCAAAGAGTTGGTGGCACGTGCAATTCACCGGACCAGCGCGAGGGCTAGGGGACCGTTTATCGACGTCAACTGTGCCGCACTACCCGACGACAATCTTTTTCAAAGCGAGGTGTTTGGTCATGAAAAGGGGGCTTTCACGGACGCCACTTACCAGCGCAAAGGTAAATTTGAGTTGGCGCACGGCGGAACCCTTTTCATGGATGAAATCGCGGAGCTTTCACGGGAATCGCAGGCTAAAATTCTCAAAGCACTCGAGCAGCAAACGTTTACCAGGCTTGGCGGGATGCGTCCCATCACTGTGAACTGCCGCTTCATTTTCGCGACGAACAAGGAACTGCTGGGGGAGGTGCAAGCCGGACGTTTTAGAGAGGACCTCTACTACCGCGTTGCAGTTTTTCTAATCCATGTGCCGCCCCTTCGCGAGCGTCCGTCTGACATCCCCCTGCTGGCCAAGTTCTTTGCCGATCAGTTCGCACAGAAGTACAAGAAGCCGCCACTTCTTTTTGAAGAGCGTGCCATGGCTCTGTTGCGCGAATATCCGTACCCAGGGAACATCCGTGAACTGCGCAATATCATCGAGCGCCTCACCATTCGGGCTCGCGGCGATGTGATCACGCGCGGCGACGTTGAACAGATTGGGCTGGGCAGAAGTGCTGCCGCACCAGTAGAAGAACGGCCAATCGTCTCGCTGCCAGCGGAAGGAGTTGACCTGGAGGAGGTGGAGCGCCAGCTTGTAGTAGCAGCGCTGGAACGCACTGGCTGGAATCAGAAAGAGGCAGCAGCTCTTTTGCGTATTAGTGTGGATCGCATGCACTCACGAGTAAAAAAGTTTGGTCTCAAGCATCCTTCGTGGCGGGTCCACAAAGTAACCGAGGAGGGAGAAGAATGAGCGGTATGGGTAAGCGAGTTGCCATTACGCGACGAATTCACGAGCGGGCGCGTGAAGTATTAGAAGCAGCGGGGGTGGAAGTCTGGACCAATCCTGAACCTCGGCCGCTAACTCGCGAGGAGCTCGGGCGCATTGTGCATAATTTTGACGCCATGATTTGCCTTCTGAGTGAACGTATTGACCGAGAACTGCTCGAACAGGCGAGCCGATTGCGGGTTGTGGCAAACTATGCCGTAGGCTATGACAATCTTGATGTGGACACTGCCACTCGGTTGGGTATCGCCCTGACGAATACGCCGGATGTGCTGACGAATGCCACGGCTGAGCTTGCATGGGCTTTGCTTTTTGCGGCGGCTCGTCACGTCGCCGCCGGTGACCGCTTTGTGCGTGAGAAGCGCTTCCACGGCTGGGACCCCCTGCTTTTTCTTGGTCACGAGGTGGCTGGAAAAACGCTTGGCGTCGTAGGAGCCGGGCGCATTGGAACTGCCATGGCAAAACGTGCTGTCGGGTTCGAGATGAAAATTCTATACACAAAACGTTCTGGTCCGTCGCCGCAGATGGAGGCTTTCGGCGCACGCTACGTAGGACTTGAGGAACTTCTGCGCGAGAGTGATTTCGTTTCGATTCATACGCCGCTTACCCCGGACACAAGACATCTAATTGACCGGGAAAGGCTGCGATTAATGAAACCGAGCGCGATAATCATCAACACTGGTCGAGGACCCGTCGTGGATGAAACCGCGCTGGCAGAAGCGCTGGCCGAGGGACGTCTCGCAGCTGCTGGCCTGGACGTGTACGAAAACGAGCCGGCGGTTGAACCGCGGCTGTTTACATTGCCGAATGTCGTCCTTCTACCGCATATCGGGAGCGCTACGTATGAGGCCCGTTCGGCGATGGCTGAACTTGCCGCCCTGAATATCCTCGATTATTTTGAAGGCCGGGTGCCTAGAACTTGCATCAATCCGGAGTACGTAAAGTTCTCCAGGTCAGGGATTTGAGACCGTGGCTCTTCTACGGGACGCCAACTCCAAAAGTTGAAGAGCTACCGCAGAAATAATCATGACTCCACCCAACCAGCCTGGCCAGTCACCTAAGCGTGCGTAAATGGTTTTCCCCTCCGCAGGGTGAAGATCATCGTAGAAAACTCCGCGTTTTTTCCAACCGAGCCAGTGCCGGATCTCTCCAGTCGGGCCAATTGTAGCACTGATCCCCGTGTTGGCTGAACGCACAACTGGCCGACGCGTCTCGATAGCACGCAGTGTCGCGTGAGCAAGGTGCTGAATAGGTCCGCGATCGAGAAGAAAATCGGGGCTCAGCCACAAAAAGAGTTTTCGTACACCTAGGCTGTAGAGATGCGACATAGAACGCACGAGTGGGGGCGTTTCGGGTCGCCAAAAGTCAAAGTCCGTCTTCACGTGAGTAGCGTCGTACCAAGCATCGTTGGTAATAATGCAAAGCAGGCCGGCGCCTCTGCGGACATAGGCCCGGGCTAGCGTGGGGAAGGTTGACTCAAAGCAAATCATCACCCCGAATGAAGTTGTTCCTAGGGGAAAGAGGGTGAATTCCGTGCCGCGGGCATAACTCCCCACCATAAGTACCCACTCTTGAAAATAGGGGATCTTGTCCACGACGGGAGCTGTTTCACCAAACGGAACGAGATGAATTTTGTCGTACACGCGACTGGTAAGACCATCCGCCGGGGTAACGTAAAAGGCAGCTACAGTTGAAACCATTGGTTCGCGTTCGCATGGGAATGTTGTTCCGTCGGAGGCCACACACGTTTCTAGTTTCGGCAATTCTCGCAAAGCATCCCCGCTAAAGGCGGATCTCAAGCGCCTGGCGTACTGGCTTTCCGACTCCCTTCGGTCTGCGCCAAAGATAATGCAAGCCGAGCAGGCCTCCGCCAGAACTTCGAGTGTCTTGTGCAAGTCATGATCATAAACAAAGTAATTGGAGTTAAAGCTCGACTCGGGCATCACAATCAGATCGAGAGGTTTTTGTGCTGCTGAACAAGCCTGTTGGAGCAATTGAATGCTCTTCGTGGTCATTTCGTAGTCGAGCGCATTGGCCGTTTCCGCGTCCGGTGCCATGTAGAAACGCATTTTCTCAAACTGTGGGATGTTCGGCTGGACAACGGCTACCCTCAGCGGCGCCAGGGAACCTTCCGCCCTCTCGAGCGATGCTGTAGACCAAAATGGATAAACGATGAATTGAAAGATTATTAAGGCAGCCCAAACCAAGCCACTGGGGAGCAGTGCGCATAAAGTAATTGGCGGCTTGAAAACTGAGTGGCGGACCATTAATGCCAAGCAAACCATTGCAACGAAGGCGTTACTGTAAACGACAATCCAACTCACTGCTAAGGTGCCACCAACGTCAGCTATCTGGCAGCCCCAAGCATTCCCAAGCGCTTGCGAATGACCCAAGAAATTCCAGGGAAAGGCGAACGGCCCCAAAGTGCGTAGGTATTCCGTTCCTACCCAACTCGTGGCAAGAATGGCAGGCCACCAGACGGGGTTAGTGCGCTTCATAAAAACACGCCCGGACCACGCAAAAAGTAACGTGAAGCAAGCAAGGCTAACTGCCAATAGCACAACACCTAGTGGGATGAAGGGATTAAATGGCAGAAGCGTGGCAAGCCACAGAAGAGAGCTGAGATGCCATAGCGTTGCGAAAACAAAAGAAGTGCAAATCCAGCGTCGGCCCTCGATGGTGAAGAGAACCGTGAAGTACGGAATGAGCGCCACCCAGGCAACAGGCCAACTTCCAATACCCAAGGGAGGAATCCTATGAGGTAGAACCGAATCCCACTGCACCCCGTCGATCCAGTGCGAGTAAACGACACCGCCGAGGAGACCACTAAGGGCGCAACGCACCCATAGAGAAGAAGAGCGGCGCTTGGGCTGAAGCGTGACCGCGTCGCCGGGAGAGTCCTTCCCGCTGGTAACCTGGGAGGAATGACCAGCCGTGGGGGTTTTCATGCGCTAAGGTTTTTCGCGCACCAGAGGGTGTTATGCAGCAGCATGGCAATCGTCATAGGCCCGACCCCGCCAGGAACGGGCGTGATGGCGCCAGCAACAGCTTTGGCGCCCTCAAAATCAACATCCCCGACGAGGCGATAACCACGCGGGGAATCAGGGTCGTTAACGCGATTGATCCCAACGTCTATGACGGTCGCACCAGGTTTGATCCAGCCAGCTTTGACAAAACGAGGACGGCCCACAGCCGCTATGAGTATGTCGGCTTGGCGCGTAATGGACGAAAGATTCTCTGAGCGTGAATGACATACGCAGACAGTGGCATCGCCACCAGAGCCCTTGCGCATGAGAAGCGAGGCCACCGGTTTCCCCACGATATTGCTCCGGCCGAGAACCACAACAAATTTGCCTGCCGTTTCGATATGCTCCTCGATGAGAAGTCTCTGGATCCCCAAAGGCGTGCAGGGGACGGGCGCAGGTAGCCCAAGTACTAGCTTGCCGACGTTGATCGGATGAAACCCGTCAACGTCTTTCTCTGGACGAATGCGTTGCAGTAAACCTTGCTCGTTGAGATGATCGGGCAACGGCAGCTGGAGAAGAATGCCGTGCACCATGGGGTCTGCATTAAGCTTATCAATGGTTTCTTCTAGCCGCTCTTGCGTAGCGTCAGCCGGTAGGTGAATAACGTCAGAATACCAGCCGAGATCGAGACAGGCCTTACGTTTACTGCGTACGTAGACTTGAGATGCTGGGTTGTCGCCAACAAGAATGACTACGAGACCAGGACGCACGCGGGTGCGCTTGATGAACGCCTGTGCTTCCTCAGCCAATTGCTCGCGAATCCGAGCCGCGATTGCTACACCATCAATGATCCTCGCACTCATAACGGGAGATGAGCTTCTGCTCAACGAAAACGCAAAGTAAATGAATTTTTAGGACGAAGCGGGCATGATCCCCCACCCGTAAGCAATAACAAGAACGACGTCGCTCAGCGCCCACAACCAAAGCGCACGATACATGCCACGTTTAGCAGGATAAAAATCCAGCCGACGAAGCCAGTCCGCGGTGAAAATGAGCCAAGCAGCGCCCTGAGCCACTACAGCACCCTTGGCCCAGAGATAGACCGAAGCTGATGGAGCGAACCAAAGTAATCCCCCCAGATGTAGCACCAGCGCGATGAGCTCGAATATCACAGCGAGCACCAACGAGCGGCGTGCGCCTAAGCCAATGACAAGCGTCTTGTCGCCGCGGGCCGAGTCCTCAGGGATTTGGTAGATTTGCGTCATCGGGTAGAAGGCTCCAAACAAGAAAGCGAAACCGGTAGAGAGGCAAACAATACGGAATTTCCAGTCATCTGACAAGCCAGGTAAAAGCCCCGTGGCAAGCGCACCGGCAGCAATGGTAGCCGCACCGTAACCAATCATATTCACGACGAGATCCGCCCCAGCGACCGCTTTAAGCCTCGCCGGCGGGACGCTGTACAAAAGCGAAAGGACTACACATAGCGCAAGAATGAGAAAAAAACTCGCAGGCAGCAGAAGATAAGCCAAAACAAGGCCGCAAATCATTAGTAACACAGCAAGTGTAGCCAAATGCTTGGGGACGGGCGGCGGATTGTCGAGATACCCGATGTCGCCCTCGTCGCGATCGAAAGCACTATTGAGGGCCAGGGTTCCACCGTTAAGACAAACTGCCCAGATGATCCCCCCAAGAATGGCTTGCGCCGCTGCTGCAGCAACGAGTGCCGTCGGCGCGTGAACGACGAGAATTATCGCTCCGCAAGCGTAATGGGCGAAAACAATCGGCCACGAGCGCGGACGAAGATGGAGAAAATAGGCGTATAGCTTCATTGGAAACATCCCCCTCGTTGCTGGCGGGATTGCATCATAATTCGGTCCGCTCCTGAAGCTAGCAATTGCTCGGCAGCCTCGTGAGCAGCTTGGAGTGCTTTTGCTCGCGGCACCGTCCGCTCGTGGCGAAAAATGAGCCCGCCGCTGTGATGGCATACGGCGGCGCGAAGACGAATGTTCTCTCCCTCGAGCGTGCAGAGACAGGCCACAGGAGTTCGGCAGTCCGCCCCGATGTTGCGAATAAAAGCGCGTTCAGTTTCGCACGCCAGCCGGACGTCGGGATCGTCAATTTGAGAGATGAGAGACCTCGCAACGGAGTGTGGTTGGGTTTCCACGGCAAGAGCACCCTGGCAAGCGGCAGGCAACATTGCCTCGAAAGAAAGCTCGCAGGCGCATGGCGGCACGATATTTAGGCGAATTAATGCCGCCTTGGCAACGACCAAAGCATCGGCTTGGCCCTGCTCGAGTTTGCGCAAGCGGGTGTCGACGTTGCCGCGGATTTCAAGAAGCTCCACATCGGGCCGCTGATGGAGGATTTGCCCTCGTCGGCGAAGACTCGAGGTCGCGATTCGCGCGCGGGCAGGAAGGCTTTCCAAAGTGCAGCACTCTGAGCGAGTTACTAGCATGTCGTGCGGATCCTCGCGTACAGGAATCGCAGCAAGGACTAAGTGGGGGTGGGATTCAGCAGGGAGGTCCTTGAGGCTATGAACTGCGGCATCCGCTCGTCCTTCGAGCACAGCTTGCTGCACCTCGCGCACGAAAACACCTTTGTCGCCGAAAGAACGAAGCGGTCTGTTGGGAGCTAGATCGGCGCGCGTGTGGACCACGACGAGTTCTATATCAACATCAGGGCATACGAGGCGGAGACGATTTGCCACCCAATGCGCTTGTGCAAGGGCCAGGGAGCTGCCGCGTGTCGCGAGCCGAATTTTTTTCACGTGTTGAGTCACCGCCCATAACGAAAGGTTTTTCGTTTGGTGACTTGCTAGAAAAAATTTGCCCGCCCGCAAAGTCTCGCGAGCGGGTGGCAATTTATCTTGCGGGGTGTTTGCTACTCAAGAATTAACACGCCTTCGCCGATCACCGCGCCTTCTTCCACTGTGCCGTAACCTCCAGCACACTTAATAGGACGCAGAGCGTCCATAATCTTAGGGGCATCGGGATTCGGAGCCATCTTCGTGACTATCCCCTCGGCTGTATCCCAAATGGCGGTGAAGTTCATATAGCCAAAGCTCATACCTTTGGGCTTAACCTCACCCAATTGCGTGAGGGCAGAACTCCCAGCTAGCCCCTTTTCTTTTCCAGCTTTCACGGCTGCCAGCTTTTGAATTGTTTCCTTGGACGATCCGATGATGAGATACTCACCGACGAAGGCGTAGCCGGGCGTAACGTTAGGGAGGGGGGGAATTTCAAGGTACCTGATGGAAACGTCGCCTTCTTTTGTGCTTTTGAAACTTATCTCGAGAGTGGGAGCCTGATCTTTTTGCTCTCCTGGCGGCTGCGGCATCATGGTTTTGGCTTTGTCAGTAATCATCCGCTCAACAGCGGTGAGAACCTTTTGCATTTTATCTTTGTCGCGGATTTCAAAAACGAGAGCTGCATCCAAGCTGAACATGCCGGCCGAGAGGTCGAGGTTATTGATGAAAATCCCAATCTGTTTGCCAAGGCTTGGGAGCAAGTCATCCTTCACCGAGAAGCCGATCACGGGCTCCAGCTCTTTCAATTGTTTCTCGAAGTTCCCGTCCTTGGAGCCACCTCCCAAGGACTCAGTTAACTCTCGTAGCATGTCGTAGAGGAAGAAGGCATCAAACGCATTCGTCACGCCTACCATCATCGTTTGCTGGGGGGCAAAATCGAGAACGTCGAGCTTGCCACTGGTGGCTGCACGCTCCATTAGTTTGCGAAGGAGGAGATTTTCGGTCCCGGCAGCAAAAGGGGCATATTTGTACGACCGAATCTTTTTCGGCTCAATTTGAACCGACAGCCCAGTCATAGCAAACGGAGTGAGCTCGCGCATGAATTTGGAAAATTTGCGCAGCTCGTCTGCCTTCTGGGGCGCTGAGAGAGCCGCTTCCGGGTTTTGATACATGTAGATGACGCCGGGATGAGCGGTGAGGGCTTTATCGACTTTCTCAAAATCGGTGGCACTCGCAAAGCCGCCTTTGGTTTGTTTGCCGCTGGCTCGGGCGATCATGTCCGACACCATTTCCTTGTCGCTGCCCACGAGAAACATCGAGCTGGTTTGAACGTAGTAGACGTCTATTCCCTTCGCTGTCGTGAAATGCTTTACGATCTCGCCACTCAGCGTTTCTGTGGTAATGAACTGCCGCTTCTCAGGTTCGGAAGTGTTTTCATCTTCGGCAGCCTCGCTTGCGGCTTTCATGGCGGCCTTTTCCCAGTAGGCAACGAAGCGCTGGAATTTTTCTTTGTCGCCGATACTCGCTACGGCCCCTCCGGCCGGAGGTCCATCCGCAGTGGCTTGGGTCATAAAAATGTCGAAGCCTGACACCATTGTGGCCATTGCCTCACCATCAAGCGAAAACCCCAGTTCTTTCTCGATTTGGGGCAGGAACGACTCGAAGGTTGCGAGAGCCTCCTTACCGCCGGCAATTTCTACGACCTTTTCCACGACTCCCTTTAGAGAGTTTTCTTTCCACGCCTTCTGGAGCGCGTTCAGATCGGGAACAGAAACGACATTTGCCGCTTTAGCTGGGACCACCTGCGGCGCCGTCATTTTGGCGAAACAAATGCAATGGGTCGTCACCAACGCCGCGGCAACGAGCGCAACCCATACTCTTTGGTCATGGAGACGAAACTTCATAAACTTTCTCCTCATTTTATGCGATGATGATATTAGATGACATGACGCCAGTGGATGCAAGCTAGAACGGCTATAGCTCAAAAATGGAACTCGTGGAGAAGCCAACGTTTGATGCCTGCCGCCATAGGCGCGTACCACATGAGAATCTGGAGCAAAATACACGCCAACGTAAATGGAAGAGACGCAAAGAGCGCCATCCGTAAAGCTCCAGCAGTGCCAGAGCGCGCAGCTTCTGCAAGCGCCAAGCATAAGGGAATTTCGAGCGCAAGGGTGGCGCTTACATAGAAGAGACTGGCAACTATCGTCATTGTTCCGCCAAAGCCGTTGGCGATGCGAGCGGGGTTGTCCTCTTTAAACGAAGGAAAGATGGCCCCAAAACCGACTGATAAGCTGGTTAAGCCACCCGAGAGTGCAACAACCGTCATGAGGCTAATCCATTTCATAAAAGGTGCCACCTCGAGCATGAAGTTGGACAAGAGCATGAGCGGCACAGATACGCCAAGACAACCTGCCAGACACAAAAGGAATTTCTCCCACAGCAGGGTCTGTTTTGGAAAAGGAGCTAAGCCGATTACCCAGTATTGTTTGCCCTCCAAACTAAGCATGGGAAAGATGAAACGCGTGGTGAGAATTGAAAGAACGAAAGCAGTGGCGCCTAAGTTGAAAAGCGACAGGATGACGCGCCAGTGGGGAAAGAAGATTTCCACCCCGCGCAGCTGCTGAGAAACGCCGCGAATGTTTGCAAGATATAGGACAAGGAGCCCCGTGAGGATGACGAGCTGCGACCATTGCGCCGGGTCGCGCCAAAAAGTCCTGATGTCTTTCGCAAGCAAAGCACGAAAATGCTGCGGGAGAAAGCTCAAGAGCGCGTCGGCTAACGTGAAAATGGAACGGTGGCGAACACTGACGAGCGGACTAGATCGTTCGCGAGAGAGGCTCCAGCCGCGGTAATACAGCAGTGGGACAAACCACAGGCACATTTGGCACGCCATGGCGGCTGTTGAAGTGAGACACAAAAACCAGAACGCAACATCCCAAAAGCTTCCTTCCGAGGCAGCTTTCAAACCATTAGCAAGCCATGTGCTCGGCAGCCACGGCGAAGAGCCAGCTGACAGGAGCTCCATGATCTGCCCGAAATCCTGAGTCTGAAAGACCATGCTGCGAAGCCCCATAAATCGGACAATGACAGCGGTAACAACAAGGGCAATAACAAGTAGGCCGACCGTGAAAATGCGAGCTCGGCGAGCAGGCAGGAAAGCACTGATCAGCATGGTGAGCACAGCCCCCAGTGCAGCTGGGGTAACTAAGTACGGCAAGCCGAGCCCAACCGCGGTGGGATAGAACCACCAGGGCGCATGCTTAACGACCCCATACGAGGCGAAGAGGGGACAACTCAACACCACAAATGCCCACGAACTAAAGAAAATACTTTCGGTAAGTTTCACCCCGAAAATCGTCCGGTCCGAGACAGGCAACCCCCAGAGAAACTCGGTTTCGCGCGAGATGTAGGTTGTCGTTAACGTGATAATCAGATTAGAAAAAATCAACATGGAGAAGAAGGTGAGGAGCACGATGCCCATAAGCCGCTCCATGAGCGGTGGGCCGAAGGGCTCCTGGGAGGCAAGAAAGCGAAACAGGAAGTGAAAGAACCCACCGCCTATCCCGATGATGAGTAGGATGGTTATGATACCCGCTACGATGTGGATCCAAACATAGCGGCGAATCTGGCGCGCAAGGTGGCGCGCCATCCACCATCGGGTCCGTAATATAGCACTGCCGGCGCTCATAATTGATTGTCCGTAGCCGTTGTTACCGGTGTGATGACGAAAATATCATCCACGGTATGAAGAACTTTGCGTTTGCCTGCTTCCACGTCGCCGAGAACTTGGCGGGCAACGGCGATGAATTCATCGCGACTCAGGCCGTGCGGCGATTGGAGGTCCATGAAGACCCAGTCCGTTGATTTCAGTTCGTGAGGCGCCAACAGATGAGTGCCTAGCCGATGGGGTGTGATTCCCCAAAGACCAAATTGCAGAGCAAGAGGAGCGTCGGCTGGCAGAAGATCACGCGCTAGGTGAAATCGATACCAGTCGCGCGACGCGATCGAGAATGGGCGTCGGTAGTAACCATCAGTCCGCGTGGGCAAGAACCACTGGAGCGTGGCGAGAGCAAATACGGTCACGCCAAGTAGCATTCCCACACGGGTGCCGTAGCGGCGTCTCAGGACGACGTGAACGCGGCGCCAACCATAGCACGCCGCATAGATGAAAAATGGGAGGAATGGATAACTGTAATAGTACAAGAGGAGGCGCATGAACGGAAAGGTCGCTAAAAGCATTGGGAAGGGAATGAAACAGAGCACGAGGCGGCGGCCGGAGAAAAGTGGTAACGTAGCAAAAGAAGCCAGCAATAGGGCGAACATAACAAGAGTCTCCCCCCCTGGCCCAAAGTCGCGAAATCTTCCGGCATAGTCTGTCACGGCGCCGCGACCACAGATACGCTGGAGAGTAATGATCGTCGTGGCTGCAACAATAACATAACAGCCCAAGATAATAGCGGTCACCAGATAGCGTCTGCGCTCACGAGGATCCCTGGACAACCACCACTCTACGATTAACCATCCTCCCAGCCAAAGGGCGGCATCTTCTTTGACGCTTGCGGCGAGAACAGTACATGGTATCAGCCATCGTGTGGCACGCAGGGCTATCGCAAGTATGGCAAACAAAACGTAGAACACTTCGAAATGATTCGCCAGCTCTAGTGAGCCAACAAAGTGATTGGAGAGGAAAAGCCATGCCAGAAGGAGACTCCCACCAGGGCTAACACGACTGCGCCGTGCTAGCAAAAACACTGCCGGCACACACAGCGCCAATGCGAGAATGTATGTTGTGACAAGAGGGACAGGATAGACACAGAGAAAAATAAGTGGACTCAGAAGGAGGAGAAAGGGCGTAAAATGGAAGGCGAAGTGATTATTGTGGCCCATAAGAGGGGAATTCATGAAGCCGTCGTACCAAGTGTTGAACAGGCAATAATGAATGTTGCCGACATCAGCAAGATACCACCGTCCCGTTAACCACTGGGAAAGCGCTATCCACTCCATGTAGGCAAAAGCGAGAACTGTCCCCAAAATGACGACGACAATAGTACTGCTCTCGTGGTAGGCGAATCCCCTACGGAAACTTATCTCATTATGTGGCTTCCATCTCACGGCACTACTTCCACAAGAACGACACCCAATTGTTTGTGGTGCCACAAAGTTCGAGTTAGGCTGTTGCTTAGCCTCGTCGAATAAAAGGGCAAGCGTTCATCCGTTGTTAAAAGGGCAGTCATGCCCAGTTGAGGAACCAGCGTGGCGTTCGGTCGCTCCATCATTATTTTCGCTAAGTTTCGTTTTTCCTCGGTGAATGGGGTGTTAAAGCCGTGTCCGCGGATCACGAGATGCTTAGTAAAAAGCGGGATGAGATTTGAAACAACGCCGAGGGTCTCGGGAGGTAAGTCAACAAGGATGACTTGTGGATCGGCAATGGTGTCGATCTCTTCGAGTATTTTCACCGCGTAACGCGAGGGAGCAAAAATGGGGCATTCTGAGGCCACTGTTGCGATCGTCCTAATGCTCCAAATGACATTGGCCGGAAGATGCAAGAGCAGGAGCAACATTCCTACCAGCCCCAACCGTTTTGGGCGCATGGCATAGAGCTGCTGTAAAACAAGAATGGCCAAAACGGCCAAAGGGAAATACAAGTAGCCATGGGAAAAGTGTAGGGGCTGAATGGGCCGCATAAAGGGGAGAAAGAGGTCATGGAAGTTGAGAAAGGCTGCAGTACCTACCCAGCTATAGAGCAAGCGGAATCTGCTCTTGGGCCACAGGCGCTTGAGGATAGTTGGTGTCAGAGCGACTAACGCGAGAGGAAGGATCGCGCCGTATGCGGGGAGCAGTTTACTGGGCGGCAGGGTTGCTGAGTAGCCTTGGATCTGAGCCATTACGGAACGGTGTTCGTGGTCGAGGCGAAGAAAAACATTGTTATACCACAGAAACAACGCATCAATGACCAATACCGCAGCTAACAACCCTCTGATTTTTCCGCGCTCGTAGAACCACTCAATAACCAACCACACCGTAACAATGAGCATGAGCAACAAGCCAGTGAACGGATGTGCCCAGCAGGTAAGGAAAAGGAAGAGACATCCCAGAGGCCTGCGGTTGTGCAAAAAGCAAAGGATGCAAGCAAAGAACAGAATGTGATAGAAAACCTCTGTGGAATAGAGGACATTGCGAAAGAGGCTGATATGCCATCCGCCGTAACCGTGTTCGGTTGCCCAGAAGTTAACAAGATACAACTGGAGCAATTCGGACGCCTTGAGCAAGTTCGAGCCGTGAGGGGAGAACCCCTCAGTCAGCACACCAACAGTAAAAG
>JANZZJ010000230.1 GCA_026419455.1 Candidatus Sumerlaeaceae bacterium | reverse complement strand
GTCGGCAGCGTCAGATGTGTATAAGAGACAGGGGTAGCACGCCGCGAACCGATAACGGCAATGGCAAACCTGTCCATCGGTTCTATGCGCCCGCGCACATAAAGCAAAGGCGGAGGAAATGAGGACCGGCGAAGGTTTTCTGGATACTCTTCGTCCTCGAGTGTTAGCAAACGCACTCCGCGTCGGTGCATCTCCTCCAGTTCCAGATCACACGCGGGCGACCGCGGCGCCTCGAGCACGGCGCGTGCCAGTTCCTCGTTAAAACCTCGGAGCGAGGCAATCTCCGTCGCACTAGCCCCCAAAACAGCCTCCGGCGTTTGGAAATGGTCTATAAGCGTGTAAAACCGCACCCGGTTCATTTGCGGAACAAGTCGCAGCGCTAACCACCAGCGCCTGCTGTCGCGCGAAAGGTTCATTGCGCCAACACCATTGAGCAATGCCACACCAAAGCGCAACCGAATTTGCTCGCTTGATTGTGCCTCGCCCTCCATGCATCGTGCAAAGCTGCTATGGCTGAAAAACAAAAGACATCGCCTCCACCCGCCGCGAAAAGATCGCCGACCAAGAAAGAAAACAACCTCCAGGAACGCGGCAAGCGCATCAACGAGCTCCTCGCCCAAGCCTATCCCGACGCGCGTTGCTCGCTGAACTTCTCATCGCCATACGAGCTGCTCGTGGCCACCATTCTGAGCGCTCAATGCACTGACGAGCGAGTAAACCAGGTCACTCCAGCCTTCTTCCGCCGTTTCCCAAACACGAAAGCGCTCGCAGACGCTGAGGTTACTGAAATCGAGGAACTCATCCGCTCCACAGGCTTTTATCGCAACAAAGCACGCGCGCTCAAGGGCATGGCCAAAGCCCTCGTCGAGCACTATGGAGGCGAAGTGCCGGGAACGATGGAAGAGCTCGTCAAACTGCCTGGAGTCGGACGCAAAACAGCAAATGTCGTGTTGGGCAACTGTTTTAACACGCCCGGCATTACCGTGGACACGCACGTCAGCCGGGTCGCGCAGCGATTGGGGCTCACCAAGAACTCGTTACAGGATAAAATAGAACAGGACCTGATGCGCTGCATTCCGCAGGCGGACTGGACTCATTTCAGCCATCGCACAATCCTCCATGGCCGCAATGTATGCCAAGCGCGCAAACCCCGCTGCGAAATCTGCATTTTGGCTCCCTACTGCGAGTTTGTCAGCGACCAAAAAAGGAAGAAAGCTAAGTAAAAAAAGGCACAATTGTGTTCTGGCTTGAACGGCGCACGAGGAACATGCGACATAAGCCCTCAAAGGAGCCAGCTTTATGGATGAATTCATGCAAATAACTTGCCCCGATTGCAAGACCATCCTCATCGTTGAGCGTCGCTCGGGCAAAATCGTCGAAGTGCGCCGCCCGATATTGGATCAGTCCACAGGTGACCGCTTTGAGGATGCAGTGAAGAAAGTCCGGGAAAGGACTTCCATCGCAGAAGAAAAGTTCCGTAAGGCGATCGAAAACGAAAAAACAAAAAAATCAAAACTCGACCAACTGTTTCAGGAAAAACTCAAAAAGGTCGAAGAGTCAGGCGAGCAAGGGCGTCCACCAAACCCATTCGATTTCGATTAGCAGCCCCATTAACCAACTTGACGAATTTGCCCGCTGTCCATATATTCTCCGATGAGAACGAACCTCTGCGCATACAGAAAAGAGACCTAAAATGCCCAAACGGCGAATTCTCATCGTTGATGACGAAAGCGACATCCGGGCCATAGTACGAGCAACGCTGGTTTCCCGCTATGAGGTCGTTGAAGCCCACGACGGCCTGGACGCCGCCCAGAAGCTTGAGCTCGTCGAGCCAGATTTTGTTGTTCTCGATGTGATGATGCCCCTCATGGACGGCTACGACACCTGTCGCGTTATCCGTAGCCACCCGCGCTTCAAGGATATCCCCGTGCTCTTTCTTTCGGCCCTCGGATCAAAACAAGACATCGTCAAAGGCTACGGGGCCGGGGCTAACCTCTACCTGACCAAGCCATTTGAGCCAGCGCGGCTGCTTCGCGTCGTGGACCTCTTCTTCGAGGAAAAAAACACACCCTTCCAGCGCAAGCGCTTCAGCATTGAACAACTCGAGAAGCTTGACCACTTGCCGCCCGAAGCTATTGCTGAAGCTCACGCCTCGGGAATATTGCCAGCGGTGAGCGCTACGCCTCCAGAAGCCGCAAAGACACCACCGCCACCTCCTCAAGCTGCTTCGGAAACACCTAAAGCGTCGTCCCCGCCACCCGATGAGCCCCCTAAGCCACGCATTATCTTGGTGGATGATGAGGAGGACGTCATCAGCATTGGGATGCTTGCTTTACGTGATGAATTCGAAGTTGCCGGTGCCCTCGACGGAATTGAAGCCATCCAAAAGATCACTCTTTACGAACCAGACATTATCGTTCTCGATGTCATGCTACCCAAGATGAGTGGCTACCAGCTTTGCCAGTCGTTACGCCGCAACAAACGCTTCGCCCAGACCCCTATTGTCATCGTATCAGCTAAAGCCTCTCCACGCGATCAGGAATACGCTTTGCGCATTGGCGCCAATGCTTTTGTTGCCAAACCTTTTGATCCCGAAGCTCTCCGTGCTGCGCTGCGAACCATCGTCAAACAACCCGGTTTTCGAATCTACCCCAAGTCGCTCTCCGCAATCCAGATGCAGCTGGAAGAGAATCGGCGGCGAAAAGAAATCGAAGAACGAGTGGATAAAGTTACGCGAAAGCAGGAGTCGGAGCTCGAAAAATTTCTTCGTGAATATGGTCAATCCTGATAGTCGAATGTCACCCAATGGCGGCGATTCTTCTGCAAAAGCAGAAAATGTGCGTTGGAATGTGCGTTGAAATGAGAAGGTGCTTCACCTTATATTTCCTCGCTGTCCGGTTGATGATTCTCCAGTTCAAATAGGTAACGATTTTGATGCGGCTCGAATCCTTCGGCATAACTGACGTGGGTATGAAGCGTTCTCTTAATGAAGACGCTTACTACCGTTCCGATGAAATCGGCCTTTACCTCGTGGCGGATGGCATGGGTGGTCACGCTGCTGGGGAAGTAGCGAGTGCCCGTGCTATTGAAGCTATTGTAGATTTTGTTCACCGCCACATTGCCGATGACACTTTAACCTGGCCGTTTTCTTACGATCGCACCCTGAGTGTTTACGCCAATGCGCTTCTCTGTGGCATCCGGCTGGCAAACCAACAGCTTTGTACATTGCAGCAGGCAACCCCTGAACTTGGAGGAATGGGAACAACTATCGCCGCTCTTCGGATTACTGGGCACGAAGCGGTAATCGCCCACGTCGGCGACTCCCGCGTTTACCGTTTTCGAGAGGGAAGTCTCACACTCCTCACAAGCGACCACAGCTGGGTCAACGAGCAGGTGCAGAAAAAGCTCATTAGCATCGAGGACGCCCGGAATCACCGCTATCGTAACGTCATTACCCGTGCCCTTGGCAACCGCTTCGACGTGGAAATCGACATGTCCACACTAGTTGCTGAGCCTCGTGATGTGTTTCTCCTCGCCACAGATGGTCTCACAGGACCCGTTGAGGACAAAACCATCGCCGAGGCCATCCGCAACCGCACAACCCTACGCGATTGCGCCAATCACCTTGTGTCACTAGCTAACATGGCCGGCGGCCCCGACAACATCACCGTCGTTCTCGTAGAATGCCATCCCGACGACTAGTCCCGCGAGTCCTGCCCTACTCGCCACGCTAGGATTCTTCGTCCGAGAAAGTTGTTTTGCGCAGATCCTCAAGTTGCTCGAGATAATTTTTTGCGTCGTCAACCAGTTCTTGAGCCCAATCCACGTCGCTCGAAAAAATCTCACTCAGCATGTGCGGATCAGCCACCGTGAGATCCGCGACACTCCGGATCCCCCGCTCGGCGAGTTGATCCAGTATTCCCTCATCCATGACATCTTTTTGCGAGAGTAGGTCGGCGAGATAACGCCGTTCGATTTCGTCGCGGTCAACATGGGCCAGCTTTTGCTGCTCGCCTTCAGCGTGGATATCCAGGGTGAGGCCCGTGAGCTTTGCCGCCAGCCGCGCGTTTTGGCCGCGCTTGCCGATGGCGAGCGAGAGATTCTGCTCCTTCACAATGACAATCGCCTTGCGTTCTTCGGGGATAACACGTACCGACGCAATCTCTGCCGGCACCAAAGCTTTCGCCACAAATTCTTCAAGCTTCGGCGAATAGGGAACCACATCTATTTTTTCATTGTCGAGTTCGCGCACAATCATTTGCACGCGCGATCCCTTAAGACCCACGCATGCCCCAACCGCATCAATCTCCTTGCTGGTGCTCTCCACAGCAATTTTCGTGCGCACACCGGGGTCTCGCGCAATCTTCACGATCCGCACTGTACCATCTGCAATCTCGGGGACTTCCTGCTCAAACAATTTTGCCACAAGCTCAGGGCTGGTGCGAGAAACAATGACCATGGGGCCCCGCGCGTTCGGATCAACTCTCGTCACAAGAACCTTGATCCGCTCGTTCTGTTGATATTTTGCTGTTGGCGGCATCTCACGTTTGGGCAGGATGGCTTCCACTTTGCCAAGGCTGATGATCAAAGAGCCGTCGCGTTCGATTCTCTGGACTGTCCCGTTGACCACTTCACCCACACGGGCGTTCCACTCCGCGCAAATCTTCTCCCTTTCGGCGTCCTGAATCTTTTGAGCAAGAATCTGCCTCATGTTTTGGGCCGCGATGTGACCCAGAACCTTGGGGTCCTCGTCCACCTCAATCTCATCGCCCACTTGCACATCTTTGCGAATCTTCCGGGCATCTCGAAGAGAAATCATTGTGCGGGGATTTGTCACCTCCTGCACCACCGTCTTTTTCACCCAGAGGTGCAACAACCCCGTGTCCACGTCCAACTCGGCCCGCGCTTCCTTATATTGCGAAAGCACCTTGCGGGAAGCAGCTAGAATAGCGTCCTCGATGGCTTTCTTGATAAGCTGCACATCGAGTTCCTTTTCTTTAGCAATTTGCCTCACGAGAGCTTTTAGCGCTTCTGCGTCCATTCGGCGCTCTCCTTCATCCACGTCATTTTCTTCCCCCAAGCGCGTCGTGCGCAAAACAAAAAGTGGGCTTTTCTCGAGCCCACTCGTGCTGAAACATTCCGCTTCTACTGGCTCTGCTACCTAAAGTTCAAGTCTAATCCAAGTTCGGCTCCTTGCGCTGTCGCTAATACCACAATAGTCTAACGGCATTCACCCGAGGGCGCCCCACTAAATCATGATCTCGCCACCAGGCCCTGTGGGTGGCTGCCCAGCAGGTGCGGGCGGCTGTCCAGTGCCGGGTAACGCCGGCAGGCCAGGGGGTGCTCCCGGCATTTCTCCCGGTGCGGCAGCAGGTGCCACAGGTAAGGCGGGCATAGCTGCAGCTGGAGTCGGC
>JANZZJ010000176.1 GCA_026419455.1 Candidatus Sumerlaeaceae bacterium | reverse complement strand
AGATGTGTATAAGAGACAGATGCCCGACTGTTTCGCATACCAAGCAGCAGCTGTGTGGGCATCAACGAACGTGCCGTTTTTAAGCCAGTATAAGACAAGGTTCTTTGCACCAACGACATTGACTCTGCTAAGGAACTCATCCCCCACAAAAAGATGCATCTTCATGTCGGGAAAACGGGCAACGATGCGCGCGATGGCAGTGGACGAGTTGCCGGTAGAAGACGTGATAAATTCGTAAATACCAAGATCACGAAAAGCCGCAACGCACAGTGGTCCTTGGCGATCTTTGGTTGTGCCGGTGGGATTCTTCGTTTCGTCCTTGAGATAGAGCTTATTTAAACCCAGCGCTCTCCCAAGCTGGGTTGCTAGCACGCATGGTGTGTTGCCTTCTTGCCCATCAATAATAGAACTTCTCTCGAGAATCGGGAGAAGATCAAAAAAGCGTTCGGACATGCATCCATCGCGGCCAATGGTAACTTGCTCGAGATTGT
Organism: Candidatus Sumerlaeaceae bacterium; assembly: GCA_026419455.1. Taxonomy (GTDB): domain Bacteria; phylum Sumerlaeota; class Sumerlaeia; order Sumerlaeales; family Sumerlaeaceae; genus DRVG01. The sequence goes on along the minus strand of JANZZJ010000176.1, from coordinate 3,525 downwards.
AATCCACGTCAACCATCGCGCCATTGCACGGTTCGCACTGTAAAGTAAACGACCAAGGATACTCTCTGCCGCAGTTAAGGCAACTTAGTTTGAGCTTATTTGCAATCCATCCCATCTCTCAAAACGCTTCCGGATTTGTTTTTCAAGTAACCCTCAAAGTGTTCCTTACTCTTGCTCGCTTAAGTCTTAGCCCGTGGCCGACTTTAGCGAGACCACGGTAGTTGTACCCAGTGGTACCACTCCGATGCGCCGCGGAGTTCCTCGCAACTCCATGGCCCGTTTCACTGCCGCCGCCAGCGAGGAAGCGTGTTCAAAGCCCAGGCGAGCGACCGTTTGTGGTGGCGTTGCAGTTACCATAATCACGGTCGCCCGCCTACGTATCTCCTCAAGCCAAAGCGCATTGTGCCCAAGTATTAAGGTCCCATCGCGTATGCGAGCCCGCAATTGCGTTGGATCAGTAATCTCTGTGGCTTGCAGGAGCCATTCCGAAATCCCCTCCGGACACTCAGAGATAAGAATCAAGACTCCTCCGTCGCGAAGAGCTTTGTAGTTGTTAATGGGCGCTTTGATTGCCTGGATGCCATTAACGTCGTAGGGAGCGCCGCCGGAGCTTACGATGAGCCACTCGTAGGGTTCATTCACTTCGATAAAGTCTCGCTGACGCACGAGCTCTGCCGCCCTCTCATGTGCCACGACCATGTCGCCGCCAAATGCAGCAACGATCCGGTGATGAGCGTCCAACACAGTATTCAAAGTAAAATCGGGCGGTGCAAATTTAGCTGCTTCGACCATGTCCTCATGAATGGGGTTTCCCGCCAGAACACCATTGGCCGTCAGGGGATTGACTCTGATCTCAGGGTCGCGCAACACCGCAAAACTATGATTTTGGCGAATCGTAGTAAGGGAACTCACTCCGGGTAGGACAGCCTTGCGTCCACCAGAAAAACCTGCGAAGTAATGGCACGTGACGCGGCCCGTGGCTATTTTCAAATCGGCGTCAAGATAACGGGTACTGAGCCACACGTCGGTACCTCGCGAAGTGGTTCCGACAAGCCGAAGCTTTTCCTCTGAATGGCAGTCGTGGCCCTCCAGCCGAATCCATTTGGCCAGCTCAGGTCCGAGCAGAAGTTCAGCGTCTTGCGGACGAAAATTGTCGTGCGAGCCCGTCGCCGTGACCACAGTAATCCCTGCTGGGGGTATGCCAGCCCGCAACAGCCGCTCCACAATGGCCGGAACATAAATGGGGCTACCCGTACGACGTGTGCGGCAGGCAATAAGAATTACGGCGGACTTCCTGCCTCGAGCAATCTCCTCCAAGGGGGGAGCGCCCAGAGCTGCGTCAAGCGCCAGTTCGACAATGTGCTTCTCGGACTTGTCAGGGACTTCATATGCTGGGCACAATATATCCGCTGGCAGGGGAAGCTCTGCTTCAAGAAAAGCGTAACCATACGGTAGCCGTATACCGTGATTCATAAGCCCACCTTTCTCCCGGTTATTCGTGATGAGGCTGAGGCGAACAACTAGTGCATAGCCACTGCCTCAGCGGCTTTCCCCATTGCTGTCTGATGCGAACCTGACCGGTGGGATCTGGCGATCATCTGCCAAGGGACCAAGCTCGTTCACGGCAAGTGTATTGACTTTTTGCGATTTTTGCTCAAGCTGAGCTAAGATATCCTCAAGGTCCCTGATACGTGCTCTTTGGTGAGCAACGCGCCATGCCAGAAACACGATAACCCCCGCGAGAAAAACATGGGCAACAAGCGCCCAGTCGAGCATCGCTGCAAGCTCGCGGATAATGGGGATGTTCGCTGCAACATAGGGGTCGTTCATTCGATGTTTTGAACCTGTTCGCGAATTTTCTCCAATTCAGTCTTTGCCCTTAAAACGTAAGGCGAAACTAGCGGCTCCCGCGCTTTGTTTCCCAGCGTTGTAATTTCTCGATGTAATTCCTGAACGAGAAAATCAAGAGATTTGCCGATCGGCTCGCTTTCTTGGGCATCTAACCGTTCGCGGAAGGCTTTGATGTGGGATCGTAGACGCACAATTTCTTCTGTAACGTCGACTTTGTCGGCAGCGAGGGCAAGTTCCATCTCTATACGCCCCGGCTGCGGTTCGACCTGAACAGCTTCGGCAAGTTTTCGAATGTTCTCGGCCAACCTGCTCAACATAAGCTGATCGAGCTCAGGCTTTAATCGCGCAATTGACTCCACGCAATCCTCGACACTGCCAAGATACTGAGCTAAAGCTTTGCTCAATTCAGCACCTTCAGAACGACGTGCTTGGTCGAACATTTGGCCGGCCGAGCGTACTGCTTTACGAAGGCTGGCCTCGAGTTGTAATCCTTGGAGCGCCAGAGGAGTAGGAACGAGAACTCCAGGCAGAGATAAAAGACCGCTGAGGTCGGCCGAGAAATTGAACTGGGTGTTGGCAATCTTGCGCAGTTCACTAAGATAATGCTCGATTAATGGGACGTTAATTTCACACAGGGGCGGCGCCTGGGGCGAAGGAATCCAGCGAACGTTGACATCCACCTTGCCCCGTGCGACAATCGTCCGTAATTCGGAGCGCACGGAGGGGTCGAGAAAAATGAGTTCTTTGGGAAGTTTGACGGAAACTTCGAGGTAGCGATTGTTCACCGACCGAATTTCGACAATGAATTCGCCATGGTCGGCACGGTCCGTCCCCACGCCGTAACCTGTCATGCTCCGTAACATGCGGCAGAGTCAAACAGGGACGATTTCAAAAATCTAGCCTGAAATCGCCCCTTTCTTGGGCTACGAGCGCCAGACTACGAAGAAAGCTCACGATTCTTTACCGGCCCGCTTTTTTTGCTTATCAGCTTGGAGAGCTCGCCATTCGTGTTCGAGAATGCCCATCACGTAGAAATCGCAGTATTTGCCGTTGTGCATCATGGCCTCGCGAAGCATGCCCTCTTTTACAAAGCCGGCCTTTTCGTAGGCACGGATGCCACGGGTGTTTTCAGTCCACACATGGAGTTGCACGCGGTGGAGATTGAGAATGTCGAACGCGTAGTGGAGCATGAGTTCGGTAACTTCACTGCCGTACCCCTTTCCCCATTGAGCAGCATCGCAGATACGAATTGAGTACACGGCAGCATGGCTAACCAGGTCTACGCGGTGGAAAGCGGTAATTCCAATGCCGCGGCCTGTGGCATCTTCAATGGGGCAAATTACGAGGGGGATATAGTCGGAGCCCGGCTGATAGAGTGTTTCCGCGTGCTTGGTCTGCTGATAGATGTTTGTGGGGGTGTGGGTGAAGAATGAGACTCGGACCGCGGGATCATTGTTGCATGCGGCAAGTATTGGTGCGTCGGATGGTTCTACTGGGCGAAGATAAACTTTTTCACCGACGAGAAAAGGGTTGCGCATGGGCAGCCTCCCGATTCGCAAGCATTTACCCAACTGTTTGGTAATTCACGCGCGACTACTGTGGCGGTTGAATAAGGGTTTTGCAAGGCGGATAAGATGAAATCGCACAGTTCGGTCGGAGAGGTGTCCGAGTGGT
>JANZZJ010000107.1 GCA_026419455.1 Candidatus Sumerlaeaceae bacterium | reverse complement strand
TCCGAGCGCTTTTTTTAAGCAGTCGGCATGGCGAGCAGTGGCAATGCAGATTCCCTCGAGCGCATCAACCTTTCCGCCCAGTCGTTCATATAGCGCCTGTTCGAGTTCGTCCAATCCTTCGCGAGTCACGCATGAGACTTTGACGACGCACCAGCCATGTCGGTTTAGGAGCTCGGCCAGGGAATCAATGTCGGTTTTCTCAGCAACATCTATCTTGTTAATCACTGCGACAAGCCTAGCCTCGTCGCAAATGGCGTGGATCTTGTCTTTCACTTCTTGGTCCCGGTGTGTTGTTGGATCAGCAACCCAGACAACAAGATCGGCACGATTAGCCTCTTCCAAGGAGCGCCTGATTCCGATAGCTTCGACATCGTTCTCTGTTTCACGCAAGCCTGCCGTGTCGACCAATGTTACCGGTACCCCGCGAACATCAACAATGGCCTCGATCGTATCGCGTGTCGTGCCCGGATGTGGAGTAACAATGGCCCGTTCTCGTCCGACAAGTGCGTTGAACAGGCTGGACTTTCCGGCGTTAGGGACACCTATCAGCACCACGCGGGCTCCTTCGAGGGCCGTCTTGGCAAACCCGTGCGTATTTAGCAATGAACGAAGCTCCTGGGCAACCCGCGCAAGCATTTCCTCATGCTTTTCTTGGGCTGGTTGAGAGATTTCTTCTTCAGGAAAATCTATCCATGCTTCGAGCTCTGCAGTGGCATCTAGTAAGAGCTCTCGCAGCTGATTGATTTTTTCTGAAACGCCGCCTGCAAGCTGTTGCAATGCGATGCGCTGTGATAGGGTCGTCTGCGCAGCAATCAGATTTGCTATTCCCTCGGCTTGGGCGAGTTCGAGGCGCCCATTTAGATAAGCCCGTAGGGTAAACTCGCCTGGACGAGCTAGCCTGCAGCCCAGTGCCAGGCAGGCGTCGATCACACTTTGCGCAACTGCCGGGCTTGCGTGTACGTGAAACTCCACAACATCCTCGCCAGTGTAACTGCGCGGAGCATGCATGGCGACAGCGAGACACTCATCCAGGAGTTGTCCGTCTGGCGCGATAAGTCGCCCGTAATACAGACGATGCGAGTCAAACGACGAGCGGGTTTTCCCACTAACAGTTCGGTATAATAATGTAAGGATGGAGAGAGCCTGATTTCCGCTTAGGCGGACAATTCCGATCGCGCCGCGGCCAAAAACCGTCGCAGGTGCGACAATTGTATCGTTTTCGCCGTCGTAGTGCATAGTTGATCTCAAGCTCCGCCCTGGACGCTACCTCATCGAAATTTCTGCTAGCACTTGAAAACATATCGTACTCCCGATGCACCTAAAATGAGACGAATTTCTTGCTTCAGGTTCCCTGAATGTCGTTTTCTTATGGAGCGCAATAATTCAAAGAACGCAGCAGAGGACGAAAAGCAATGAATCAACTTGGTCGTCCCTTAACACGCGAGTCACTTGCAGAGGAGTTTACCCGTGCCGGGCTAAGGTCGGGAGATTCTGTAATCCTTCATTCGTCGCTCAAAAGCTTGGGAGCGGTCGAAGGGGGAGCGGAGGCAGTGGTCCAGGCACTTTTGGATGTTATCGGAGAGACGGGACACCTTTTGGTGCCAACTTTCACTTATTGTCTCCCGATTTGGAACATTCCTCCTTTTGACGTGCGCAACAGCAAGTCCCGTGTGGGCGCGATAACAGAAGCGGTGCGATTGCATGAGGGTGCAGTGCGTAGCTTCCATCCGACCCATTCCGTTGCCGTCATTGGCCCAGGGCGTGACTCTCTAGTTAAGAACCACCTCCACGCTACCCCCTTGGGCGTTGACTGTCCTTTCGACCGTATGCGCCGATTGGGAGCAAAGATTCTGATGTTGGGGACGACACAGGACACAAATTCGTCTCTCCATCTGTGCGAAGTTCTTGCCAAGTTGCCCTACGTGAACGTTGCTTTCAGCGACGGGCAGGATTTCGAACTGGCTTGGTTTATCAATGAACAAGGAGAGATTGAATACACACCAATTTACGAAGTGCCCGGTTGTTCACGTGGTTTTCGGGTGGTTGAGGGGCCACTCCGGCGTGCAGGCGTTCTTGTGGACGTTCATGTGGGACTTGCCCCTTCGCAACTACTGGACCTCGAGAATCTTATCGCTGCCATGCTAGACCTGCTCCGGCTTGATCCAGTCATGTTGCTCTGCACCAATGAATCGTGTGCCATTTGTACCAAGCGACGTGCCTATATGAAGAAGGTTAGCGCTTGATATTCGGTAAACATCACTGGGAACCACGCAGCACCATTACAGGAGTGTAAAGCCATTGGACAGTTCAAAGAAACGATCTTCGTTTAGTAATAGTGACGCAGCATTCATGCGCTATGCGCTAGAACTTGCTGCTCGCGGACGAGGCCGTACTTCGCCTAACCCTATGGTGGGTGCCGTCATAGTCAAAAATGGCCACGTCATTGGCGAAGGTTGGCACCAGGGCCCTGGGCTGCCACATGCGGAAATCGAAGCCATTACGAACGCGAGTGAGGACGTCGAACAGGCAACGTTGTACGTTACCTTGGAGCCCTGTTGTCATCATGGCAAAACGCCTCCCTGCACAGACGCGCTCATCGAACGTAAACTTCGCAGGGTGATCGTTGCGTGTGTTGATCCCAATCCTCAGGTCGCTGGTAAAGGAATCGAAACCCTGCGCGCCGCTGGGATTCAGGTGGACGTTGGCCTGTGTGAAGACGAAGCTCGTCGCCTCAATGAGTTCTTTTTCACTTTTCACGAAAAGGGCCGTCCCTTTGTCATCTGCAAGTGGGCGATGACGCTTGATGGGAAAATCGCTACGGAAAGTGGCCACTCCCGCTGGATAACCAACGAACTCAGTCGTGCCTACGTCCACGAGCTGAGGGCACAAGTAGATGCCGTTATGATTGGAGCCGGCACAGTTATCACCGACAATCCTTTGCTCACCGTGCGCCTGGAAGGCTACGCCGGCCGACAACCCCACCGGATCATCGCCGATGGCTACCTGCGGATCCCATTGCGGGCCAAATGCCTTACCTCCGCAAAGCCTGGTGATGTGATCATTTGCACAAGCAGCGAGGCCCCTCCCGAAAGGATAAAGCAATTTCGTGACCATGGGCACGAAGTCATAGTCTTTCCGGGAAAAGCCCTCCTGAATTTTCGCGAAGTTATGTCTGAGCTCGCGCGACGCGGCATTCAGTCGGTGTTGTGCGAAGGTGGGGCCAGCTTGGCGGGAGCCCTTTTTGAGGCGCAGGTCGTGGATAAAGTTATCGCCTTCGTAGCTCCGAAAATTGTCGGCGGAAGAAATGCCAAAGCTCCCATTGCTTCGTGGGGGGTGATGCACATGGATGCTGCCATAGAACTCCACGACGTCACGATCCGGCGCTTTGGCGGCGATGTGTGTACCGAAGGATACATAGCTCTTGCTGAATGGCATAAAGTGCCTCAACCCCGGCGCGTTTCGGACTCGGGAATGCTTGCGCCCGTCAAAAGCAGTGAAGAACTGGCGTCTCAGGAAAAGCCAAGCCGCCCAAATCCACACGGGGGAGCAGTAGAATCATGAAGCGCATGCTTCTTGGCATTGCCGGAGGAAGTGGCTCGGGGAAAACCCTCGTGGCGCGCTCGATAGGGGAAGCAGTAGGGAAGCAGGTCGTCGTGATTGGTCAGGATTCGTATTATCTCGACCGATCGGACCTTCCGTTCGAAGAACGAGCAAAAATCAATTACGACCATCCCGACGCCTTTGATACCCCGCTCCTCGTCGAGCACCTCACGAGACTGCGTGATGGATTTCCCATCGACATGCCCATCTATAATTATGCGATGCACGCACGGCTTACAGAAACGATACGTGTAGAGCCAGCACCTATCATCATTGTCGAAGGAATTCTTGTCCTCGCCATTGCGGCGATCCGGCAACTTTTAGATGTAAAGGTTTTCGTCGACACAGATGCAGATGTGCGCTTCATCCGTAGGCTCACCCGCGATGTTAAAGAACGTGGGAGATCGCTTCAGTCAGTTATTGATCAATATCTGGACGTCGTTCGAATCATGCACCTTGAATTTGTAGAACCATCCAAACGCTATGCGGACATTATCGTTCCGGAAGGTGGCTACAATAAAGTCGCCATCGATTTTATTGTCACAAAATTAAAAACCTTACTCGACTAAGGATCCATTAAGATGGCAGCTCTTCGCAATCTTGTCGCTGCAGCGGCTCTCCTCGTTATTCCTCTCGCATTCTACTTAGCCTGGAACAAACACATTGCGTCTGCTTGGCTATTGATGGTGGGTTACGCCGCTTTACTTGGCTATTTCGTTTGGAGTTCGCGACGGCGCTAGTTCCCCCGGCAAAAGATGGCTCAGCGTTCAATCGGCCTCAGCCGCGCTCAGGTCTCGCGTTTCTAATTCCGTGCGCAGAGCTTGTCGTATCTGCCAAAATTGGTATTCGAAGGTATCAACAAAGTAATCTCGGTAGGCTCGTTCAAAAAAATGCCGGCTCCGTCTCTCGTCGCCATGAGCCAGACATAGCACACCCAGATAGTAATTTAGACCAAAATCTTCTGGGCCTACGATGAGGACCTTTTCTAGGCAGTCCAATGCCTCATAATATCTGCCGAGCCGCACCAGGCACCGTCCTCTTGCCGCCTGCACTGGTTCTGCGTGCTGATCTTCGGGCTCCAATTGGCTAAGGAAAAATAATGCATCTTCAAACCCGTTAAGCATTTCGCAAGCGAATGCACACGCAAACAAGAGCTCGGTTGAGGCGTTTGCATTTGTCGCAGAGGGAACTGCAATCTCCAAAAACTGTCTAAAGTTTCGTTTGCGAAAGGCTTTGATAGCAGCCCTCTTGGAAAACCTTTTGTTTTCCGGCGATGAAAATTCCGCAACATTCAGTTGTCTAGGCGCGAAGAAACGTCCCGTCTTGAGCCACTGCGTTTCTACCCAATGTGTAAGCCGGATAAGAAAGCCGGAATTGGCCGGCATGGGTTCCCCCCACACAAGAGTTCGGGCAGCTTGACCATTACCTGACATGAGTTGCGCCAGCTCCCAGTAACAGCGCACGAGCTCGTTTTGTGGAGCCATGCCCATGGCTATTTCGAGAATTCTAGCCGCTTGTTCCAGATCTCCATTCTCGATGGCAGCAATACCGGCGTACAATCGGGCAGGAAGGTAAGAAGGATCTTTGTCAATAAGGGCTTCCAGCACAGCCAAAGCCATTCCGGCTTGATTATTATTCAAAAGAATCACTGCGCGCTGGAGCTGTAGCCTGGGGTCGGATTCACACTTCTCTGCATGTTCTAATAGGCTGCAAGCTTCGACCCACTGCCCGCCTGCAACCAGTTTTTCAGCTTGGCGAAGAATGCGATTTGACATCATTTCGCATTTGCGACTGGAAAGTGTTTGCGCACAAGTGAATTTGAGCTATGGATATTGCCCGGATCATTGGAACGATTGTTTCTACTCGCAAGGTCCCTTCCCTCGAAGGGGTCACAATATGTGTCATTCAGCCACTAGACACCGATTTCCGCAACGTTGGTGCCCCGCTTATTGCCACCGATGCCACTAGCCGCCATGGGGTGGGCGAGATAGTCTATTATGTCGCTAGCGGCGATGCTGTCTTTACGGGCCTTCAGGGCGAGGACTTGCCTGTGGACGCCGCCATCGTGGGAATTGTAGATTCCATCGATGTTCCTGAGCGGTTTACTTAGGATCTTGCATCGGCGCTAGCAAAATCGTTCCGCTTGTTTCCCCGGCACTCTTTAGTGCCTTCAGAAACTCGAAGGGTACCCGAATCAGGTTGTTTGTCGCTAGCGTCGTTATCGGTACCGGTGCCTGCCGAGGGATCATACGGGTGGCGTACTGGACGACCAGACCGAAGTTCCAAAAGATTGCAATGGTTACGAGCAGCAGAATCAACATCCGACGACGAAATCGGTCAAGATAGGCTACACTGCCCGCCATTCCAACCGCCAGATGTGGCAGGACACTAATGAACATTCGTTGCCCGAAGCTTGCTCCCGCCCACCAAATGCTCCAGCTGCCGATGACCCAGGCTTGTGCCAGTGCGCCTGCTATAGCGAACGCTTTCAGCCGTGAAGGAGCCCCACGTAAGAAAAAACCCCAAATACTGAGCAACAGCACAGGGTGCCAATGAAAAAGTCCATGAAAAGGACTGAAGAGCGCTGACCAGAAATGCTTTGGAAAAACAAGACTCAGATGGCCTTGGGTTAGATATCCTCGTGGGCCACTTAGCGGCGACCCGTGTAGCTTCCACCAAACCAAGAATTGTATAGAAAAGATACCTACCGCCGTCGCCCAAAAAGCGAAATAGCACGGTATTCGGCGCCAAAGCCATGCAACAGCCAATCTCCACCTTCTTTTCCGCTGCCACAGGCGAAGTGCCAAGGTCGCCTCGCCTGCAACAATACCTAGCAACAGAATGCCATCTTGAAAGCGTGTAAGCGCTAGCATTCCTCCAACAAGGCCCAAGGTTACCCACTTAACTTTCTTCCCCAAACGTGAGAAATACGTAGTCATAAGGGCAGATGAGAGAAAAAAACTATTCGCGTGACTCATTGAGGGATGTAAATAGCCGTAAAAGAATAGGGGAGTTGCTAGCCACGTTATGAGTAGCGCCCAAAAGCTTACTAATGATGCAAAATACCGCTGTAAAAGCAGGTAGAGTAAAAATACCCCCACGCTAGCATAGAACGCCGAGCCGTAACCCACGGCATATTCATATAGTGGCGAATACCCATCAAGACTGATCGCGAGGCCAGCTTTGTGAGCAAGCAGTCCCACTGCATGGAATAAAAGAACCCACGGTGCCCAAACAATGGCACTGCCCACTCCATAGAGATTGATTGGACGCCCTGTACATTCATCCCTGGGAATCTGCTTTTCATCAAACCAGCTAGCGGCGCGCGAGAAGTAGTGCGCATATTCATTGGTAAAATCGAGGTCCCCATCGAACAGAATTGACCTCAGATACGCATAATTCTGCACACCGTCATTGCCATGGATTGACGGACGCGTCACAAAAACTACTGTGACCAGCAAAAGCCCGATGAGCCATCGTTGTTGGCCGGACGCTTTTCGCATAACAACGAATGATTCTTCTGCAACACCATAATTCAGAATCAACAAATGACTCCATTTGCTACTCGGAAAATTCGCGTCTTCTATCAATCAAAGCGTAGGGAGATGTTTTATGGTCGTTCCCAGTAGAAGCTCAAAGAACTGTGCTTTCTTGCATGTTTCGATAGCGACTCTTACAGTCGTTCTTTTTTGTGGGCAAATCGCTTATGGTATTGTTTCCCCCGATAGCGTTACCAGCGAGGCTGCTGCTAGGTCGGGAAGCAAAACATCTCTTGCTCCCAGTCACGCCACCCCTGTCAAAGTTACCCCTGTTCCCATGTCGGCTCCGGCTTTGGAAACCTTCGTCATGCCAGTTGGACTGCCTCCAAATCGCAACAACCTCCTCTCTATCGTCTATAATGGCTATCGCCGCTCTAGCCTCGAACCTTGCGGATGTGTCTCCCACAAGCTTGGTGGTATTGATCGCGAAGCAGCTGTACTGGAGGCGATAACTTCTGGGGGGCTGCCACTTGTTAAGCTGGAGGCCGGTGGCTACGTGCGCGACATGGCAGCTGAATCACAAGCATTTAAGACGGCCACTAAGCATCTTCTCCGGGCCCTTTCAGCTTTGGGTTACGACGTGTTCAACGTGTCCGCTACCGATCTTGAAATCGGCAAAGATTTCCTTATCGACGCACTTGGGGCAAGAGCCGACCGGCTTGTTTCAGCTAATCTTGTTGATCCTGTCACAAGCGAGCCACTCTTCAAAACATATCAAATTATCCCCGTGACGCTACGCAATGACACAAACCTTCGTTTGGGCGTGACGGGGATTACCCGCGGCCGAATCGGCATCCCCACCCCAGGAGCTGCGCCCAAATCTTATGCTGTGCAAGATCCAGTTGAAGCTCTGCGCAAAGTCATTCCCGAACTGCAGAAGAAATGTGACGTTGTGATTCTTCTTGCCTACATGAACCGCGAAGCGCTCGCAAATGATGTGCTAAGCCGGCTTGAGACTGCAGTCCGACCTGACATTGCCATTGCTGGTGAATACTTGGGCAACCGGAACGATGTTGAAAATGTGAGTGGAGTTATGGTGGTTTCTGGTGGATTCGAAGGGCGTCAGGTCGGACATCTGGTTCTGGAGATTCGGGATGGGAAAATAGCGCAACAATTTAATAAATTAGTAGAAATCGAACAGACCATCCCACCTAAAGCAGAAATCACACAAATCGTCACAGACTATCTTAAGG
>JANZZJ010000045.1 GCA_026419455.1 Candidatus Sumerlaeaceae bacterium | reverse complement strand
CCATAGAGTCATGGGCCGTCAACGAAGAACTTTGGCAGAAGTGGCGGTTAATTTTTACCGACTTGGAGAATCCTCAACGCATTCTCGACGCCCAGAAGTTTTTTACGCGCCATGAGCTAACGCTTCTCGAGGGGACTGCTGTTCTTTGGCCCGAAAAGGAATCTTATCTTCAGCTCATGGAACAAATGGTCACCATGGGCCGACCAGCCTTCTTCAAAGAGAAACAAAACATTCCGCCCTCAGCCGAAGGCAGCATTTTCTGCCCAGAGACGTGGCACCGGTTTGTGCTAACAAAGGACGGCCCCTTGGTTGCTGCGCCTGTGGGGAGTGATCACATTCCCATCTCCGCGAGCGCTCAGCACGTCAGCATCTTTTCTCAAAATGACACAGTTTGCGACGCTGCCGGACACTCAGGGGCCACACCACTGCCTAACGACGGTGGAGTTACAATCGAAACCGGCCACCAGTTGAGCTACGGGCGTTATCACGCAACACCGTTGAGTCCTGGGCTGGCACAACTATCTGTTGTAGGCTATCTTGACCCTTCGCTAGGGCGTGGCGACTGGGCCGCGATCGCCACCGTAGGCAAAGATCCAGCGACAGGGATTTGTTATGTGCTGGATGTATGGGTGGCCCGCGTTCCACCCGCCGCCCAAGTGGCAAAAGTTTTCGAGCTACATCGCCGGTGGCGATACCAGGTGTTCGGTTACGAAGCCGTGGGATTCCAACAGATACTCAATGAAACCTTTGCCGTCGAAAACAAGAAACATTGCAGCGAAGGAAAAATCATGCGACAGCTGGACATAAGAGCGGTAAAATCGCGCAAACCCAAAACGCTGCGCATTGCCGGTCTGGAACCGCTTGTTGCGAGTGGATGGGTGCGCTTCGCTATAGGCTTGCCGGAGGAGCTCGAAGCCGAAGCACGAGCATTTCCCTCAGGCCGCCATGACGACGCCTTGGACGCACTCGCAGGGGCAGTAACGCTTGCCCGCTCAGTTGGGGCCAATCAAAGAATCCACACGATCACGGTCGAGCCCCCTCGTCGTCAGAGACCTTCCTAGATAAGGTGCACAAGCGATGACCAAAAGATAATCAAACTAAACACTTGCCAACTATGTCGGCAATAAAAGAACATATTTCCGATGGCAGGAGCGTTATTCGTCCTCACTCCGACAGTGGGCTGGGCTTTTCCGCTGCTTTGGCCCATCCTCATGAGCACAGCCGCCGCGTTGGGGTACAAGCTCTACACGTCGAACGCCGACGATGCCCCCCTGCGCGGTAAACTCACCTCGAAGATGAAACAGTTGCGCATCGTCAAGCTTTCCCTCGACGAACTCATCACAGAGGTAGTGGCGGAAGAGGTCGGACGCGATCAAGTGCTGAGATTTGTCCGCGAGGATATTACCCTTGTGTTTAAGCGCGATGCGCGCGGCAAGTTCTCCATCGAAGTTATGGGACCCAGTTCCCTCTCAGCCGAACGCCTTCGTGCCGCCGGTGTGGAATTCGCTTACGAGCTTATCCAGCAGTTTGCCTATCACCGTGTTGTGTCGGAAATGGAGAAACGCGGTGGTAACGTCGTGAACGAGCGCGTAGATGAAGAGGGCAACATCGTCCTCGAACTGCGCCGATGGAAACCTTAGAAAAATCGCCCCCAGCCGTTTTAAGGAACAACGTTACTCCGTGAAGGCTTTGGGTCTCTGCAAATGAGCTGAGATGGTCCCGAAAACGTTCTCACCGTCGCCAGCAGACACAGAGCGCCTGCACTCGTGGCTTCTGCTTTACTCAGCAACGTTCGCGTTTGATAATTAACGTTAAGCAGTCACAACTACCCAACCAGGGTACGAAAAGTTTTGTGGCATGAAACTCAGCTCGTCATAGACCAAAACCTGTAACCAAACTTGCCCATTGCGCAGTCCCGGTCATGTCCCTTCAGAGTCCTCGCAAGGTCGCCGGCGGATGTGATCGCAAGCCAGGCGCACTTTCACTTTGTCAGCCTCAGTTGCATTAGCCCAGCAGATTGCTCGCGTAGCCGACCGCGCCAGCCACCCACTCGCCGTGGACTGGAACCGCCCCGAGAGGGTTCGCCAAGTGGAATTTCCCCCTCTTGCTCAGCACCACGCACTATGAATCACACGCCTCCCCAGGACATTCTCCGGTGCCGACGCGTGAATGACCGCGCTATTTTACATCCACCAGTTCCGTTTCAAATATTAGTGTAGCGTTGGGTGGAATTACCGGCGGAAATCCGCGCTCTCCGTAGCCGAGCGCCGGCGGAATTGTGAGGCGCCGCTTGCCCCCAACCTTCATTCCCACTAGCCCTTCGTCCCATCCCTTTATGACCATGCCTGAGCCGAGCTTAAACTCGATAGGACGCTTCCCCGGATGGTCGTAAGAGCTGTCGAACTTTTTCCCATCCACAAGCTTCCCTGTGTAGTGAACAGAAACGACCTTGCCGGGCTTGGCTTCGGCGCCTGTGCCGACGACGACATCTTCAATTTGAAGCCCTGAGGGCAGAACGCTTGTCATGGAAGTCTCCGATTCTTTGTGTGCTGCAGGTGCTTTTGTCGCAGGACCCGAAGTTTGGTCTGCACACCATGCGGAAAACGTAAGAACTGCAAATACTGCTGCCAACGCTATATGTTGCGTCATGAAGCTTCCGAGCCTCCTTCATAGGCTAAATTATTTGTTTTGCTATCTTATTCTATTATTAACTTTGCCTACTACAACTGCTCTTGATCACCATCGGGCTCGTTGGCCAACGATAGCGGCACGGCCGTAAAGCATTAAAGACCACCCTCTTTCCCCAACCTCTGGGCGGGGAAAAGTTTATACGTCAAGTTTATGGCAAGTGAAAAGTCGCTCATCCTCAATTCAGCCTGAGGTCCCACGGCATCATAAACGCCACGTGTTCGGCTGCAACCACTTGGGCCAAGCTCAAGGCCCACTCTAGAGAGCGCGACAGTCCCAACACTCCAAGACTACCTATGGCCGCATCAGTGGGCCACAGCTGCGCTGACTCCTTCACCCGGGCAAGCTGGACATTTGTTCCCATGGCCTTTTGAAGAATATCGAGAAGCGTGAGCTCTTTGGGGTAGGCAACCAGTGAGATTTTGTCGTCGGGTTGCAAACCCAAAAGCCGTTTCATTTCCTTGACGGCTGTGGCAAATCCGCCCACCGCGTCCACGAGATGGACCTCTTGAGCTTGGACGCCGGTGTAAACACGTCCCTGCGCCAACTGTTCTAAGGCGGCCGTCGTCATTTTGCGTTGCGCAGCCGCTTTAGCGACAAATTCGTCATAGGTCTGTCGCATCAGTTTCTCAACGACCGCTCTCTCTTCCGAACTAAAACCTCCTGTTTCTGAGAAGAGAGTCGCAAAACGCCCCCGTGCAATGGTGGTCTTGCTAATGCCAAGCTTCTTGTACGTACCACCCAAGTCAATTTTGCCGCCTACCACGCCAATCGAGCCGGTGATCGTCATTGGATTGGCAATAATGGTGTTCGCCGCCATAGCAAGGTAGTATCCGCCCGAAGCTGCCACATCGCCCATCGATGCGATAACCGGTTTCTTTTTGCCGAGTTCAACGATGCGCCGGAAAAGCACGTCCGATGCGAACGCAGAGCCACCGGGGCTGTTCACGCGAAGGATGACGCCTTTAATGCCATTATCCTTTTCGATTTCGTCCAGTATCTTAAGATAATCATCCGCAGCGATTTCTTCCGCGTCGCTCAGATCCAACCGGTCAGAGGAACCAGGGACAATAGGTCCCACTGCGTAAACGACTGCCACTGCAGGAAACCTCGTTTCTCTGGCTGGAGCTGTTCCTTTGCTCAGCGCCGAGAAAAGGGCAAAGAGATTGGCTTCGTCGGATTTAGATCGCTTATCTGAAACATAATCTTCGCTAGAGACGACCTTTCTCCCAGTTAGTCGATACTCGTCCAAAATCTCTTCGCGGTAAGCGAGGCGATCCACCAATCCGGCCCGCAAGGCTTCGGCTGCCGTAAGTGGGCCACGATCAACCAAAGCTTCGACAGTTGCGCTGGTAAGGCGGCGTCCAGCTGCCACCGCTTCCACGAGCTGAAGATAGGCATCGTCCACCACGGCACGAAGATTTTCACGTGCCGGTGTTGTGAAGTCATCCTCCGTGAACATCTCTCCATAGGCCTTATACTGACCAATGTGGATAACTTCCGCCCGGGCACCGATTTTTTCTAATAACTTTTTAAAGAAATAGCTTTCCACCTTCGCCCCAACAAGTAGCAGCGCATTTGAGGGAGGCATAACGATCTCGTTGCACGCCGAAGCAAGCAGGTACGCCGATTGAGAGTCGTCGTTCATCACGGCCACAACGTCTTTGCCGGCCGAGCGTAGATCGGCAACTGCTTGTCGCAATTCCTGCACGGTGGCCGTCCCAACGGTCAGGGCGGAGAGCTCGAGCACGACGGTGCTAACGGCGGCATCGTCGCGAAGACGCACACACAGTTCGAGTGTGTCCTTCAACGAACGGCGGCGCGGACCGAAAAATGGAATCCCGCCAGCACGCTCCGCCAGCTCCCCCCCAATGGGAACGGTCACAACGAGCGCAGCGGCCGGCTTCGTGGTTTTCGTGTCGGAGCGGGCAAGTTCCTCAGCAATTTTCGATAGCGTAGAAACACTTCGTGATTCCGTCGGCGTTGTCACCGCAGCCACCGGACTTGCCGTCGGACTAGTGGTTGTGACTTCGCGAGATCCTACGCCGGCTGTGGCTTTGGGACGCGGTGGTTTTCCACTTTTTGAGGGCACCGCCATCCCCTGCCATGGGATTGCTTGGATCAGAAATCCGATAATGCACCAAGTGCACCACTTCCCAAAGGTTCTCATCAAAGATATGCTTGTCATTCTGTCTGCTTTCGGTTCGGCATTGGCTGGTGTTTTGCACGTTTAAGCCAAAAACTTAGGGGCCATCCATAGCCAGCTGCTCCCTCTTGTCGAGGTAGCACATCATAGCTGTTTCATTGCAGTTGGGAAACTTTCGGCATTTAATACATTCTCCCCACACCTTATGCGGAAGCATACTCCGATCAATGATTTGGAAACCAAACTTGGCAAAGAATTCCGGCTTATAGGTGAGAGCGAAAACCCGGCGCAATCCCAGTTCACGCGCTTCGTCGAGACAACGATTCACCACAAGCTTGCCATAGCCGCGTCCTTGTGCCTCAGGAGCGACAGCCACGCTTTTAAGTTCGGCCAAGTCATCCCACGTTACGTGAATCGCCGCGCACGCAACAATTTTCCCATCCTCTTCAACAATGGTGAAATCACGCATCGTTTCATAAAGTTCGTTGAGGCTTCGATGGAGCATTTCACCCTGATCAGCATAGATGTGGATGAGTTTCTGGATGCGCGGCACATCTTCCACGCGCGCTTTGCGCAAACTCACTTGTTGCGCCGTTGTTTGGGGCAACGGGGTCGTTTCCTTTCCTTAGCAATTTTGGGCCACTGCACTCGGCGCGCACGCACCAAAGCCGGCCCCACGCTGCTGCATCCGTTTATGTTAGGTTTTACCTAAGGGCACAGGCATCATTCAGCGATGCAATGGGGAGATGTCCGTGTCAAGATGGTGCCTCGTCCAGTGTGAACCTGTAGCCCCCTGAAACAATGGCCCGGTGGACAGACCATGCGACAGATTAGGTCATATATCGAGAAAGCGGCGTCATGCTCCAGGGCTGCCGCTGGTAGTAAATTACAGATTGCCGTGCGGTGGCGGGCAAACCGCGGAAGCCACCTTGATGCGCACAAACACGGAAAGCCACAGTTTCGGCACTTTGCTAAGCATCGCACGGCACAGGCGTGGCGCGAGCAGTGACCTGGAATGAAAGCTTCACCCGGCGCTGACGTGCGGTCAATTTACTTGGCGACGATACACGCCTTCGCGAAGCAGCGTGAAGAAAGGGTTGCGGGATAAGGCGCTAGCGGCAGAGGCGCACTGCGCGGGGAGGGCAGAGCGCGGACCTGCGCTAGCGCCACACCTGCACCTCTCCTGAGGAGATGATTCGTGGGGGCGAGTGCACCATTCGTTGGCAGGTTTTGACCCCACGCCTCGAAAAGAACTCCAGGAGGGGATGGACCATGAAGCTCGAACATCTTCTCGCCCACGGTTTTTCACTCCGTACGGTGGAGGCATGGAAGCGCACACGCGAGCCCGAGCTTTTGCCGCTCCAGGCACACGCGGTAACGCGCTCGGGATTGCTCCATGGCCGCTCTGTCGGAGTTTTTGCCCCCACGTCGGCCGGCAAGACTTTTGTCGGCGAGTTAGCGGCAATGCGCCACGTCGAACGTGGCGGCCGCGCTGTGTTTCTGGTTCCCACCAGAGCTCTTGCAGAAGAACTCGCCACTCATCTCATTCAAACCTATACTTCCCTTGGGTTAAGGATTTGCCTCTCAACGTCCGAGCATCGCACCCAGGACAACCAAATTGCAGCTGGGGAGTTCGACCTCGGCGTTCTCGTTTACGAAAAATTGCGCGCTTTGCTGGTCGCTTTCCCTGAGCTTGCTCCACTGTTCACATGTGTTGTCGCGGACGAATTACAAATTCTCGGCGACGCCGAACGCGGTGCCTTAGTTGACATCATACTGACAAAACTTAAGCTATGCCATCAGCAGCCGCAAATAGTGGCCATGAGCGCCGTGATGGATGACCATGAACGCCTGACGTCGTGGTTGGGCGCAGAGCCGATTGTATGGCATGAACGGCCGGTAGAACTCCGGGAAGGCGTGTTCGACTGCGAAAAAGGGCTATTTCACTACCGCGAGTGGAACTCGCGCCAGGAGTCCGTCGAGGTGCTTTGCTCACCTGCTCTGTTGGATGGGGCACTAGCTGATACGGCCACGTTTGCGTTTCCACACGTTGACGCTGCCATGGTGGCGTCAGTAATTGCCCTCGCGCGCGAACTCGTGGAACGGCGCGGTGAACAACTACTTGTGTTCGTCCCCACAAAAGCACTTTCTCGCCAGTTGGCAGAAAAGCTTGCCAACGTTCTTCGGCTCCACACCCCACCAACCGACCATGCCGAAGAGTTGGCAGTTGCAGACGACAGCATCCAAACCGAACTCATCCGCCGGCTGATGGTTTGCGGCGTTTGTTTCCACAACGCCGACCTTCCGTTTCAAACTCGCCGAGTCGTCGAAGAGGCCTTTGAGCAAGGGACCGCACGTGTGCTTGTCGCTACGTCGACTCTTGCCCAGGGGGTTAATCTCACCTGCCAAAACGTCGTCAGTCTTCCCACAATGATTGTCCAAGGAGAGGTGGCATCGCAACCAGTGATGGTGCCGCTTTCCCGTGCCAAGCTTCGCAATCAGGGCGGAAGAGCAGGACGCTATAAGCGGGCCTCTTTTGGCCGCTCCATTGTCGTCGCGAGAAATAGTGCCGAAGCGCAGCGGCTGCGTGAACTTATGTTTCAAGGCCAGGCTGAACCAGTGACACCGCGGCTCACGTCTGACGCCTTGGCTGCTGCCGTGCTGGACTTTATCGTAACACGTCGGCACAGCCCTCAACCGGCAGACCCCACCGCTGTAGCGCAATTTGCAAGCAACATGTTCTCGGCAAAAGTTATGGACTTCCCCACGCTGCACAAGGCTGCCGAAGGTGTGCTCACATGGCTTGCAGGGTACGAGCTCGTGGCACCAAATCACAACGGCTTTGTTGCCACAGCGTGCGGCGAAATAGCCGCAGCCTACGGACTCGACGCTCCCACCATCGGGGTTTTACGGGAAGCGATAGACCTTTTTGAGGCAATGCCTCCACGCGATGAGATCCCCATACTCCTTGCTGCAGCATGTACCCCCAAGGCCATGGCATTTCCTGTGTGTGCGACTCCATGGGAAATCCGCAGCGGCAAGTATCTCCACCTATATTGTGATTACCTGCGCCAAACATCGGAAGAGAGTCACGAGCGCCATATTTTGCAGCTGCCCGGCGGCGGGGCCTCGGCACGAGACCACTCCGCACTCAAAAAGACATTCCTGGCCCAAGCGTGGGTGAGCGAACGCCCAACCCGTGCTATCGAACAGGCCTTCGGCGTACTTGCCGGCAGCATCATGGATTTAGCCCACAACCTGGCATGGCTTGTGGAGGCTCTCGGGGCACTGGCAACGAGATTGGGAAAAAATCCCCAAATCCATGGTGCCTGTATAAATTTATCCGAGCGCCTGCGTTTCGGTGTTACAGAGTCGGCACTTCCGCTGGCGAAAGTGCTCGGGGGAAAAGTCGGCCGATCTCATCTCTTGAAACTGGTGGGCCAAGGATTTGACACGCTATCAGCACTAGAAGAAACCGACAATATCACGCTCGGGCTTGTTGTGCCGCAGCCTGTCGTGCGCGCGATCCGTGAGGCGATTGCCCGCAGCCGCTCATCAGATGGAGGCAAGGGCAACGGCCTCGCCTTGTGTTCTTCAGCCCAGCAACAGCTCATTTCTGTCGGCCCGCCACATTCAGCGGGTGAAAAATGCGAGCCACCTCCTGCTGATGCGAAAATGTCTGGAAGACAACCGCCGCGAGGAGTAGAGAGGCCCACGGCAGAAAGTTCCTCCGGAGCACCGAGTTCGGGGCAAATGAGAAATCTGGCGACAGACGCATCGGCTCATTGGGCGCCGCCCCAAATGGAAATTGACGAAAAGAGCCCAGGTGTCGTGCGCCTCAACGGCGAGCGCGTGTTCTTGAGTGTCCTGCCCTATAGACTTCTCGTTTATCTCGCTAAACGCCCGCAGCAGGTCGTTTCCTATTCGGAAATTGACGAACACCTCTGGCCCAACGCCAAGGTGGAACAGCAACAAATTCTATCGCACAAGACCACCATCGTCAAACGACTTGGTGAAGTTGTTGGAATGGAGCAAGCTCGTGCGCTCGTGCGCACAGTTGCAGGACACGGCTTGTTTCTCGATCTACCTGCATCGCATGTTCATGTTAAATGAAAACGAGAGAGGTTGCGCCTGTTTCAAAAAAGTCCCTCGTCAAAGTGCCCGGGGCCTTTCCTGGCACTGCCGGATTAAAGGTCCTGAATAAGAGAGCGGTCGTGAGCTGGCGGCGTGAATAAGTCCGACGGATTTTTCCTCCACGAGCTAAGGCACACAACCCAACGCCTGAAATAGAATGCGTCAAATGGACTAATGTAGTCCTCTTTAGCGTTTATTTGTGCCGTTTTGCGGTTCATGCTGGTCGGTCGTGACTCTACCCAAGGACTTTGGTCCTCACGACATTATTTGGCCCACGCGGCACTGTGAAAGGAGTCTCAACATCGGTGAAACATCAAGATTTTGCCCAAGGCGCCCAGGATCCTGCCGCATTGTCCGAATATGGTCCCCTTCGGAAATCAGAAGGTCTGCGCATTAACGACGTTGTCATTAGCGTCGCTACTTCCAACGGAACAGGGAGTATTTCAGCCAATCTGGTGCTGACCCGCGCGATTTTTCAAATGGGCATTCCCGTGGGAGCCAAGAACCTCTTCCCCTCCAACATCCAGGGGCTCCCGACGTGGTTTACCATCCGAGCAAACGAGCACGGGTGGCTAGGCCGACGCGCCGACGTGGACTTGCTTGTCGCGATGAACCGTGAGTCGGTAGCCGCCGATCTTGCTGCGCTGCCGAGCGGAGCTGTAGTTGTCCTCCATGCCGACCTTTCCGACGCTCTCCAGCGCGATGATCTCGTGGTGTACCATGTGCCGTTCTCCCAGCTCGTAGAGAAAGTATGTGCAGAACCCAAACTACGCCGCCTCGTGGTCAATATGGTCTACGTGGGAGTGACCGGCTGGCTGCTAGGAATTGAAATGCAAGAAATCCTGCATGCCATCACCCGCCAATTTACCGGACGCCCCAAGGCAATAGAAATCAATCAGGCCGCGGCGAAACTCGGTTTTGAGTGGGCGGGGGAGAAGCTCACAAGGCAAGAGCGCTTTCGCCTGGAGCGCCGGGATCTAACCCAGGGCAAGATTCTTATCGAAGGAAATGTGGCTAGCGCCATCGGACTCATGTACGGCGGCTTACAAGTATTCGCGTGGTATCCCATTACGCCGAGCAGTTCGTTGGCAGAAGCTCTGAGCGATCTGATGAGCCAATGGCGCCGTGACGCCGAAACAGGTAAAGCAACCTACGCTATCTTGCAGGCTGAGGATGAGCTGGCAGCCATCGGAGTGGTTGTTGGGGCGGGATGGGCAGGGGCGCGCGCCGCCACCGCGACGAGCGGCCCAGGACTCTCTCTCATGGCAGAGATTGTCGGCTTGGCCTACTTCGCGGAAATTCCGGCTGTGATCATTGACGTACAGCGGGTCGGACCATCCACGGGTCTTCCAACGCGAACCAGCCAGGGCGATATGCTCAAGGCGTATTACCTTTCGCATGGGGATTGCAAACACGTCCTTCTCATCCCCGCGAATCCTCGTGAAGCCTTCGAATTCTCGTACCAAGCGTTGGACCTTGCCCAACGCCTCCAGGCACCAGTCTTTGTGATGAGTGACCTGGACCTGGGCATGAATTATTGGATGAGTGATTCTTTTCAACCGCCGAGCAAGCCCCTCGACCGCGGCAAGGTCCTCAGCGCAGCACAGCTTGAACAGATTACAGATTTTGCCCGTTACCGCGACGTTGATGGCGACGGCATCCCATATCGGACGCTGCCCGGAACCAGGCATCCGAAAGCTCCGTTTTTTACCCAAGGGGCTGGCCACGATGACCGCGCCCGTCGCAGCGAAAAGCCGCAAGATTGGGCGGGGAACCTCGAGCGACTCGCGCTCAAGCATTCAACGGCACGCTCGCTCGTTCCCGAACCTATCGTCCAGTTTGCCCCATTGCCCACGCGCCGTGCAGTGATTGCCTACGGAAGCAGTGATCTGCCGACGCAAGAGGCACTGCACCATTTGCTCACTCTTCACGAGTGCCCACTCAATTACCTCCGCCTTCGAGCCCTTCCGGCGTCCGAGAAGGCCATTGAATTCATCGAAAACCACGAACGAGTCTACATCGTGGAGCAGAATCGTGATGGTCAGGTTGCCTGTATCCTAAGGGCAGAATTCCCCCACGTGGCCGACCGGCTGTATAGCATACTTCATTTCAACGGCCTACCCTTGGATGCAGAAACAATAGTTAAGCAAGTTCTGGAACTGGAAGAAAGAGAGGCGACGGCTCATGACATCAGAGCAGCAGAAACCCTCGGCTGAGGGAAGCCTAGGGCGGGCAAACCGACTCGGGTTGGCTCAGAATTCGTATAAAGGATCTCCATCCACGCTTTGCGCGGGCTGCGGACACGATTCGATTACGGCCCAACTCATTCGTGCACTTTGGGAAAGCAGCGTCGACCCATACAGCATTGCCAAGATGAGCGGGATCGGTTGCTCCAGCAAGACCACTGCATATTTTGCCAGCCTCTCACACGGTTTTAACGGCGTCCATGGGCGCGCTTCGGCTATCGCCACAGGGTCCTTTCTGGCAAATCGCAAACTCTTGCACATCGCGGTCAGCGGCGACGGCGACACCGCATCAATCGGATTGGGCAACTTTCTCCACATGGTGCGGCGAAATCTTCCGATCGTTTACGTGATTGAAAACAATGGCGTTTATGGACTGACCAAAGGGCAATTTTCGGCCACTGCTGAGCGAGGAGCGACTCTCAAACATGGGGAGCGCAACGATATGCCCCCAATCGACTGTTGCGCACTCGCTATTCAAATGGGTTGCGACTTCGTGGCGCGTTCTTTTTCCGGAGATGTGAAACAGCTCGTCGCTTTGCTCAAAGGTGCTATAGCGCACCGCGGCACAGCTTTGATCGATGTTGTGAGTCCCTGCGTGACGTTCAACAATCACGAAGGCTCCACCAAAAGCTTAAAATACGCTCGCGAGCACGAAGAGCCCCTTCACGAAATCGGCTTCGTGCCATTTTACGAAGCTATCCACGCAAACTATGGGCCGGGCGAATCGAAAGAGATCATCCTTCACGACGGTTCGCGTCTTGTTCTTAAGAAATTGGGGCGTGATTACGATCCAACGAACAGGACAGCCGCACTCTCGTTGCTAGACGAAGCCCGCCAAAACGGCCACTTCATCACGGGGCTCATTTACCGATCGGCCACGCCCTCCCCTCCGCTTGACGAAGTATTGAACCTTGTGGATGAGCCGCTAGCACTTCTGCCTGACGAGTCACTTCGCCCACCAGCTGGAGCGATGGTGGATATTCTTTCACGTTGGATGTGAGGAGGGCGTTGCGATTGGCAACAACTTGCTCGCCCTTCTTTCCTAACGATAGAGACTGCGACTGCTAACAAAAAACCGCCCGTGCTACACGCTGAAAATGCCTCTTCGCGAAGACCGTGGTTCACTAGCGCAATATCACGCTACGGCATGTTTGGGCAACAAATCAGTTGACCGTGGCAAGCTCTTCTCTCCACAGAATGGAGAACGCCGGGGCACACTAATTGCTGTGGAGACCGGACATGAGTGGGCAAAAAGCGACAAGGCTGAAGTCAGCGCGTTTCTGGCGCCGACTATCACAAGTATTCTTTCTCGCATTTTTTCTCTATCTCATCTTTCGCGGCCATGGCGAACCGGTTGCGCCCGATGGCTGGCACTTACGGAATGCCGTCAATCCCGACGTCGTCTTTCTTGCCAATCCAGTCACTTGGGTCCTCAGCGTTATCGCAAGTCGTTCGCTCATCGAGAAGAGCGTGAGCCTCATGGTGTTCTTTGTCGGGCTTGCGCTTCTTTTTGGTCGCGTCTTTTGCGGATGGGTTTGCCCACTAGGTACCATAATTGACGCTTCCGCGCGCCTGCTGCGCCCGGCACATGTCGAAATATCACTCGATCGGCAATCCGAACGCACTAAGTCCCCCAGGAGCACCCTTCCGCCGCTTGTCACACATCGCACGAAATACTACATGCTTGTCGTGCTCACCGTGGCGGCCCTTGGCGGAGTAAACATTGTGGGCTGGTTCGACCCGCTGGCGATACTCATGCGCGCGACAGTGTTCGGCGTAGTTCCTGCTGCGCACTGGTGGCTGAGGACAAGCGCCGATTTCGCAGAACAATTTCCCGTCCTTGGGAGCAACGTCCGGCCCCTCCGAGTATGGCTGGAGCAGGTATTCTTTTCCTCAACCCCTCACTCTTACGGACAGGCAGCATTGCACGTTGGAATCTTCGTTTTAGTCGTCGGACTCACGCGGCTCCACCGCCGCTGGTGGTGCCAGTACCTTTGTCCTCTTGGTGCTTTCTATGGGTTAGTTAGTCGTCTGGCTCCTCTGCGGCGATGGATACGAACACCTAACTGCAATGAATGTGGCGTGTGCGGAAATTCCTGCCGTATGCAGGCCGTGGTGGGGGCCGCTGCAGCCGCTGTGGATGAAGGCGATTGCGTAAGATGCATGGAGTGTGCAGAGCGGTGCCCCCGAGGGGGGATAACATTTTCGTTTCTTCCTGCTGCTGAGAAAGAAGCCCGAAGCGAGGCCGCGGCGCTCGATTTGGGACGGCGCGGCCTCCTTGTTTCTTTGGCAAGCGGCATTGCTGCAATTCCCCTCATAAAAATGACACCCGAGAGGCGCTCTAACGCCGCCGCGGTCGGCATGGATGTTCCACAAGATGAATGGCTGCTACGCCCGCCGGGCGCACAGCCTGAGCCCCAATTCCTGAGGCTGTGCATCCGTTGCGGCGAATGCTTGCGGATATGCCCGCAAAACGCCCTGCATCCAACACTATGGGAGGCCGGACTCGAAGGCCTCTGGACACCGCGTGTCGTTCCTCGTCTAGGCTATTGCGAACCAAGCTGTACACTGTGCTCGCAGGTGTGCCCGACGACGGCAATCAAGCCACTGCGCGTGCGAACAAAACGCAACCACGTACGCATCGGAACCGCACATGTTGACCGCAACCGTTGCCTGGCCTGGACAAACCTGGAAGAATGCGGCGTGTGCCAAGAATTCTGCCCGGTGGCACCAAAAGCCATCGAGCTGCGCGGCGGTGGTCAAGGACGGGGACGCACCGTAGGGGAGAATCTACCAGCCCCCGAAGTGATTGTGCAGCGCTGTATCGGTTGTGGCATTTGCGAGAATAAATGCCCTGTGGAGGGACAAGCTGCTATCCGAGTACATCGGCGCGGCGAAACGCGGCATCAAATAACATCATGAAGATTAGAGCTTGACGCCTAGACCGCTGCTGGCTGGGACGATGAGTGTGTCATGAACAACAACGACGAAGAAGAACGCTCCGGTGTACGCGTAGGGCTCGTTTCATACCTCAACGTCCAACCACTTGTCTGGGCGTTCGAGAAAAACCTTGTTCAAGCACAAACATCTCACGGGCAACCACTTCGGTTCGAAAACGCCGTGCCACGTGTGCTGGCTAGCCGGCTTCGGAAAGGCTTATGTCAGGTAGGAATTGTCCCAATATTCGAGTACTTCTCGGCGCCCGGTTATGCTATTATTCCCGCGGGCGCCATCGCCACACGCCGACGCGTGGGAAGCGTGCTCGTCGTTGCGAATGCACCACTTGAGGAACTTGAATATGTTGTGCTCGATCCGGCAAGTCTAACATCAGCGAATTTACTGCGAGTGCTGCAGCGCGAATATCGGTGGAAATTTTCTCTGTCCGATGGCTCGCATTTGCCCAATTCAGAACACTTAGCCCAGTGGCTGCTGGATTGCCATGAACGCGCTGGACAGTTGCTCATCGGTGATCCTGCCCTTGCTGCGATAGGAAAGTTCCCGTATTCGTACGACTTAGGAGCCCTCTGGTACGAACTTACCGGACTTCCCTTTGTGTTCGCGGCATGGCTTGTCCATCCCAGCGCGCAACATGTACCGTTGCTCGAACCACTCTCACGCGCGAAGGAGGTCGGTGTCTGCCACCTTTCCGTCGTAGCGCATGAGTGCGGTCCCCGCTTTGGGTTTGCCCCCGATTTTGCGGAACGCTACTTTCGCGAGAACCTATGCTTTGATCTAGGCGAGGATGAAATCGCTGGCATGCACGAATTCGGAAAACTTTGTGCCAAATGGGGGTTGTGTAGTCCTGCCGCTATTGAGCTTCGTTTCCACCAACTCTAGGGTCAGCGGGGAGCAAAAAAATGGCACAGCCAAGCCGTGATCATTCCAACATAGGTGCCAATAACCCCACCAACAATCCCCAGCAAAACGCCCATGGGAGCAAGTTCGCGCTGGTAGGTGCTGGCAACAACGGAGGCGCTTGCAGGCCCTCCAACATTGGCCTGGCTTGCCACAGCGCCGAATACTAGCGGAGCGCGCAACCACCACATCACTACTCCCACAAAAATGCCGTGAACGAGGAGCATCACGCCCCCCACGGCCATGTACCAGGGCAAGTTGACAAGTTCGCGAAGATTCGCCTGAGCGCCAAAACTCGGGAGGAGCAAATACAGCAACGCGTAACCGAGGCGCGAAGCCCCTACTTCGTCGAGACGTCGCATCGGCGTAAACGACAAAATGATTCCGAGTACCGAAGCAAAAATGACGCCCAGGGTGGCACCGGAAATGGAACTGACGCCGATGACGTTGGCGTACTTGCCCTTGAGCCACGCGTAGCCCGCACTTCCTGCCACTTGACAAAGATAGCCGAGAACGAGACTCATGCCCATGATCACGAGCAGATCACGCGTTGAAGCTGCGCGTTCGGGGCTTTGCTCCCACTCCGTAACGCGATTCTCGATTTCGCGCTGAAGCCGCGCATTCACCCCCACGCGTTTCGCGTAAGAAACCTGAAATCCGCTGAGGAATATCAAGAAGCCCAGCCACGTGTAGGCCATCACAGCATCCACGGCAAACATAGGGGCAAATACTGCATCGGGAATCTCTAACGCGCTCTTCACCGCCACCATATTGGCGCTGCCTCCTGTCCAGCTCGCAGCCAAAGCGCCAATGTTTTTCCATCCGAGGGGGTCTAAGCGTGGAGCAAACATTGCGTAGCCAAAGGTGGCGCCTACAGCGATCCCCACCGAGCCCACGGCCATAAGCCCGAGAGCTACAGGGCCAAGCCGAAGAATGGCCCTAAAATCGGCGCTCAGCAAAAGCAGGATGAGCACAGGAAAAAGGAGCACCTTGTTCATGAGATCGTAAACGTCACTTTTGGCTGGGAGGAGTCCCGCTGTTGTTGCTAACATCGGAATAAAATAACAAAATACTACCGGCGGCAAGAAGCTAAACACGGGTCTAAACAGTTTCCATTCACTTACTGCAAAGATAACGCCTACAATGCCCGCTAAGAAGATGAAGATCCCCACTGGCTCCTGAATCACTGTTGTATGCTCCTCAACTAACCTTGTTTCTCATCAACGCTTTACTCAATAGCTGCGAGAGGCAAGCTGAACCAACTCTTCTTCACCCTGAAAACTCTTTATGGAGCTCGCGCGGTGGCTTGGGTGGCTCTTTTTTGCCTAGTGTCTTGGGCATTGGTGTACGCAATGCCTAGCCCCGAGAAGCCGAAAATAAGGGGCCGCGGCACACATTGGGTATGTGCCGCGGCTCAGAAGACTTGGGCACCACAGTTAGAATTTGTAAACCGTCTGCAAGAACAGGAATCGTGCGCCGTCGTCTCGACCCTGCTTCTTGGCAAAATTACCCGGAAAGAAATAGGCAAATCCGAGTTCGCTCTGCCAGCGCTTACTGTGCTTGATGGTGAAGGTGAGGTCGAGCTCGTCGCCGGCGTCGCGCCCGGATTGGCCCGATGGATCACGTCCGAACACAATGCCGAGGGGCGACCCCCAGGCGTCGGTGCGCGAATCTAGCCAAAAATGGTGATATTCCGCTCGCACCTTGAGTTTCTCATGAGGGTTTGCATCGTAAACAATACCGACCTCGCGCATATTGCTAAGACGGAAGAAATCGATGACGCCATAGCCGTAGTGCGAAGCGCCAAACAGTGGATTGAAGCGGTTCATCTCATCATCACCAGGCTTTCGATCGCCACTTGCCCAATTGGCAAGAAGGGTGAGTCTGGGTTTCCAGGGATGATTTTCCCATGTGTAGTTGATGTCGGCGTGGAGCATGCCTGCTTTGATTTCATTGTTCGACCAGTTTCCGAACTGGTAAGCGCCAGCCAAGCCATAGCCCAGCGTGCCAGATTCATACTTCTTGATCGGACCCCGCAAGGCCGTGCCAATCGTGTAACGGTTAGTGGTGCCCGGTCGTTTCTGCTCACTGAGGTTGGGCCCCGGCCACGTGCGATCCTCATCCTGATCGGATAGCCCCATGGCGAATAAATCCACCGTGTGCGGCGCCCACGTTTTGAATTGCCCGTAAAAACCATAATGCCACATGCGGTTGATTTCGCGGGGTCGCCCAGTCGTCATGACACCGTCGCGGATGGTGGCAAAGGTGAGAGGCTGCAGGAGGAAAAGATGCGCCTGAACATCCTTGGTCTTGTAATCGAGCATCGCGCCATCGAACACCGGCACGAAATTCCACCAGTAGTACTCAACTGGCGGGAGCCCCCAAACGTAACCTTCACTGATGATGGGCAGCCGCTGACGCCCCAGCCGAAGCGTCCATGGGGAGTTGGGCGCATCTTTTAGCTCCACAAAAAATTGCTGCACGTGCCAGTGCGCCGTTTGCATTTGGTCAGTGTTGGCGTCCCAGGTGCGCGCATCCATGAGCTCAAAGAACGTGCGGACAACCTGGCGATAAGTAAGATCAAGATTTACGTAAGTGCGCACAAACGAAAGGTGATCATTGTCAGGGATCTCGCTGCGCATGTCGAAATTCCGGCGATACTCGTTGCGAAACTGCACTGAGCCGCCGAATTGCAGCTTCCATTCGTCGTTGCATCCCCACACTAGCGGAGGCAATAGGTGGTCACTTTCTGCGGGTTTTGGCGCTTCTTTGCGCTCGACGGCAGGCTTTGCTCCAGCAAGGCGTCCTTCGGGTAGGGCCTTGTCCTCGCCCTGAATAACTTCGCTGCGCTTGGGGACAGCCTGCTTTTTCTCCGCCGCCCGTGGCGCCGTAGCCGTAGTGTCACCCGCCCAAATAGGTGCCACACATGCGGCCACAAGCGCATACATCACCCCTCGCTTTAAAAAGAACATCGCTCCCATCGCGTTCTTCCGCTCCCACACGAAAATTAGCCCTGAGACGAGGCAATTTATGACGTCGTTGAAACGCTCGCAAAAAAGAGTCAAACTGAAAACGCGCTCCTAGCCCACATTTTCCCAGCCCACTTTTCGCATTCCGAAGCTAGGAAAACTGCTGCTGCGGGTTGCCTCCCCCCTGCCTTAAGCACAAAAGCGACGATGCCCCCACACTCTCGCCTCACCCTTTCGCATATGTCAGACAATCAAAGTACGATGGGAACGTGCGACGCCCCGTGACACCCGTAAACCGACCCGAGAGAAAACCACGAAAGCTGTGTCAATCTGTTCATTTGCCAGGGTCACAGAGCCGGAGGAAAACCGAAGACTACTGGCTGCACCAAGGGACATACGCGGCATACCCCAAGGAAGCGAAACGAAAAGCCAATTCTCATTGCGTTGTGGCTATTTTACTAATCTGAGAGTTCATGGTGGCTATCGTGTTGGTTTAACAGTCCCCGCATTTTCCGAACAAGAGCTGACGCACTTTTCTACCTCCCGCCTTACCAAGCTTGATTTCGTCTAGAGCACAATCGTTCCTGCTAGCCACTCATAGGCTGCCTGCTTCTTCGCGTCTACGATTACTGACAGGTAGTTTATAGCGCTCACAACAACTATTACTATCTTAATTCATTCGATATTAGCTCACGTATATGAATCGCCAATTCTTTCGGTGGCTATGAAGAATAGTTATAACGCGAAAAGTAAACTGGTCCTATGGTCAACTTAAAAACAACAATGTGCGACAACTCGTCGCGACCGAAATTCTCTTACTTTTCAAATCACATACTCTTACTCGGAAGACACGTTTGTAACGCGTTCTTTGCCACCTAGAGCAATTCAACGCAATGAAGCATGGCAAGTTAATGAACGCCTCCAATAGAGATAAGACAATTACCATCATATTGTGTGAACTCTTGGATCTATTAGTAAGCATCTGATAATGAGAGGGAAATACCAATCAATAAGCACAAGAAAAAGCTAAACACATTCAAGATCATAACGACGATGTGCCGTGACAAAAATCCTCTTTCCAAATCCGGCGAAGGTAGTATTCGCTGCTGATAAAGCCTTCGATTTTTCCTGCTCAGAAAAAAAGTAGTCAGAACTGGCCATGCAAAGCGGTGAGACTTCCTGCGTCTAAGGGCGAAGAAAGCTTTTTGCTGTTCCTCGTTTCCTACTTGCGGCTGCGGACAATAACCCAAAACCGGATGATGTGCAAAGTGCGCCGCGAGTATCGAGTGGTCGTACTTCCGGTAAGCAGCTTCTTCGAAGCAAATTACGTCAACCATTCCCGTGCAACACGATCAGTTCCATCCCGTTGCCCCCTCTGTTCTATTTCCTTTTGGGGGAAGCTCGATGGCACAAGGTTACTCTGATGGTCATTCAAATGGTTTAGGAGCTCCTAGAAGGACTTTGCTCCACTTTAATCCTGCTTTGAGAGAGAACTTAGCCAGCATGTTGTTGTCGATTGAAAGGTCCGTGACACTGCCTGGTGCATGACATCGCCTTCGTCTGCACCCTCCCTGGCGAACATGACAGCAGGGCTATAGTTTCTCACATGGTGCGCGACGGCGTAATTCGTTTCTCATTCTCTGCCATTTCAATAAAGCTTCGTACTCATCGCGTAATTCCTCGAAGGCTTTTTGAAACTGGGCTACCCCTAACCCAGCCAAGGCATGCCCATAAGCCCAGCCCACGGACTTTCTCGCTGGAGGTGAACCTGCCTGCATAGTGCGCCTGGTTGATCTTCGTCCGTAACGCGCATAGGGCTCCGCCAGGGTTGTAGTTGTTAGGTATTTTCGGCCAGGAACCTTTCAGCATAGTGAGCAAGCCCTGCACTAGAATGGCATAGCCACCGTGAGTTAAGCAGCTACAGGTCGAAGATAAGTAGCCCACAACCCCTGTCGATGAGCCTGGGACAAGTGTCGTTTTCATTTTAGCTCGATGATAATAAAGGGCAAATTTATGATTAAATTCTAGCTAATGAAGTCAACACGCCTTCGGATCAACAAGGTGGGCCTGTGTGCCTTTCCCAGTCACTAGATGGGCGAGAAGGTGAAGCAAAAACTGTCGCAAACTCTGGGATCGCTTTCGCTGGAAGCCAGGTAGGCAAACCTTCTTTCCATAGGAGCGTCTCGGGATCTAGGATGCCGCTCAAAATCCAGCTCTGCAAGGAAGCTGTGTCCGCCGGTCCTTGCACCGCCCCATCAACAATCCAAAACCACGCATCCCCTGGTGCCATTTGTTGACCGCGAGCATCAGGGACTGGGTAAGCCTTGGCTGGGCTGCTTTCCTTCGCCGCCTGCGCCGCAGCACGTCGTTCCCGCGAGGCGCGCAAACTAGCAATAATCCCTGATACTGTCCGGCGTAATGTTCGTCCGCAGAATCTAACGACATCGAGGAAAAGGGGAAAGACTCCGGCCACCGCGATAATCGCGCCCATTACCCCCACGCACCACCCATAAAACGCTTCATCAATGGACATAATAAACTGAGCAAAGCTCAGTCCCCCCAATCCTACACCAACGGCTATACACGCCACGAGGAATTTGAGAAGGAAACTTTTCACCGTTGAACCTCGAGTGCCTTTCTTCTAGCGTCTCTACCGCGTGTTGCCTCGCTAGAGACCGGCATTGTTCCAGCCACACACACCATTTCGTTTTAGCCAACCGGCCTCCCTTCCGCTAACGGCACATGTTACCATTGCGCCTCCATCGTTTTCAAAATCATCCTCAACCTCGAAAACCGCAGCACCACATGAGCTCACAATTTCTACGGTTCTTACGGCCAACGCGAAACGCTCTATTTAGCTCCACGTGACAATCGTACCAACCCACTGATCGTAAAATGTTTGCCTGCGGGGCATCCACACGACTCTCAAATAGTTGACCAAGGGGACTACTAAAAGGGGCGGCTGGAGGACTCCTAACCGTAGACTGACAATAGCCGCGACAAACTCTGCTGTGCTAACCTCTGTGAGAAATCGGAGGTGAACCATGGTACTTATCCGGTTCCACTCAGTAGTCACATGATACAATACGATACCAAGGGTTATCACTCCCAGCAGGATCCCCCACTCTACAAGGTAACGCAACACGGCGCGTCCGAAACTAATTCGATTACCTTTCAGATCTGAAACTCTAAGTCCCACGAACTTCTTGCCCAATGTGCCCTCCCAGCCCGAGGAATTTAAAAAAGTCGTGTAGCAAAAATCGATGAGAATAGCAACGAGCGGATAATCGGGCATGAAAGGTATAAGCACGGATCCGATGAGCAAAGTGTCAATGAGGCGGGCAAAAAAGCGGTCAAAAAAGGTGGCGTAGTTTACTTCCGGTCGCGTTTGCTGCCGCAGTTGTTGCATACGCGTGGCAAGCGGATTGCCCTCCGATCCCCACACTGCATGGGGAGCCTCCCAACCCCTTTCGGAAGCTGGTCCTAAGCCTGAGGCAGATCCCTGCGCAAAGCCGGGAGTGTGGCCATAAGTAGGTGGTCGCGATGCTGAAAACGGCATTGAAAGGCCTACCGCTGATACCAGCGCCTCAAATTGCGGAATCTTTCCGAGGGGAATCCATCTAGTTTCCTTCTCCCCTTTTTTCGCAGGTGTATCGGCACCTATCAAGCCGGCGCGAATCATCTCGCGCATGGCGTGCTCAGAAAATGGTCCGGAAACAGTCCCCCCACGCGAAATATACCACGATTCCTCCGATTCGTGGGTTCCCCTTTTGTCGGTAGCGCCCAAAGAAAGCGTCTCCACGTTTTGCGAGGGAGGGCTAAGAGTACCGAGAACTTCATCTAACGCAGGTGGCTGTGGTCGCTGCCAGCAATCGGCAAACGCCGGTTGAGTCTTTGCCGGAACCCACTCTAGCATTCCCGGCGACCACACTAACGTTTCTGGACTTAGCTCGCCACTTCGAAACTTTTCCCGCAACACATCTTCACTCATCGGCCCCCGGGGTTTTCCCCGGTCTCCGAAAAACCACTGTCGCTCATTTACCATTGCGACTTCCCTCCCGACGCGAGTTACATACTTCTGAACTCAAGGCTATCCCGCAGCCGTCTTAAAAGATTGCACTGACTGTGCGGACCTTAAAAATCCCACGTCGCGCTCACTGCTGGATTCTCCATTGACCCCCTAAGGACTTTGAGTCTGCCAACTGCGGCCTAGCGTTAATGTTATTAGACAGTTAAAGGTGACCTTCCCTGTGTTGTCAAGAGAAAGGTCGCTTGGCTGACCCACTAATAGCTGCACGGAGGCCACATCACTCCGTCGCCGTCCCTTAAGAATGTTCCGCGGGCAGCAATCGCCCTACAGAGGTATGCGCCCCCTGGCGCCAGTCAAGAACAGCCGCAAGTCACCTCGCCCTCTTTTTCCTGCTACGCTTTTGGCACTCACCCTTATAAGCGGATCGCGCGGGATGCCCAAGCACAATTCCGTCGCAAACTTTGAGTCTCAGTCCGCCGTTGCCCTATGGCACTACGCAGACGACCAACCTACTTCCACCATGGCTATTCCTGCGGCAACTCCACGCGGATGTGGAGTTCCCGCAGTTGCTCTTCATCGACGGGGCTGGGAGCGTCCACCATGAGATCCGCTCCGCTTTGTGTTTTGGGGAATGGGATTACCTCGCGAATTGAACGTTCGCCAAGGAGAAGCATGAGCATCCGTTCAACCCCAAAGGCAATGCCCCCGTGCGGAGGAGCGCCGTAGCTCAGTGCATCGAGAAGGAAGCCGAATTTGCGCTCCGCTGTAGCCTCATCAATGCCGATGGCACGGAAGACCTTGTTTTGGATATCGCGCCGATGAATACGGATGGAGCCACCACCCGCCTCCTCGCCGTTGATTGCCAGATCGTAAGCCAATGCCCGCACGCGCTTAAGTGGATGATCGTCGGGATGAGCATCGCGCCAATGTGCAGGATCGGCATTGTATTCGTCGAGCAGCGGGACGTCGTCTTTTGCGGGCGCTGTGAACGGATGATGCGAGGGGGTGAACACTTTTTCGCGCTCGGACCATTCGAAAAGCGGGAAATCCGTGATCCAAGCGAAGGAATATTTTCCTGTTGGAATCAGATCGAGATCTGCCGCGATTTTCAACCGAAGTTGCCCCAGAGCATCGCAAACCACCTTTTCGCTCGCTGCGACAACAAAGATGATGTCTCCCACTTGAGCCTGCATGCGCTGTTTGAATGCTTCTACGAGCTCAGGGGTGAAGAACTTGGTGAGGGGCGACTGCAGTTCATTCTCAAGTACCTTGAACCACGCCAATCCTTTGGCACCGTATTGACCAACGAACGCTGTGTAATCGTCGAGCTGCTTACGTGAGAATGCTGCTCCACCCGGCACGCGAAGCCCGCGAATGCGTCCGCGCCCCGCCAGCGCAGCCGCGAACACTTTGATATCCGTTCCATCGAAGAAATCCGTAAGCTCAGTAATTTTCAGATCGAAACGCAGGTCCGGTTTGTCGCTTCCGTACTCGAGCATGGCACGCTCGTAGGCCAAGCGAGGGAACGGCGTAGAAACTTCGACCCCGATGCACTCACGCCAGACGCGGGCAATCATACCCTCCATGACGGAATAAATATCCTCTGGCGACACAAAGCTCATTTCGACGTCAATCTGCCAGAATTCAGGCTGCCGGTTTGCACGCAGGTCCTCGTCGCGAAAACATGGCGCCAGTTGAAAATAACGGTCATAGCCCGCCACCATCAGGAGCTGTTTGAAAAGCTGCGGCGACTGCGGCAAAGCGTAAAAGCAACCTGGGTTGAGCCGCGACGGCACCAAGAAATCACGCGCCCCTTCGGGAGTGGACTTGGTGAGTATGGGAGTGGTGAACTCAAGAAAGCCATTCTCCGAGAAATATTGGCGCACGACTTGGAAAAGCTTATGCCGGAGGAAAAAATTGCGCTGCATTTCCGGCCTACGAAGATCCAGAAACCGGTAACGCAGCCGCACATCCTCGTTTACCGTTGTGTACTCATCGAGCTTGAACGGGAGCGTTTTGCACGTGTTGAGCACTTCAAACTCATGCACGAGCACCTCCACCTCGCCCGTGGCAAGGTTAGGATTCTCCGTGCCCTCCGGCCGCCGTCGCACTAGTCCCCGAACCGCCAGCACGTACTCGTCGCGTAAGTCCCCAGCAGCATCGAATGCATTTGCGGACAAGGCCTGCGGATCGAAGACGATTTGGCACAAGCCTGTCCGGTCTCGCAGATCCACGAAAATAACGCCGCCATGATCGCGACGCCGGTGCACCCATCCCTTCAACACAATTATTTGGCCGATATGAGAGGGCCGAACTTCTCCGACGTAGCAGCTGCGCGGTTGCGACTCGATGGACATGCTTTCACTCCCGTAATGCGTTTTTGCCGAATTCAGAATGAAACTAGGCGCGGTGCAACGGTTAAGTTTCTGTCAAATTGCGCTCAATTTCGTCGAACGTTAACTCGACCTGTTCGCTCGTTTCGAGATTCTTCCACTGACACACACCGCGCTCGATTTCGTCCGCCCCAATGATGAGCGCCACGCGAGCACCCGATTTGCTGGCGGCACGCAATCCGGCGCGTGCACTGCGCGCTTGGCAATCGAAGATCACTGGCACTTCGTGCATTCGCGCAAACTCCGCGAGCTCAAATGCCTTGCCGACAGCGACTTCGTCCAGGGCAAGAATGTAGAACTCCACGTCGGGCGGTGGTGGGGGGGCCAGTTCCGCGGCCTGAAGCGCCAACACCAAGCGCTCTAGGCCAATGCTCATCCCCACGGCCGGGGTTGGCGGCCCGCCAAGGTCCTCCACCAAATTGTCGTAACGTCCCCCGCCTACCACGGCATTCTGGGCTCCAATTCCCCCCTGCTCAATCTCAAACACCGTACGCGTATAATAATCCAGGCCCCGCACAAGGTCAGGTGCTAGTTCGTAGGCCACCCCAGCAGCATCGAGCAAGCCAGCAAGGCGCTCCGCGTGACGCGCGCACGTCTCGCACACAGAATCTGATACTTTGGGCAACTTGCTTGCCAGCACACGGCAGTCTTCCACTTTGCAGTCGAACACCCGCATGGGATTAACATGGGCTCGCTGCTGGCACAAATCGCACCACGCAGGCTCGCCCTCATCCTGATTTGCGACAAGTTCCGCAATGGCGCTGCGCAAGACTTCGTTGTAAGCTTTTCTGCACTCGCGACATCCAATGTTGTTGAGGCGCGTGGTCACGCCTTTGAACCCAAGCTTATGCAGGAGATGTGTGCACAGTGTGATAACCTCTGCGTCCGCTGCCGGATGATCCACCCCAAAGAATTCAATCCCGATTTGGGTAAACTGGCGCAGCCGGCCCTTCTGAGGCTTCTCGTAGCGGAACATCGGACCGATGTAGTAGAGCTTTTGCTGCGAAGTTTCCTTAAGGAGCCCCGACTCGATAAGAGCGCGTACGACTCCAGCCGTTCCTTCGGGACGCATAGTGTTCGAGCGCTCGCCCGGGTCCACGAACGTGTACAT
Source organism: Candidatus Sumerlaeaceae bacterium (assembly GCA_026419455.1). GTDB lineage: Bacteria > Sumerlaeota > Sumerlaeia > Sumerlaeales > Sumerlaeaceae > DRVG01. The sequence goes on along the minus strand of JANZZJ010000045.1, from coordinate 1,825 downwards.
CTGCTTCGATACCACAATGTCGCTCGAATCGCCAACGCTGCGAACAAATAGTTCAGTCGGTTCCAGCACCGGCGTTCGTATTTCACGGTAGCCATAAAGTTCAAAGAGCTGCCGAGCCGTCTGCTCCACCCACTGGTAATAACGCACCTCTGGCGGGAAAATGTCTTTCATCCCGCGTATGGCTTGCAGCGGCTCGATTCCGGGTCCTTCTCGCGGCACTTCGCTCATATTTCAACCATCACGCCATCAGTCTCAACTCATGAGCTTCTTTCAAGCCGCTCCCTCCGCAGAGTAAAGAAAAGAATGAACGCCCCTAGCCAAAGAAATGGTGCACGGCCTGGGTTAGCGCGCCTCGTTAACAAAGGCGCAACAACGCCAGAGCCTCGCCAGCGCAAAAATAAGTTAGAGCCTCTGGCAACATCGCCACTTTCCGAAGACACACGGCCAGTAATTTCCGATCAACCCAGGATATCCCGAACTGCGGCAGTGAAGCGCGCTGTAATCTCCTGCGGACGCGTAATCGCCCCGCCCACCACAACGGCATAGCACCCCATGGCCAATGCCTGGGCTACCTGCTCAGGCGTGTGAAAGCGCCCCTCAGCAATGACGGGCACATTCACAAATTGCAACATCTCGCGAAGCAAATCAAAATCCGGACCTTCCGTCTTGCGGGAATAAGTAGTGTAGCCTGCCAACGTGGAACTGACGACGTCGGCGCCGAGCTTGGCCGCCTCCACAGCTTCCTCGAGAGTAGAACAGTCCGCCATCACCGGCAGATCCAGTTCTTCGTGAATGCGCCGGATGAGCTGAGCAAGCGTTTCGCCCTTCGGGCGCGGCCGCAACGTTGCATCCAAAGCGATCATATCCGCTCCTGCCTCGGCAATGGCACGAGCTTCCTCGAACGTAGGAGTAATATAAACTTCGCTTCCTTCGTACTCACGCTTGTAGATGCCGATGACAGGAAGCGCCACCATTTCGCGTATGGCGCGAATATCCTGCGGGGTATTGGCGCGGATACCTACAGCTCCACCTTGCTGCGCAGCAAGCGCCATCCGCGCCATGATATGCGACCCATGCAGCGGCTCGTGTTCCAGTGCTTGGCACGACACGATTAACCCGCGCGGAAAGATATCTTTCGGATGTCGCATGAAAACGCCTCTCTTTATCCGTGAAATTCCCCGTCGCAAGTAAGACAGCCGTCAGCCCATCTCAACTTCAACCTTCACAACAGGCCATTTTTGGCGCAAGTTGCGGGGCGGGGCTTTTTCTTCAATGCGGATGAGATTTCCTTCCAGCGGTTGGCCATCCACAAAAATCTTTTTTACCCCTTTCTCCACGCCTTTGGGATTGCGGACGGTCACATCGTAGATCTTCCCACGGAAACGCCGGCGGATCCGATAATGTTTCCACTTTTTCGGAATGCACGGGTCAATGATAAGTCCTTCATACGTGGGACGCACGCCGAGGATGTAGTCCACAACGTCGCGCAACATCCATGTGGAAGATCCCGTGAGCCAAGCATGGCTCGCCTGGCCGAACGTCGGATGGTCGGGACTCGTCACATACTCGCTATAAACATACGGCTCCGTCTCGTAGCGATCAATGTCCACAACTGGATTCATGGGCAATGCCTTGCGATAGTACTCATAAGCTTGATCCCCGTGACCGAGCAGAGCCTCAGCAAGCACAGCCCAACTCACAGGGTGGTTGAACACTGCCCCGTTCTCCTTCTTGCCGGGCACGCAGCGAGTCGCCAAGCCGATGTTAGGATTCACCGTACGGAATGGCGGATGAAGAATCTTAGGCCCTTTGGGTGTGTCGAGGT
>JANZZJ010000257.1 GCA_026419455.1 Candidatus Sumerlaeaceae bacterium | reverse complement strand
TCAAACATCGTCCCGTGGCAGCTCCTATGCGAAGACAAAGGTGCTCGCTTGCGTGTCGTTCCCATTTCAGACAATGGGGAGCTTATTCTCGAAACGCTGACGGATCTACTCACGCCCCGAACGAAACTGCTTGCGGTGACCCATATCTCCAACGCACTCGGCACAATTAATCCCATCGCCGACATTGTCCGACTGGCTCATGAGCGCGGTGTGCCCGTTCTGGTGGATGGAGCCCAAGCGGTTGCTCATCTCAAAGTTGACGTGCAATCCTTGGGCTGCGATTTCTACGCTTTCTCTGGTCATAAGATTTTTGGCCCCACAGGCATCGGCGTGCTTTACGGACGGGCCGAACTGCTTGAGGCTATGCCGCCTTATCAGGGGGGCGGGGACATGATTGCCTCTGTAACCTTTGAAAAAACCACGTACAATGAGATCCCATATAAATTTGAGGCAGGAACTCCCAACATCGCGGGCACAATCGGGTTGGGGGCGGCATTAGATTATGTGCAACGCATCGGCCTCGATGCTATCAACGCCCACGAAAAGGCACTACTCGATTACGCAACCGAGCTGCTCTCTTCTTTTGAGGACATACGCATCATTGGAACAGCACGCGACAAGGCGGCGCTCGTTTCTTTCAACCTTAATAACGTACATCCCCACGATGTCGGGACGATCCTGGATCAATACGGCGTTGCTGTTCGAACTGGACATCATTGTGCCCAGCCAGTCATGGATCGCTTTGGTGTCCCGGCAACGGTGCGGGCTTCCTTTGCCTTCTACAATACATTCAGCGAGATCGATGTACTAATCGAAGCGTTGGCAAAAGTGCGCGAGGTCTTCAAATGACACACGCCTCCTCGGACGTAAGAGCACTCTATCAAGAAGTCATTCTGGATCACACGAAAAGGCCGCGGAATTTCCGCCGCCTGGAGGACGCCGATCGTCATGCCCAAGGGATGAATCCTCTGTGCGGCGATCGTGTTGAAGTTTTTGTGAAAATGAACGGTGACCGAATCGAAGAGGTCACATTCACTGGAGCGGGGTGCTCTATTTCCACCGCTTCAGCATCACTAATGACTCAAATCCTTAAGGGAAAGACGCTCGAAGAGGCTCGTGACCTTTTTGAGAAGTTTCACGATCTCGTTACAGGAAAAATTAAAGATCCCGATTTCCAAAAAAAGTTGGGAAAACTCTTGGTTTTTTCCGGCGTGTGCGAATACCCCGTGCGGGTTAAATGCGCAACCTTGCCGTGGCACACGCTTAAGGCTGCTTTAGAAAAAGCGGGCGAGGAGCCCGTGACGACCGAATGACTCACGATTTGCCAATGTGCGTTGGCGGACGAGAGGCGGTGTACAATGCTTAACGCAGGAAGTGGCCCCGTGGAACCAGAGGACTTGGTTCCGTCCCCTGATGCAACTCAAACCCATGCTGGTCAGGAAAATTCTTCTGTCTCCTCTACGCATATGGAGGGTGACTCTGGCGCTGCCAATGGGCCCGCAGCCAGAGTAGAGGCTCCTGCCGCAGCATCTCCCCTTTCTGCTGCTTCGCCTGAGCCTGCTCAAGCGTCTCAGAGCGTTGACCCGTACGACCTTCGGGAAAAAATTATCCAAGTACTTCACACCGTCTACGATCCAGAGATACCCGTGGATATATGGGAACTAGGCCTTGTCTATAAGCTCGATGTGCGCGAAGATGGCAATGTCTACATCCAGATGACACTGACTTCACCGATGTGTCCGGTTGCTGGTTCACTACCGCCAGAGGTTCAGCAGAAGGTTGCTAGTGTCGCGGGCGTCCAAAATGTTCAGGTGGAACTCACATGGGATCCCCCATGGCATATGGGAATGATGTCCGAAGTGGCACGCTTAAAGCTCGGGTTCATGTGAACGTATTGCGCATGCCACGGGCGCATCGCACCCAGCCTTTTTGATACGATAAAGGCGCAAGGAGTTCTTCACCACCTTGCGCCTTTTCACTTTCTCAGCGAAATGCTCACGCTTATTTTTTGGTCAGTTTTTCCACGAGCTCATTCAGTTCTGGCGGATGGACGTCAACACCGCGAATAATCCCTTCCTTGTCCACAACGACCACTGTTGGGAACTTGCTAACGCCGTACTTAAAGAGCACCGTGGTTGTCGCCCCATCGCCCTCAAACACCTGAGGCCAACCGATCTCTTCTTTTTCCACGTATTCTTTTAAGTCATCCACCGTCTGATCTGCGCTGAAACCAATCATCGCAAAATCCTTGCTCTTGAACGTGTCGTAAAGTTCTTTCATCTTGGGCACAAGTTGTCGGCACGGCCCGCACCACGTAGCCCAAAAATCGAGAACCACAACTTTCCCACGGAGTTTCTGCAAGTCCACCTCGCTGCCATCGATGGCCTTCGTGGAGAATTGTGGGGCTGGACTTCCCTCTCGGATCGCTGCCCAGTTTTTGGCGCGCTCCAACGCAGACACCACTCTTGTGCGTAGCTCTTTCAAAAGGGGAGCGAATTCTCCCTCCGGAAACTTCGCAAGATAACCCTCAATGGCATCGGAAACAGCCGTTGTATCAATGTCTTCTTTGGCGGTGGCCTCACGCAGAGCCTTAAACGTGGTTGCTCCGAGCGCCACATCCTCCTTAAGCTTTGCTAGGGCTTCCTTCGGCACGGTAGTCTTCTTGGACCTCTTGCTCTCGGAGGCCACAACCACCTCGCGCTTTTGGCCGTCTTCAGAAACCTGAAGTTCTGCAGCAAATCTCGCCTTTGTGCCGACCGGTAACCCATCGGATTCCGAGATGTGATTTTCGACTTCGAGTGCTTTAAGTTTAATTGGAAGCTGCTCGAACACTTTACTTTTCGCATCCGCGACAATCGTTTGAACCACAGCCCCCTCTTTCTTGGTGTGAGTCACTTTCGCTTGCAGTGGGAGCATAGTCACTGGATCACGGTAGTCCACACTTTCCCCATCTTTCATAATGACCGGGAGCTCATAATTGACCGACCAACCGGGAAAAATCGCGGACGGCAAAAGTTGTCCCTGTTTTAGAACTTTGCCATCACTAGAAATCTGAACCGTATCACAGGCGTAATTGCGTAGACGACGTTGAGCGTCTCCTAGTGGCGTGATTTTCACAAAAAGATCATACTCACCGTCGCGGGCGGCTAAAACAGTGTAGCTGGCCTTATGCTGCCAAGATTCGCTTCCAGAATCACGCATACTCGTAAAGGTTGCTGATGTTTCGAACTCCAGAACAGTTCCCTCTTCAAGCTTGTAGCCATCGTTAGCTTTTGCTTCATCTTGTGCTGCTGCAAACAGCGTACTCGTAGCAAGAAATGCCGCGATGATCACGGCGAGAGATTTCATTCGCCTCATGGCGATTACTCCTTTTGTAAATTTGAACTCTCGTGAGGCAGCTCCTGACTCTGCCCGCTTGAGAGTAATGTCTCGTCCTCGCGGACTAGGCGCATGTAATGCTCAACAGTTTAGACGCAAAAATCTGCAGAGAGGTTGAACTGTTTATGATTTTCTTTTGGAAAAAGAAGCAAGATACTTCTACCCCCGGACCATCTGCAGCGGAAGAGGCACAAGAGACATCTTCCCTTCCGAGTGCGCCGGATGATCAAGAAACGCCTGCTCCCAACTCCACGTTAGCTGATCAGCGCTCCAATGACGGATCACTGGTTTCCGCGGAGCAAGCGACCCTCGCTGAACAATTGCCAGGCACTCAAGAACTGGAAACGACCGACTCTGAAAAGCCGCGTGGGCTTTTTGGGCGCCTTAAGGCAGCCTTAAGCCAGCGGATTCGCAAAACGCGCGAAGAAATCGTCGGTCAGATCAAAGCTGCTATTAAAGCTGCTGGAAAAGTGGACGAGAATCTTCTAGAGCGCATTGAAGAGATTCTCATCCGCGCAGATGTCGGGGCTGAGACCACTCTTAAGATCATAGAGGAAATGCGTGAGTTCGAAGCGCGGGGAGTATCCGCGGACGAACTCATCGAGAATTTCAAACAACAATTGCTCCGCATTGTCGGCACCGAAAAACACCTCCTTTCACCACCGCCAGAGCGACCCTGGGTCATACTCTTTGTTGGAGTGAATGGGACTGGGAAAACAACCACTATTGGCAAGCTTGCCGCGGAATTCGGCGCAAAAGGGTTGCGTTGTCTGCTTGTTGCTGGCGACACGTTCCGTGCAGCCGCGATTGAGCAGCTTGGCATTTGGGCGCAACGAACTGGAGCGGAATTCTTAGCAAAAGATATGGGCGCAGATCCTGCTGGGGTTGCCTACGACGCTCTCAACAAAGCAATCGCGGAGAAGATAGACGTGGTGCTTATCGACACCGCAGGCCGCCTCCATACGAAGACTAACCTTATGGAGGAACTGAAAAAGGTCGTCCGGGTTGTGAAAAAAATCATCCCAAACGCACCACACGATACACTGCTTGTGCTGGACGCAACTACTGGGCAAAATGCAATCCAGCAAGCCAGAGTGTTTACTGAGGCAATTCCAGTGACGGGATTGGTCATGACCAAGCTCGACGGGACCGCGAAGGGGGGGGTACTCATTGGTATTCGTAACCTTTTCTCAATCCCAGTGGTAAAAATTGGGGTCGGCGAAGGAATTGATGACTTGCGCGACTTTGACCCGAAGGAGTTTGTGGATGCGCTCTTTGAAGAACCCGAAGAAATTTCCTGAGGCTACCATGCGCAATGCTCGAAACTCCGTCTGCCACGGAAGTCGTGCTCACAAAGCTGTACCGTCCTTTTCCCCAAAAAGGAGGAAAATGGCGGGACAATCTGCTTTGTCGCTAAACACTCAGTGACTCTTTGGTAGAGCGATTCTCGCTTTGATGAGGAACAGCCGGTTCAGTTCCCGAGGTCCTCTGCCCGAAGTCGCAGAAATTTCATTCCGAGGAATTGCGCCTGATTCTTTTTAGCGCGCTCCACGTTTTTCTTAACATTTTCTTCAACATACCGAAGCAACGGCACCTCAACTACCTTCGGCTGGGTCGAGTGAATCAAAGTTACTTCGCCCTTGGCGTTGTGGGCTATGAGGCCCGTATGGCCTACCCAAACACCGCCTCCAATGCCTCGCACCACGTTCACAAAATCCCCATCCTGTAATTTGTGTGCTATTTCGGCAATTGAGTCGGCAGGAATGTAGTCATCCTCAAGGATCTCCACAGGAATACCCTGTCCGATTCCAAACTTCGCAAAGAACTTTTCCCTGTCGATCCTTTCCGTGTAGTGTGCGATTTTTGATGCCCCCAGCTCGCGAGTGATATCGCGTACGAGCCAAGAATTATTTTTGTTCCAGTCGGCCTCAGTGTAGTGATTGCGCGTCAACATGCCAATCTTTCCGTCTTTGTAACGGATTTTTTGAAGGGTATAGAAAAATTCTTTCCAGTCCGCCGATAAGGCCATCGCGTAAGTGTGCTCGCAAAAAACTACGCAATCACTTTTGCTAAGGTTGAAAAGCGGCTGGGGGTCATAAAGTTCGAACGGGAATTCTCCGAGAAGATACATTTCATAGGGCTGGCCCACGCGTTTGCGTGCATAGTGTACGACCCGCGAACGTAAATCAGGGATCGTTGTCTTAGCCCAGCGGAGATAAACGTCCAGCTCTTTGGGGGTGATCTCCCAGAACTTCTTTGATTCCGCTCTAAGAAGAATTGCGCTGGTTTGCTCGGCCGTGAGCCGCGGATTCGGCATCGTTTCGAGGTACCACTTTTGCCAGGTAGCGGGCAGTTTCTGCCATGGAACCTCTCGAAGGTAAGCGAGAAGTTTCCACTTTTCGGTGTCGTCAAGTTTCGATGCTGGCTTACTGGCAAGTTCTACCATTTCTTTACGCAACCGCATCTCAAACGCCCGTGTCGTTTCTTTGGCGCGAGGCTTTGCGTTCCAGACTTGCGTAGCGAGGGAAACATCTATTGGTGGCAATGTCTTGGCTTGAGCTAGACCAACTACTCCCAATGCTGCCAGCAAAAAGCACACGCTGAACTTTTGGAATACATTTACCGTCCAAGCCATCCTCTCACCGCCTATCTTGTGATTAGCCACACCGAGGCTTCGTTCGTATGCCACGCCTGCCGTACAATCCTAGGCAGGTCAACACTTTCCTGCCCAGCTGCATTAACAATTGCGCAATTGTTTCTGTTTCAACGAATGTAGGCTCATTGCGGCTTATTACTTAGCAATTCGATCACATAGAGAGACGAAGCATGGCAAAGTATTTGGTGACGGGTGGATGTGGCTTCATAGGTTCAAATATCGCTGAGTATCTTGTGGAACAAGGACATGAGGTGCGGATTCTTGATAACCTGGCAACAGGTAAACGCGAAAATATCGCAGCGTTTGCCCGCAAAGTTGAGTTTATCGAAGGAAGTCTTCTCGATAAGGAAAAGGTAGCTCAGGCTGTCCGGGGGGTAGAATATGTTCTTCACCAGGCCGCTCTTCCGAGCGTTCCACGTAGCATCGAGGACCCAGAGACGTCAAACCGCGTCAATGTCGAAGGCACGGTGGTTTTGCTTCGGGCCTGTGTGGATGCAGGTGTCAGAAGGGTTGTTTATGCGGCAAGTTCTTCGGCTTATGGTGATCAACCGACACCTATCAAATCTGAGAAACTTCTCCCCCTTCCCAAATCACCTTACGCGGTTTCCAAACTGGCAGGCGAGTACTACATGCAGGCTTTCTCCGCTTGTTACGGTCTTGAGACTGTCTCGTTGCGGTATTTTAATGTATTTGGCCCGCGTCAAGATCCCACCTCGCAGTATAGTGCCGTAATCCCAAAGTTTATCACCGCGATGCTTCGTGGGCAATCGCCCACCATATACGGGGACGGTACACAGACGCGCGATTTTACCTATGTTTTAAATAATGTGTTAGCGAATATTGCAGCAGCGCAAGCCCCGCACGTGTCCGGGCGCGTCTTCAATATTGCGTGTGGAGCATCATTCAGTCTCCTAGATTTAGTGCGAGAAATCAACACGGTCCTTGGCACGTCAATTGAGCCCGTATTTGCGCCTCCACGTGCAGGCGACGTACGTCACTCACTCGCGGACATTTCAGAAGCAAAGGCAGCCCTTGGCTACAAAGTCATTATAGACTTTCGCGAAGGGCTACGTCGGACGATTGAATGGTATAAACAGCAAATGGGGTTCTGAATCTTGCGGCATGGCATACGTCATGGAGAGTGGAGAGTCACAGGGCTCATCCTCTTTCTTTTTGCTATCCTTGCCTGCGTGATTGTTCGCCTACCCGCCTTGGGCGAGCGTAGTTGGTGGATAGACGAGCTCATCACGGCCCAGGTTGCAGCGCGTCCCCTTGTTGGGAAGGACTTTTGGGATCCCGCACGGAAGCCAGCCGAAAGTATTCTCGGATTTACCATTCAGGATACCGGGCCCGGTCCTCTCGTCTATCTGCTCGAGGGAATTTTCGCATCACAAGCCTCCCCACTGGGAGCCGAGTTTTGGATTCGCATTCCCGGTATGTGTGCCGCGGTACTGACTATCGCGCTCATTTGGTTTTTCTGGAAATACTGGTGGCAGAGTTCGCGCGTGGCGGCAATGAGCGCGCTTATTATGAGTGTCTTTCCCCCGTGGGTAGATTTTTCACTGGGGGCACGAGGCTACATGTGGACCACCCTCATTCTCGTGCTGCTCCACACGACGTTTCTCAAGTGCGTACGTGTCCGCCCCCGGACTGAATGGTTCGCCTACGCATCAATGGCCTTCCTCTCTACCGTGGCAATTTATCTAACTCCTCTGAACATTGCATGGCTTTGGCCGTACTGGGTCGTGCTGCTATTTCACTTGTTGCGGTCAGCAGCGGACCGTAGGCAAACCATCCGCCTCTATCTTTTGTCGATACTTTGCGTTATTTTCTTTTGTTTACCTTACCTTTTGCTTTGGTATCGACGCCTGGGGGCGAAATCGGGAGCACTCCAGGACTTTAGTTGGACACGCGCAGTCACAAGTTTCAGGAATTTTGCCTATGAGCTCATCAAGGAGCCCTGGTATGGTATTTTGATCGTAGGGCCTTTTTTGCTGTTGGTTTTGCTTCCGCGGCGCATCTTTAATAAGCCTGGCAACAGATTGATCAGATTAACATGTTGGTTGATGTTAAGCTCGGGCTTATTACTTGCGCTTTATTTTGCCGGAAGATTTTTCCTCGCGCCCCGCTATTTTGTCGGTTTTTCCATTCCCCTGCTCTGGGCCGGGGGAGAGTTCCTAAATCAGGTGTTGCTTATTCTCCGCCGCCGTTTTGGAAGATTTGTGGCCCAGAACCTTTTGGTTCTCACTCCAGCGTTCTTGTGCGTTGTGGAGTTCCTGCCAGCACACCGCTACGCCAGAACTCCCGTTCATGATTGGCTGCGGGCTGTGCGCTGGTTAAACGAGAGGATCCAGCCTAGTGATATTGTGTTGTGTGGGCCTAACGCCGACATCGAAGTCCTATGGGCTTATACCAAACGTCTGGGGTGGCATGGGCAGGTGCCCCGCTGGCTCATTGTAGAGGATGGGCGACGAATTGATACCTCGACCACAGAAGCGATCCGCCGTGCGCTGGCCTCAGGACGCCGCCTGTGGTACATAACGCCCTTTTGGGGGCAAATCCGGCCCCCCGATTACTGGAAGCTCATCAAAGAAAATTTCCGCGAAGTTGCCCGATTCCCCGGCCGGGGCGACATCGTACTTCTAGTTCACGATCCATAACCCGCTGCTTCATAAGGTATCTCAAACTATTAAACTTTCCAACCCATTTCACGCGCGAACGCCCGAAAAGCTTCTTTTTGCTTTTCCGTGAGATTCTTAGGGGTAAGCACTTTCACTATAACATGGAGGTCTCCGGCTGGGCTGCCGCGCCGATGAGCTCCGCGCCCTCGTAGACGAAACACTGTCCCACTCTGCGTACCTGGCGGAATTTTCAGTTTCACCTCTCCGTCAAGGGTGGGAACCGTTACTTGCCCACCAAGGACTGCAGTTGCGCAATCGATTTCCTTTTCGACGATAATGTTGTCGCCATCGCGGCGGAATAATGGATGCGGTTGCACATTCACGCGGAGTAAGAGATCGCCTGCTGGACCGCCATTTACTCCTGGTTGCCCCTCGCCAGCTAGCCGGATAATCTGACCGTCCTTAACGCCAGCGGGGATTTTTACTGTCAGTGTCTTGGGCCGGCTTGAAAACCCTGTTCCGCGGCACACAACGCACGGCGTCGTGATGACTGTTCCCCGCCCACCGCAACCTGAACACAGTCGCGTCACCCCGAACGCTCCCTGAGAAATCGTAACTGTGCCACGTCCGCCACATTGGGCACACGTCGCCACTCTTGTTCCAGGCTGCGCTCCCGATCCTCCACAATTCGGGCAGCGATCGGTTTTCATAAACGTAATCGTCTGTTTTCCCCCTCGAACTGCCACTTCAAACGGTATCGTGATTTCCGCCTCGATATCGTTACCGGCTGTTCCAGGCTCTTCGAAATCGAACGAAGAAAACCCAGCCCCCCGGCGGCCGGTGCTTCGTTCGCGGAATAGCTGCTCAAAAATATCCGCAAACCCTCCCAGGTCGCTAAAAGAAAAACTCGTTGCCCCAGCGCCAAATGGCCCACCCCCTGCAGCGCCTGATGTAAAGCCGCCTGCAAAGGCGCCTCGCCTCATAGCATCGTACTGCGCGCGTTTCTTAGGGTCGCTTAAGACTTCGTAAGCTTCTGTGATCTGCTTAAACTTTTCCTCTGCCTCAGGATTGTTTCGGTTGCGATCGGGATGATACTTGAGCGCGAGCTTTCGGTAGGCTTTTTTGATTTCGTCTTGCGACGCATTTTCTGCCACCCCAAGTATTTTGTAGTAGTTTTCTTTCATAAAAATCCCCCTTTCGTTACGAGCGCAGGATCACTCTTGGTTTCTATCTTGTATGATACAACGCGCTATTCTGTATCCAGCAACAAAGATATCGGTTTGATGCATTCTATTACTCTGGAGTCACAAAAATGTCTCCATCCTCACGCAAAGGCGCCCTACGCGTTGGTATAATCGGCGCCGCCGGCTTGGGAGCAGGCCGGCTGATAGATATCTTATTGCGTCACCCCTACGCCGAGCTCGTCTCTTTGGTTAGCGAGTCTTCTCCCGGCACTCCAGCTTGGTCTGCTCATCCCCAGCTTCGGCACACATCACTCAAATTTGAAGACTTCAACATTAAGAAACTCAGCAGCTGCGACATTATTTTTTCCTGCAAGCGCCCGGGAGAGACCTTCCCATTCATTCAGGAGATCCTCGCCGCTGGTTGCAGGGTTATTGACCTCAGCGCCGACTACCGGCTCAAGAATGCATCTGAGTACCCGCAGTGGTACGGCTTTGAGCACTTGTTTCCGAAACTTCTACGCGAGGCGGTATATGGCCTGCCGGAACTTTACCGCGCAAAAATTGCCAAAGCACGTTTGGTCGCCAATCCTGGGTGCTACACGACAACCGCCATCCTCGCCTGCGCTCCTATCGTCAAAGCTGGCATTGGAGTTCGCTACCCCATCATGATAGACGCTATATCGGGAGTTTCTGGTGCCGGCCGTGCTCCAAAGTTGGAAAACCAATTTATCGCCGTAGCAGAAAACGTTCGCGCTTACCGGATCGGCAATCACCAACACACACCAGAAATTGAACAAGAGCTGACCGCGGCTGCTACCAAGATGCGCAGATCGAAAGCCAATCCCCACTCCATCCGCATCCTTTTTGTTCCCCATGTCGGCCCATACAAAGTCGGCATCATGGCCGATTGTTTTCTACGTCTCGCCGAGGATGAATCGCTACCTACCGTAGACGAGCTCTATCAGATCCTTTCTGAAGCCTACGCCGGTGAGCCGTTCGTCCGCGTATATCCTCCTGACAGCCTCCCGCAGATCGAAGCTGTGGCGAACACCAACTACTGTGATCTCGGGGTGAGGGTTGACCCCCGCACGAGAACCGTAGTCGTGATTTCTGTCACCGACAATCTTCTCAAAGGTGCCGCAGGGCAAGCTGTCCAAAATATGAATATCATGTTTGGGATCGAAGAAACCACGGGTCTGGTAGGAAGGCTTTAATCACTCCATACGGATAGGCTCATGAGAATCTATGCTGGCAACACATCTGAGTTCGCCGACGGTACTTTCAAACCGGTTTGGCTAGGACAGCACTGCGTAGGAGTCGGCTCTATAGGCGGGCGCGTTGTTGCGTTTCTCAGTGAGTGTCCCCATCGCGGAGCTCAACTTTTGAAAGGAGAGGTCCACGCCGACGTGATCACCTGCCCATGGCATGGTTGGGAATTCGGTCTCCCCTCCGGCCAGGGCCTGACAAATCCCCACGCAAGGCTTGAAATGTATCCGGTTTTCATTGAAGCCGGCGGAAAAGTGTACATCGATGTGCCAGACCACTGGACGTAATGAGGCAATCGTAAAAAAAGCATTTGCAGGCTCGGTTTCATTCGTTGTGACAATCACCACAAGAGTGCAATTTCCGACGGAAGAGAGGTAACACGGCCTTGGCTCTTATCGTTCAGAAATTTGGCGGATCAAGCGTGGCAGACCCTGATCGGATTCGCCACGTTGCGAAACTGGTGACCCGTGAGTATGATCGCGGAAACCAAGTCGTAGTTGTTGTCTCCGCGATGGGGAAAACCACTGATAAGCTTCTTGAATTAGCACATCAAGTCAGCGAAAATCCTGATCCTCGCGAGATCGACATGCTTATTTCCACGGGCGAGCAAATTTCCATTGCCATGCTCGCCATCGCCATTCAGTCAATGGGCTATCCAGCCAAGTCTTTCACCGGGCCCCAGGTCGGCATCATCACCGACAACGCCCACCGCAAAGCCAAGATCGTCCACATCAATGACGAGAAGATCCGGGCAGAACTCGACAAGGGGCGCATCGTGATTGTTGCAGGTTTCCAGGGAATCACCATGGACAATGAAATCACTACTCTTGGCCGAGGTGGGAGCGACACAACCGCTGTCGCCTTAGCAGCTGCTTTGAAGGCCGACGTGTGCGACATTTATACTGACGTTGAAGGTGTATACACGGCCGATCCCCGCATCGTACCTAACGCCCGCAAACTCGATCGCATTTCTTACGATGAGATGCTCGAACTGGCGAGCCTTGGGGCGAAAGTGCTCCACTCCCGCAGCGTGGAATTTGCCAAAAACTACAATGTTCCTATTCATGTCCGCTCAAGCTTTGTTGATGTGCCGGGCACTATGGTCGTTAAGGAGGTTAAAGAAATGGAAGATATCGTTGTCAGTGGTGTGGCTTATAACCGTAACGAAGCAAAGATTTCCATTCTCGGGGTTCCCGACAGGCCGGGCATTGCCGCCGAGGTCTTCGGTGCACTTGGGGGCAAGAACATTGTCGTCGATATGATCATTCAGAACGTCGGAACTCATGGCCTAAACGATATTTCCTTCACCGTTTCAAAAGAAGATCTGCCTCAAGCGTTGGAAGTGGCACGCGAAGTTGCGCAACGCATCGGTGCTAAGGATGTTGCAGCCGACAGCAAGATTGCTAAGGTCTCTGTCGTAGGAGTTGGCATGAAGAGCCACGCGAATGTAGCGGGTACAATGTTCCGAGCGCTCGCAAAGAACAACATTAACATCGAAATGATAAGCACTTCAGAAATCAAAATCTCATGTGTCATTCGCGAAGAAGACGTGGATAAGGCGGTGCAAGCTATTCACGAAGAATTTGAGCTGGCGGAGGCTAAAAACGCTTAGCGGTGAAATTACCGACGCTGGATTTTTCCAAGATTCGCACCTACTCGGTCGCCAACCGGGCGACAAAAGTGGAACAAGCACATTTGGCAAAAGTGCCCAATGTGGATTTACCTCTTTACCACTTTTTTGACTGTTTGCCGCCCGTTCTCAAGGCGAGAGAGCTCCTCATAGCAGCCAGAAAAATTGCCGAAGCGGTGGCGTGCCGACGTGGCGTCGTATTCATGATGGGCGGACACGTGGTCAAATGTGGCCTCGGTCCACTAATCATCCACATGATGGAACACGGCCTAATTAGCGCCATCGCTATGAACGGTGCTGCGTCCATTCACGACTACGAAATGGCGCGTTTTGGCCGCACAAGCGAGGATGTGGCTGCTGGGCTCGAGACTGGCATGTTTGGCATGGTCGAGGAGACCGGCAGCGAAATGAACAGTCTCATCATGGGTTGCCTTCGCTACGGGCTGGGCCTCGGCGAGGCACTGGGACGTGGCCTACGCCGAATGATGCCGCAGTATGTTTCCTCTAGCATCCTGGCTAACGCTCATCGTCTGGGAATACCAGTCACTGTCCACGTTGCCATCGGAACCGATACGATTCACCAGCATCCGTCCTGCAACGGCGAAGCACTTGGGGCAGGCAGCATGCGGGATTTTCGGCTTTTTGCAGCGGCCGTGACGACCATCGATAATGGCGGTGTCGTCATAAACTGTGGAAGTGCTGTCATTCTCCCCGAAGTATTTCTTAAAGCGCTGACCGTGGCCCGAAACCTTGGCTATCCGGTTCGAGGATTTACTGCAATAAATATGGACATGATTGAACATTACCGGCCAAGGCAAAACGTGCTTTTACGGCCCACAGGCTGTGCATCACGGACTCAAGAGGACGAAGAGTCCCACGGCCTCGGTCAGCCAACTGGCCAGCATGGCACGCCGATTTCGCTTATCGGACACCACGAAATCATGTTACCGCTTTTGTATGCGGCAGTCTGTACCCAGCTAAAAACCCTTTAGCAAAACATGCCAAGATATGCTCCATGGATCGTTGCTTTTTCAGCTCTTGCACTGGCATTGTTCATCTATTTTGAGAACCGACGGCTCATGCGAAATCTCGAGAAGATCACCCACGCAACTTTGCCCCCTCCTACTGCCTCTCGCGACGATCGCCTCGGAGCCCCTCGCACGCCCGTCGCTTCAGCCGATGAAC